>DASRSC010000347.1:0-6279 GCA_035695525.1 Pseudonocardia sp. | reverse complement strand
AAGGCGGCGCCCACGACCAACGCGAGCGGGCCGCTCGCGACGATCATGTGATGGGCCAGCCCGCCCACAGCTCATCTTCCGGTCGGATTTCACGCGGTTGCTGGCCTTGCGCTCGCGCCCGTGAACGCTTCGCCGACACCTCCGCAGCGTAGTGACCTGACAGAATGTGAGATCAGCCGATAGTGCTGGCCAGGACGATGGAACCCGAATCTGTACGGCTCGTCCTCGCTGTGCTCAACTTCCTCGAGGCCCGCTGACAGGGTCGGGCTCGCCGTCACCCCGGAGCTGGAGCAGGTCCCGGACTGCGTCGGCGGACATCCTGGTTTTGGACAGGAACCCGGCCGCCGGGCTCGCCGCGATCAGATCGGCGTAGTCCTCCTCTGCGTGGCTGGATATCAGGATCATCCGTGACGGGGCCAGGTGCGCTTCGCGGTGGAGTCGCCGCACCACGTCGAAGCCGCTCTCTCCGCCGAGGTCGATGTCCACCAGCGTGACGTCGGGCAGGAGCTCCCCGGCGCGCTCGAGCGCCTCAGGGCCGGTCGACGCCACACCCACGACCGCGATGCCCTCCCGCTCCAGCAAGCCGCGCGCGGCATCGAGGAACCGAGGGCTGTCGTCGACGATGAGGCAGCGCAGCACGGCTCAAG
The DNA here is from genome assembly GCA_035695525.1 of Pseudonocardia sp. Classification (GTDB taxonomy): domain Bacteria; phylum Actinomycetota; class Actinomycetes; order Mycobacteriales; family Pseudonocardiaceae; genus Pseudonocardia. Next base: position 5,632 of record DASRSC010000347.1, on the reverse strand, counting down.
AATCGCACGTCGCTGCTGAGCGCGCATGCCAGCAGCAGAGCCACGTGCAGGGGGCGCAGCCGCCGTGCGGCGCGCGGCCGACCACGACCGGGTGCAGGTCTGTTCGAAGACGGAGCTGGCACAGGGCCGGGCCGTCACGGGCGCTGACCTGAGCCTACGGCGATGGCCACGACACAGTGTTGCCCACGACACAGTGTTGTCCACGACACAGTGCCCACGACAATGGGACTCGTGGACGTCGAGGGTCAGGTCGAGTTGGTGTTCAGCGGTGAGGTGGCGCGCACCGGCAATCACGTCAATCTCTCGGCGGTGCGGACAGAGGGCGAGCACCTCTGGCTCGCCGGAGACGAGACGGCAACGATCGAGCGGCTCGTACTCGACTCCCCGTCCGTGCCCACCCGCGGTGGGAGCGAGCGCAGTTTCGCGCTGGCCGACTTCGTCGACCTGCCCGGGCCACCTGACGAGGAGGCCGACATCGAGGGCATCGCCCGGGCCGGGGGCTGGCTCTGGGCCGTCGGATCACACAGCTTGGCCCGCAAACAGATCAAGCCACACCACAGCGAGGTGAAGGCGGTCAAGCGGCTTGCCAAGATCAAGCGACAGGCCAACCGCTATGTGATGGCCCGGCTCGCCGTCGAACCTGGTGCGGACGGCAGACCCGAGCCGGTGCGGGTGGCTGCCGACGGCCGCCACTCGGCGCTCGTCGGCGGCGCCGGCTCCGAGAACCTCGCCGATCTGCTGGGCGACGACGAGCACCTCGCGCCCTTCCTCGCGATCCCGTCCAAGGACAATGGGCTCGACGTCGAGGGCCTCGCCGCGCACGGCGAGTCGCTGTACGTCGGCCTGCGCGGCCCGGTACTGCGCGGGTGGGCTGTGGTGCTCGAGCTGCTGCCGGTCCCCGATCCCACCGATCCCGCCCGGCTGGCGCTCGGCGCATTCGGCGACGGCACCCGCTACCGCAAACACTTCCTCGACCTCGGCGGCCTCGGTGTACGGGACCTGTGCCCAGACGGCAACGATCTGCTCGTACTGGCAGGGCCGTCGATGGCGCTCTCCGGCCCGGTGCGGGTGTACCGCTGGCATCACGCGGCGACGGCCGTGACCGGGCGGGTGGTGCGCGGCGAAGAGATCAGTCTTGTGACGGCACTGCCCCATGGCGACGGCGTCGACCACCCTGAGGGCATCGCGCTGCTCGAGCCGGGCGACCCCGCGGGTGCGCGGCTGCTCGTCGTCTACGACAGCCCGTCCCTGGCCCGCAGGCCCACCTCGCACTCGGTGCTTGCTGATCGCGTGGTAATCGATAGCGCGCAACCACGGGCTCAGTGGGAGGCAAACCCCACCTGAGCTGGGGTGTTGTGGCTCCGGACTGTGGGGCTCGCTCTATCGCTCCCGGAGATCCGAGCGAGCATGGTTCACGTATCGCCCCGCGCCGCAGGTGGGAATCCAGAGAGGACGACGGGACAATGGGTGGCACACTTCAGGCTATTGCTTCAATTTCCGAGTCTTTTGGCCTTTCGGGCTTCCTGATCGCGATCGTGGTGGGGGGTCTCGTCGTCGCCGCCGCCTTCTCCGCCCTGACCGGCAAGCCGTAGCGCCGCCCGCGCCTGCTCGACTGGGCCGGCGCGTCCGCTAACCCTGCACGACGGGGTTGGCCAGCACACCCACGCCCGGGATGCGGCATTGGACCGTGTCGCCCGGACGGACATGCGCCGCGCCCGGTGTGCCCGTCGCGATGATGTCACCGGGTTGCAGCGGCATGACCGCGCTGTGGAAGCTGACCAGGAACTGCGGCGAGTACCGCATCCTGGCCACCGTGTTGGAGCGGTGCACCGCGCCATTCAGCACGGTCGACACCTCCAGCGCCGACAGGTCACGCACCCCATTCGGCAGGTCGGCTAGCGGCACGATCTCTGGGCCGAACGAGAAGAACCCCGGGAAGTTCTTGGAGCGGGTGAGGAAGCGCGGGTTGCGCTCGAGAATGTCTTCCGCGGTCTGGTCGAGGATCGTCGTGACACCGAGAACATGGTCGGGCGCCTCTGCCTCGGACACGTTGCGGCAGTACCGGCCGATGACGAGCCCCAGCTCCGCCTCTGCTGTGGTCCGGGCGCTCTGGCGCGGTATCGGGATGGGCTCTCCCGGGCCGATGACGGTGTGGTCGCCCTTCATGAAGGAGGCGGGCTCGTCGGGCACCTGCTCGGAGAGGTCGGCCGCATGGTCGACGTAGTTGAGGCCGATTCCCCAGATCAGCCGCGGGTGCCGGTACGGAGGGCCGAAGGCGACGGTCTCCCGGGGGACGAACAGTTCGTCGGGCGCGGTTTCGGCGAGCTTCGCCAGCTCGCCGTGCAGGCCCTGCGTGATGACGGCGAGCAGATCACCGTCGAACCCGGGGAAGAGCGCCGGGACGGGGACGACACCGCGGACCGGGTCCACGATCGCGGGGACCTCGGTGGTGCCGGTGCGGATGCTGGCCAGTCGCATGGTTCTCCAGTTCGAATCGCGGGTCGGCGGCAGTGGTTGGTCCGGCGACCGGGACGCCTGCTCACCGATGCCCTGTGGTCTCGGTGGTCTCGGCCGGGTCTGCCCCGTCGGCGGAGCGGCGCTGTGCCTTCCCCGGCTCCGTTGCCGGGTGAGTGGTCTACGTGCTGGGCTCGGCGTCCAGGCGGTGCCAGGAGCCGGCTGCGAACGCCACCAGCCGGTCCTGCTCGTCGGTGAGTCGGGCCTCGAGGTGCACGATCCGGCGGCCCGGCCGCAGCACCGCCGCGTGGCAGCGGCCGGTGCCGGTGAGCGGCCGGAAGAAACGCAGGTTCATCTCGATCGTCACGGCGGTGGACAGGAAGCGGTGGCAGAGGTGGCCCATGGAGATGTCCATGGCCGTGGTGATCACCCCGCCGTGCATGGAGCCCTGCGGGTTGCACAGGTGCGCGGCGTAGGGCAGGACGACGGTGCAGGTGCGGGCCTGGTCGTCGTAGCTGATGTCGAGGCCGAGGAAGCGGGCGAGGAAGAACTCGCCGAACTCGGGCCGGGCCTCCGCCGCGGCGGCCGCGGCGTGCGCGACGGCGGGGTGCAAGTCCTGCGTGGCGGTCATCGGCGGAGTCATCGGCGGAGTCACGACCAGGTGAACCGCGGGGGGCGCTTCTCGAGGAACGAGCGCACCCCCTCGGCGTAGTCGGCGGTGTCGAAGGAGGAGTTGCGGATGCCTGTGGTCTCCTCGTCGTCGCTGCGCTGCCCGGCGACGACCCTGCGCACCATCTGCTTGCCCTGGCGGACGCTGAACTGCGCCCGCGTCGTCACAAGCTCGGCGAAGTCGTAGGTGAGCCGGGCGAGATCGTCTGTGCCGGTCACCTCGTCGAACAGGCCGAGCTGCAGGGCCCGGCCGGCGGGGATCTGTTGACCGGAGACCAGGATCCAGGTGGCGCGCGACGGCCCGACGAGGTCGACGACCCGCTTGGTGGACTCGAGGCTGTAGACCAGCCCGAGCTTGGCCGGGGTGATGGCGAAGCGGCTGCGGTCGTCGGCGAAGCGCAGGTCACAGGCCAGTGCCAGGCCGGCGCCACCGCCGATGCAGTAGCCGTGCACCATCGCGATCGTCGGCTTCGCCATCGCCTCGAGCGCCCGCTCCGCGGCGGCGACGTGCTCGTTGTAGCTGCGGGCCCGCTCGGCGTCGCCGCGCTCGCGCTCGAACTCGCTGATGTCGGCACCGGAGGCGAACGCCTTCTGCCCGGAGCCGCGGATCACAATGGCCTTCACGGCGGGGTCGTCATCGAGGCCGCCGAGCACGGCCGGTAGCTCCCGGTACATCTCGACGGTGATCGCGTTGTGGGTCTGCGGCCGGTTGAGCACGACCGTGGCCACGGCGTCTGCGCGCTCTACCAGGATGTGGTCGGACACGCTCAGCTCCTCTCGAGGTCCGGGTGGGCGTCATAGGCCACACCGCTGGCGAACAGCTCACCCAGCTCCGCATCGTCCACACCGGAGTCGCGCAGGACCTGGGCGGTGTGCTGGCCCAGCCACGGCGCCGGCCCGCGGACCCGGAAGTCCAGGTCGGAGAACTTCGTGGGCGGGCCGATCGTGCGCATCGCCCCGATCAGCGGGTGCTCCAGGTCGACGAGCATCCCGCTGGCCTGCACGTGCGGATCGGCGAGCGCCTCGTCATAGGTCAGCACCGGACCACCGGGCACGCCGGCCCGCTCCAGGAGCTTGATCCACTCCTCGGTCGCACGCATCGTCGTGATGCGCTCGATCTCCACCTCGAGCTCGTCGATGTGGTCCATCCGATCGGCGAGAGTGACGAAGCGGGGGTCCGTCAGCCAGTCGGGCCGGTCGAGCACATCGCTCACCAGCCGCTTCCACAGCCGATCGTTGTTCGCGCCGATCGTGACGTACCCGTCGGCGGTGCGGTACGCCTGGTACGGCGTGGACCGACGGTGCCGGGTGCCGGTGCCCTGCGGCACCTCGCCGGTGGCGAAGTAGGCGCCGGACTCCCACACCGTCCACGCCAGGCCGGCGTCGACGAGCGAGATGTCGATGTGCTGGCCCGTCCCGGTGCGCGCCCGCTTGATCTGGGCGGCCAGCACCGAGTAGATCGCGGTGGCGCCCGCGGCGATGTCGTTGATCGCGATGCCGACCTTCGCAGGGCGGCCGCCGGGCTCACCGGTCATCCGCATCAGGCCGATGGCGCCCTGCGCCATGATGTCGAAGCCCGGACGGTCCCGGTACGGCCCGGTCTGCCCGAAGCCGCTGATGGAGCAGTACAGGACATCCGGGCGGGCCGCGCGCACCGCGTCGTAGTCGATGCCGAGCTTGCGCATCACACCTGGGCGGAAGTTCTCGATCACGAGATCGGCATCGCGGGCGAGCCGGAGGAAGAGCTCGCGGCCGCGGTCGCTCTTGAGGTCGATCGAGATGCTGCGCTTGCTCCGGTTCGGCATCGCGGACGGATAGCTCTCTCCGTTCACCTTCGGAGCCAGCCTGCGTGAGTCGTCCCCGGTGATCGGCTGCTCGACCTTGATCACCTCAGCGCCGAGCTCGGCCAGCACCATCGTGCAGTACGGCCCGGAGAGGAACCGGGTCAGATCGAGGACCCGGAAACCGTCGAGTGGGAGCATTCCGTGCCTTTCCCGTATTGCGGGATTGCGTCCCGTGTTACGGGAAGCCTACGATCCGATGTGACGCAGGTCAAGGGAACGGAGGACGCCGACCTCCGAGAGAGCGGGGGCGAGGCGTGAGCACGGGGGACGAGCGGGCGTCGCGCACCGGCGTGCAAGCCGTCGACCGGGCGGTGGCGATCCTGCGCTGCTTCGACGCTCGCCGGCCCGACCTCGGGATCAGCGAGATTGCCCGGATGACCGGGCTCTCCACGAGCACGACGCACCGACTGCTGGTCGCCATGCAGAGCAACCGGCTCGTCCGCCAGACCAGCGATCGCCGCTACGGGCTCGGCCCGTTGCTGGTGCAGCTCGCCCGCAGCGGCGCGGTGCCGACGACGCTGCGGGACGCCGCGCTGCCGTTCATGCGCGCGCTGCGCGATGAGATCGACGAGACGGTGGCCGTGCACGAACTGCTCCCGACCGGGGAGCGGGCGGTCGTCGACCAGGTCGAGAGCCGCCAGGAGCTGCGGCGGACCTACACCGAT
>DASRSC010000346.1:0-6969 GCA_035695525.1 Pseudonocardia sp. | reverse complement strand
CCATAGGGCCCGGGCTGGCCGTAGGGCGCTGATCCGTACTGGCCGGGCTGACCGTACTGGCCGGGCTGACCGTACGGACCGGGCTGACCGTACTGGCCGGGCTGACCGTACGGACCGGGCTGGCCGTACTGGCCGGGCTGGCCGTACGGACCGGGCTGGCCGTACTGGCCGGGCTGACCGTACTGGCCAGGCTGGCCGTACGGACCGGGCTGACCGTACTGGCCCGGCTGTCCCGCCTCGCCCGGCTGTCCCGCCTCGCCCGGCTGTTGGCCGGACGGCGGCTCCTGCGTGCCGTCCGAGCCGTCACCGACGCGGGGACCGTCGTCAGGCTGCTGGTCCCCGCGCTGCGGATCGGACGGTGTACTCACGCGGCTACCGTAGGGCTCGCCTGATTGGCTGTCCACGCAACTCTCAACGCCGGTGGTGGATGTCCTCCGACATGCGGACGACGGCGTAGTAGAACTCGAGGGTGATCCGGAACAGCGTCAGGTAGAACAGAGCGACGACTCCCCCGAGGATGAGCACGAGCAGCCCCTGCCCGGCGCCCTGGGTGAACCCGGCGATGACGAAGCCGACGTAAGCCAGGCCGAGGATCACCATGCCGATGACGTAGATGACCTTCACCACCGAGGGCGTCGCGAAGCTGTTGAACCCGAAGTCGAACAGCGCGGTGAAGAAGCCCTTTGCCTGCATCTGTGGGCTCCCGGTCGGCCCGAGGCCCGTCGGGCCGCCGCCGTAGCCCGGCTGACCGGGGGGAGGACCCCAGCCGGGAGGCGGCTGCTGGCCATAGCCCCCCGGAAAGGGCGGCTGCTGACCGCCGGACCAGCCCTGGCCGACGGGCGGCTGGGGCTGCTCGCCGGGGTTCCCGGGGTCGTACGTCATCGCGAGCCTCCACATGATCAAGCGGGGGCGCGATCGTATCGCCGATTCGGCGCATTTCGGATCATCCGCGGCGACGACGAGTGTTGCGAACCGGTCACGACACCACGATCTACTCGATCGTGAGCCTGCCGGCGACCTCGGTGGCCCAGTAGGTGAGGACGATGTCCGCACCCGCGCGGCGGCTCGCGGTGAGCGTCTCGAGGACCGTGCGGTCGCGGTCCAGCCATCCATTGGCCGCCGCCGCCTCCACCATGGCGTACTCGCCGGACACCTGATAGGCCGCCACCGGAACGTCGGCGGCCTCGGCCACGACGCGCAGCACGTCGAGGTATGCCAGCGCGGGCTTGACCATCACCAGGTCTGCGCCCTCCTCGAGGTCGAGCGCGAGCTCGCGCAGGGCCTCCCGCACGTTGGCGCCGTCCTGCTGGTAGGTCTTGCGGTCACCCTGCAGCTGCGACTCGACGGCCTCGCGGAACGGTCCGTAGAACGCCGAGGAGTACTTGGCCGTGTACGCGAGGATGCCGGTGTCGAGGTGGCCTGCGGCGTCGAGCGCCTCGCGGATCACGCCGACCTGGCCGTCCATCATCCCGCTGGGCCCGACCAGGTGCGCCCCGGCCTCGGCCTGGGCAACAGCCATCTCGGCGTAGACGGCGAGCGTGGCGTCGTTGTCCACCCGGCCGTCCGCGTCGAGCACACCGCAGTGGCCGTGGTCGGTGAACTCGTCGAGACACGTGTCGGCCATCAGCACGGTGGCATCCCCGACCTCGGCGCTGACGTCACGCAATGCGACGTTCAGCACTCCGTCGGGGTCCACGCCGGCGGAACCCGCGGCGTCACGCCGCTCGGGGATACCGAAGAGCATCAGGCCACCCACACCCGCGGCGACGGCCTCGGTGGCCGCCTTCCGCAGCGAGTCGCGGGTGTGCTGGACCACGCCGGGCATCGACGCGATCGGCACCGGCTCGCCCGCACCCTCCTTCACGAACATCGGAAGCACGAGGTGCCGGGGCCGGAGGTCGGTCTCGGCGACGAGCCGGCGCAGGGCGGGCGTGGACCGCAGCCGCCGCGGCCGATGCAGGGGAAACGCCATACGCCCACACTACGACTCCCTGCACGGCATGACGTCCGACGGGACTTGCCCATGATCAGCAGGTCGGCGCCGCCCACACCCGCCCGTCCGCACCCCCGGATTGCAGGAAGCCACGTCCACGCAAGCTGGTTGCGTGAACGTGGCTTCTCTGCAACGTCGGGTCGGCCCGGATCAGCGGCGGCGGGCCTTCGCCTTCTTCGGAGGCGGGAGGGCGCCCTCCGCCCGGAGTCGCGCGGCGTGCGCCGCCAATGCGTCGACCAGTGCGGGCACGCGAGCTTCGTCGGGCTGCACGTCAACCCGCAGGCCGAACTCGCGAGCTGTCTCGGCCGTCTGCGGGCCGATGCACGCCACGATCGTGCGGGCGTGCGGCTTGCCCGCGATCCCGACCAGGTTGCGCACCGTGGACGACGACGTGAAGCACACGGCGTCGAACCCGCCGGTCTTGATCGCCTCGCGGATCGGGGCGGGCGGCGGCGCCGCGCGCACCGTGCGGTACGCGGTGACGTCGTCGATCTCCCAGCCACGGTCACGTAGGCCGGCAGCGAGCGTCTCGGTGGCGATGTCGGCGCGCGGCAGCAGCACGCGGTCGACCGGGTCGAGCACGTCATCATAAGGCGGGAAGATCGACAGCAGCCCCTCGGACGAGGACTCCTGCGACTCCTCGGCCGACGGCACCAGCTCCGGCACGATGCCGAAGCTGCGCACCTTCTCCGCGGTCGCCGTGCCGACACAGGCGATCTTGACGCCGGAGAAGGCACGGGCGTCGAGCCCGAACTCGGCGAACTTCTCCCACACCGCACGCACGGCGTTGGTGGAGGTGAAGACCACCCACTGGTAACGGCCGTCGACCAGGCCCTTGACGGCCCGCTCCATCTGCGTGGGCGAGCGCGGCGGCTCGACAGCGATCGTCGGCACCTCCTCGGCGGTGGCGCCGTGCACGGCCAGCCGGTCGCTCATGGCACCCGCCTGGTCCTTCGTGCGGGGCACCAGCACGCGCCAGCCGTACAGCGCGCGCGACTCCCACCAGGACAGCTCGGCGCGCAGCCCCACCTCGGCGCCGACGGTGATCACCAGCGGCCCCTCGAGTTCGGCGGCCTCCGAGGCCATGGTGGCGAGAGTCGCCTGGACGGTCTTCTGCGTGGTCGCGGTGCCACTCGCGGTGACGGCCACCGGCGTCTGCGCGGCGAGACCGTGCTCGGTGAGCGCGCTCACCACCTCCGACAGGTGCGACGGGGAGGCGTGCAGAACGAGCGTTCCCGGCGCTGCGGCGAGCCGTTCCCAGTCAACGCCCGCCCGGACGTCTGCCTCGATGTGCGCCGAGCCCAGCGGCACGCCGGCGTAGGCGGGGACGGCCGTGCCGGCCGGGACCCCGGGCACGACGTCGAACGCGACATCGGCGGCGGCCACCGCGATGGCCTCCTGCACGACCGAGTCGACGGTCAGCGGGTCGCCGCTGACGAGCCTCGTGACGGTGCGGCCGGAGCGGGCCTCCGCGACCAGGTCACGCGCGACATCAGCGGGCTGGCCGACCGCGGGCCGCACCTCGGCTCCGTCGGCGACCAGCGCAAGTATCACCTCGGGAACGTCCGGATCGGTGACGACCAGCGGCGCGTTCACGATCGCCTCCCGCGCGCGGACGGTCAGCAGGCCGGGGTCGCCGGGGCCACTGCCCACGAAGGCGACCCGTCCCGGGGTACTCGGTGCTCGGTTCATCAGATCTCCCGATCCAGCGGTTCTCCGAGGGCAGCGAGGCCCCCCATGTCGAGCAGCTCTGCGGCCAAGGCCGATCCGAGCTTCTCGGCGTCGTCCAAGTTTCCGGTGACGGAGGCGCGCAGAAGCGCTCCGTCGGTCGTGCCGACCACCGCGCGCAACGACACGCGGTCGACCACGCGTCCGTTGTCGTCCCCCCCGGCGTCGCCGGATATCGGTTCCCAGTCGGACACCACATCGGCCAGCGCGCCGACGGGCGCGTGACAGCCGGCTTCCAGCGTGGCCAGCACCGCGCGCTCCGCGATGACGGCGGCCCGGGTGTGCTCGTCGTCGAGCGCCAGGGAGAGCGCGCGACCCAGCTCCAGGTCGTCGACCCTGCACTCGATGGCCAGCGCACCCTGGGCGGGCGCGGGCAACATCTGCAGGGGGTCGAGCAGCTCGGTGGCCTCGTCGATGCGTCCCAGCCTGCGCAGCCCGGCCGCAGCCACGACCACGGCGTCGAGCTCGCCGGAGCGGACCTTGCCGATGCGCGTGTCGACATTGCCCCGGATCGGGACGACGTCGAGGCCGAGCCCGAGCGCCTCGAGCTGCGCTCGGCGGCGTGGTGAACCGGTGCCCACCGTCGCCCCCGGGGGGAGCTCGCCGAGCACCATCCCGTCGCGGGCGACCAGCGCATCGCGGGGGTCTTCCCGCTGTGGCACGGCCGCCATGTGCAGCCGCGGATCGGGCGCGGTCGGCAGGTCTTTGTAGGAGTGCACGGCGACGTCGACCTCGCCACGCACCAGCGCCTCGCGCAGCGCCGAGACGAACACCCCGACGCCGAGCTCCGCGACGGGTGCGCCCGAGCGGTCGCCTGACGTGGTCACCGTGACCAGCTCGGCCGGATGCCCGGCGGAACTCAGCCGGTCGGCGATGGTGCCCGCCTGTGCTACGGCGAGCGCGCTGGGACGGGTACCGATGCGAAGAGTCATCGCGACTCCTCCTGCGCTGGGATGTCGGCCCGGGCCTCCAGCGCTGCGATCACGTCGCCACTGCGCTGGATGGCCACTGCGGCCGGGGTCTGCGGGTCGAGCTCGAACAGGGCCCGCAGCGCTGCTGCGTAGCTGTCGCCGTCCGGGCCCTCAGCGAGTCGCTTCACCTGCACGGTGGGGGTGTGCAGGAGCTTGTCGACGACACGGCGGACGCTCCTGGTGAACTCCTCGCGCACCCGCAGGTCCAGGTCGGGGAGGCGGGAGTCGAGCCGCAACAACTCGGCGTCGATCACGTCGGACGCGCGCCGCCGCAGTGCCGTGACGGTGGGGGTGACCTCGGCGGAGCGCTGGGCGGCGAGGTAGGCCTGCGCCTCCTCGGCCACGAGCTCCTGGGCGGCTGCGACAGCAGCGCCCCGCTGGTCGGACTCGAGCCTGCGCTGCAGGGCGACCAAGTCGATCAGCGTGACGCCCGGCAGTGCCGCGACCCCCGCCTCGACGTCGCGGGGCAGGCCGAGATCGCAGACCGCGAGCGGGCGCGCGGGGCGGTCGGCCACGGCAGCCGCCACCGTGACGCGGTCGACAACGGTGCCGACGGCCCCGGTGCAGGCGACGAGGAGGTCGGCGGTTGCCAGCTCCCCTGCCAGCGCATCCAGCCCCCCGGCGTGGGCCGGTGTGCCTTGCGCCTCGGTGTTCTCGGCAAGGCGCACGGCCCGTTCCGGTGAGCGGTTCAGCACGACGATCTCGGCGGCGCCCGCGCGCCGCAGGTGCGCTGCCGCAAGTGCTCCCATCGCCCCGGCGCCGACGACGACCGCCCGACGGCCCTCCAGGCTCCCGCCGAGCGCGGCGGCGGCGTCGGCGAGCGCCTCGGAGACGACGGACGCGCCTGCGGCGTCGATGCCGGTGCTCGCGTGCACCCGCTTCCCGATGCGTAACGCGTTCTGGGCGAGGTCGTGCAGCACGCGCCCGACGGTGCCGGCCTCGTCGGCGGCGGCGTACGCGCTACGGAGCTGGCCGAGGATCTGGGCCTCCCCGACGACCATCGAGTCGAGGCCGGCGGACACGGCGAACAGGTGCTGCACGGCCGACCCGGCGTAGTGCACGTACACGTGTTCGGTGAGCTCGGCCAGCGGCATCCCGGCGTGCCGGCTCAGCACCGCGGAGATGTCGGCGAGGCCGCCGTGGAACGCATCGACGACGGCGTAGACCTCGATGCGGTTGCACGTCGACAGCAGCACGGCCTCGGAGACATGCGTGCCACGCAGCATCTCGTCGAGCAGCTTCGGCACCTCGCCCGCCATGACGGCGGCGCGTTCCAGCACCTCCACCGGTGCGCTGCGGTGCGACAGACCAACTACCAAGACGCTCACGGAAGCATCCCTCCGGAACCGTTCGACGCGTGTTCGATGACGTGGCCGTTGACCGTGGCCGGGTCCTGCCCGGCAAGGTGCTTGCGTGCCACATGGAACGCCAGGATCTGCAGCTCCACGGCCAGGTCGACCTTGCGGACCTCCACCTCGTGGGGCACCTGCAGAACGACAGGGGCGAAGTTGAGGATGCAGCGCACGCCGCTGCTCACGAGCAGGTCGCACACGCCCTGGGCGGCGGGACCGGGCGTGGCGATCATGCCGATCGTGACCTCCCGCTCCGCGCAGACCTGCGGGATCGCCCGGACGTGCTCGACGACGATGCCGTTGATGTGGATGCCGACGAGGTCGGGGTCGACATCGAACAGTGCCGTGACCGGGAAGCCGCGCCCACCGAAGCCGCTGTACCCCGCCAGCGCGTGGCCCAGGTTGCCCACTCCGACAAGCGCCACCGCCCGCAGGTGATCCAGGCCGAGCGTGCGCTCGAGCTGGCGAACCAGCGCCGCGATCTCGTAGCCGACCCCGCGGATGCCGTACGAGCCGATGTAGGAAAGGTCCTTGCGCAGCTTGGCCGGGTTGACCCCGGTGGCGGCGGCGAGCTCGTCGCTGGAGACCGTCTCGGCGCCTTGCTCGGCCAGTTCGCCGAGCATCCGGAGGTAGACGGCGAGCCGAGCGACACTGGCCTCGGGAATGGACCGCAGCCTCGCGGCGGCGACATCCGCGGAGCCGGCATGCGGCGGCTTCGTCACGCTCAACGTCTCCTCGATGGTGCTGTACTCAATGTGCTGATTTTTCCGGTGATGCTGATATGCGCGCGACCGCACCACAGACCCCACCAACCGGTATACACCCGGCCGAGTACCCCAGGATTGGGCGTTGACGTCGACTGGATTACACGGTAGTCGCTTGTGAAGGCACGCACAAAGTTGCGATCTTGGATGCAGTCGTGCTC
>DASRSC010000345.1:0-4191 GCA_035695525.1 Pseudonocardia sp. | reverse complement strand
CCGCACAGTCGGCCCAGCCCGCTCAATCCGCACAGCCGGCCCAGCCCGCTCAGTCCGCTCAGTCCGCTCAGTCCGCCGAGCAGGCTCAGCCTGCTCAGCAGGCCCAGCTCGCCCCGGCTGTTCAGCCGGACGGGTTGTTCGCTCCGAGCATGCCGATCATCGCGGAGCCGGCGCCCTCGGCGTCCTCCGCCCGGAAGTCCGACGAGTTCGACATGGGCGAGACCACCCCGATCTTCGAGGAGATCGCCTCGGCGTGGTTCCGCTCGAACCGCCCCATACCCGTTAACTGGCAGACCGAGCAGGGCGGCGAACAGCGGCCGGCGGTACAGCGCGCGGCCCGCCCGACCCCGAGCCCCACCCGGTCGCCTGCGCCGGTGCCGGCTCCGGTGGCTCGCCCCGCACCGACTCCCGCACCGGCACCGACCCCGGCGCCGGCTCCGGCTCCGGCTCCGGCGCCCACACGGGCACCCGCTCCGGCTCGCGCTCCCGCTCCCGCTCCGGCTCCGGCTCCGGCTCCGGCTCCGGCTCCGGTAGCGCAGGCTCCGACCCCTGCCCCACCGACTACGGAGAATGCGGTCGTACCGCAGGCTGCTGCTCCGGTGTCGCCCCGGGACCAGGAGTTCGCGAGCCTGGCGGACGAGGGTTGGCGTGCAGCGAGCGGAGTGGTCGACCAGTCCGACGAGCTGACGCCCGCCGGACTGCCGAAACGACGCCCACGAGCACGGCTCGTGCCGGGCAGTGCAGGATCTGCCGTAATGGCCCCGCCGGTCTCCTCATCGCGCAGCGCTGAGACCGTCCGCGGCCGGCTCGCCAGCTACCAGCACGGCGTTCGTCAAGGTCGCGAGAGCCGGTTGCGCGGCGAGGCAGCAGAATCCGGCACGGGGACCAACGGTGGTACTAAACCTGCCAACGCTGGTGTGAATCACGACGAGGAGTCTTCATGACGGCGCCACAGACGCAGCCGAGCCGCTTCGGATGGCTGGTCACCAACTTCGCTGAGCGTGTGCCGGGTGTCGCCCACGCCATCGTGGTGTCGGCCGACGGGTTGTTGCTCACGGCGTCCGACCGCCTGCCCCGCGACCGCGCCGACCAGCTCGCCGCCGTGTCATCCGGGCTGGTCAGCCTCACACAGGGCGCCGCACGCTGCTTCGACGCCGGCGGTGTCGTGCAGACGGTGGTGGAGATGGACCGCGGGATCGTCCTGCTCATGTCCATCAGCGACGGCTCCTGCCTCGCAGTGCTGGCGTCGCCGAGCTGCGACATCGGCCTGATCGGTTACGAGATGACATTGCTCGTCGACCGCGTCGGCCAGCTGCTCACGCCGGAGCTGCGCGCCGAGCTGCAGGGCTCCTTCGGCGGGATCTGACCAGACCACCACCCCATCACGACCCCCGGTACGGCACCGATCGGTAGAAGGCAGGTGATGTCCGATGAACTCCGGTCCCGACGACGAGCGCCGGCAATCCTCGGAGCCGACTTTCGCCGACGTCATGAACGGCTTCAGCTTTGACGCCGGTCGGTCGCCGCGACGGCGGAGATGGGGACGCAGGCGGGGCGCAGACGTCGAGCTCAACGACGACCTCGCCGCCGATACCGATGATGCCGCGCGGCCTACCCCGCCCCCCGCGCAGATCCCGCCCGGCCCGCCGACGGGGCCGATCGACATTCGCAGCATCCAGGCGGAGGAGGTCGAGCAGGAGGTGGGCGCCTCCGCGGTCCGGCCGTACGCCTGGACCCGTGGTCGTACCAAGGCCAGCCTCGAGCTGGCCATCGAGACACTGGTGTCCACGAGCCAACGTGGCCGGGACCAGATCGGCCTGTTGCAGGTCGAGCACCGTGCCGTCGCCGAACTGTGCGAGCAGACGCGCTCTGTCGCCGAGGTCGCCGCACTTCTGTCGCTGCCGCTCGGGGTCGCCAGAGTGCTCTTGGGCGACATGGCAGGGCTCGGCGTGGTGACCGTGCACCAGACCGCGAGCAGCGCCGGCAACGTGCCGGACCTCGCGCTGATGGAAAGGGTGTTGAGTGGACTCCGTCGGCTCTAGTTACCCCACTGACGGGTCTCCCCCTCGCTCCGCGTCGGCGTTGACCCGTCAGTCCGGCTTCGGGCAACGGGCGGTCGCCACCGCGGCGACAATCTCGGCCAAGATCGTGGTGGCCGGCGGCTTCGGTGTCGGCAAGACAACGTTCGTCGGGTCCGTCTCCGAGATCGTCCCGCTGACCACGGAAGCCGTCATGACCGAGGCCAGCGCGGGCGTCGACGATCTCGCGGCCACCCCGAACAAGGTCACGACCACCGTGGCCATGGACTTCGGCCGCGTGTCGCTCGACTCGGAGCTGATCCTCTACCTGTTCGGAACACCGGGGCAGCACCGGTTCTGGTTCATGTGGGATGACCTCGTGCGGGGCGCGATCGGCGCCGTGGTGCTGGTCGACACCCGCAGGCTGGCCGACTCGTTCGCGGCGATCGACTTCTTCGAGGACCGCGGGCTGCCCTACGTCGTGGGTCTCAACTGCTTCGACGGGCTGCTCCAGCACCGCATCGAGGACGTCCGGGAGGCCATGTCGATCGACCAGTCGATCCCGATCGTCAGCTGCGACGCACGCATCCGGCAGTCCACGAAGCAGACCCTCATCGCGCTGGTCGAGCACGCCATGCAGCACAGGATGACCGCAGGAGCCCGCTGATCGCACGGCAGGCGGTCTAGAGCCCCGCGTTCGGACGATTCTCCCGACGGACGCCCGAGCTCAGGAATCGCTCGGCGAGCTCTCGACCACCGCGATGCTGGTGATCCGGTGCAGCGGCACGCGGTGTAGGGCGCCGTCAACGCCGTCCCGACCCTCCACCACCCCGCCGCCCACGCTCGTGGGCTCCAGTACGCGCTCCCCGGCCACACCGTGCCCGTCCACAAAGCCGATCCAGACGCTGCGGCGGGCAGCGGCGGCCGAACGCAACAGGTCGGGGATCGTGCCGTTGGCCGGGGTCGGCGCTCCGGCGTCCCGGCGCACGCCGGCAAGCGCGTCCCCGGCGCGCATCCGGGACACGAGTGCTGCGAGCTGCTCGGTGCCTGGCTCCGGGGGCGCAGCGGAGCGACCCGGGAGACGCCGTCGCGGCGCGGTCCGCCTGCCCCGGTCGGAGAGGTCGAGCACGGCGCCACCGGTGTCCTCCGCGGCAGGGCTGAACCCTGCGGCGCGCAGCCCGTCCAGCAGCTCGACGAGCGGCAGCGGGGAGACCACCACCGTCGGCGCGATGCGGCGCAGCTCCAGAGCCGCGGTCTCGGAGTGGGCGAGGACCTCGGCGATGAGCACCGCGTCGTCGGAGCGGAGGAACGAGGCTGCCACGCCCCCGCGCAACCGGCCGTGGCGGCGGGCCACGTCGTCGACGAGGTACGTCAGGCCCTGTGGCACGGGGGTGGCCGAGCGCTTCGCGAGCAGCTCGTGCAGCTCCGAGGCCGTGCGCCCGGCGTCGAGTGCACGGCGGATCGTGGCGTCGGTGAAGCGGTAGACGGTGGCTCCACCCGCCGACTCGACCTCCGCGACCAGATCGAGCTCCCTGGCGAGCTCCGGCTCCAGCGGCCCCGGGGCCACGGCGGTGAGGTCGGCCTGCAGGAGCACGTGGTTGACCGGCTCGGGCAGGGTCGCGCGGAGGGCAGCGACCAGGCCGTCGGAGTCGGTGAGGAGCACCCGTCCCGGGGTGGACAGCGCGTCCAGGGCGACGAGACCGAGAACGGTGCCCTCCGCCAGGGCCCAGCCGACCACCTCGTCGCGCAGTCGCCCGCCACGGCGTGGCGCGCGCCAGGCAAGGACGTCTCGAAGCGCGGCAGGCGAGCCGGGCGCGACGCCGGGAGCGAGCTCGGCCAGCCCGGCAAGCACCCGGCGCCGGTCGCGCGGGGCGAGCGGGCGCCGGACAGCCTCGGACAAGGCGGAGATCGCCCGCCCGGCGTCGTCCTTGCGGCCGACGAGGCCGGGCAGCCGCGGCAGATCCAGCCACGTGCGCGCGATCAGCGACCAGCGCAGCTCGGGGCCGCCGGCCGCCCACACGTCGGCGTTGGTGGTGGGCACCCATTCCGGTGCCACGCCGTCGCTCTCCCCCACCAGGTCGGCCGCCACCGCCAGCTCCACGAGCAGCGCCGCCACCGTCTCGTCGGCGTCCATCTCCTTGGCCGCCCTGCGCAGCTCCCGCACACCCAGCCC
>DASRSC010000344.1:0-6276 GCA_035695525.1 Pseudonocardia sp. | reverse complement strand
GGGCGACTCGCGGGCGGATTTCGGGCGACTCGCGGGCTGTTTTGGGGCGACTCGCGGGGCGCGGGCGGGTGGGTCAGGGGTGTACCGCGACCGCTTCGTCGAGAGCGGCACGCATGTCCGCCACCGGTGCGGTGTGGCGCGTCATCAGCTCCACCTGTGCGACGGCCTGGTGCAGCAGCATCTCCAGCCCGCTCACCACCTGCGCTCCGGCCGCGGCCGCCGTGGCGGCGAATCGTGTGGGCCACGGCGCGTAGACCACGTCGAGCAGGACGGTGTCCGGGCCTGCACCGGCGATGGCGTCGGCGGCTCCGGAGGGCAGCGTGGAGATCACGACGTGGGCTCCGACGATCGCAGCCGTCGCGCGGGTCGGGTCGGCCAGCGCGTCGCTGACGGCAGGCGCCGACCCGATCCGGTCGGCCGCGGCGCGCAGCTCGCCTGCCCGTTCGACGGAGCGGACCAGCACGTCCACGTCGGAGATCCCCAGCTCGTGCAGCGCGGCGAGGGCAGCCTGCGCCGTGCCTCCTGCGCCGAGCACCACGGCGCGCCCCGCCTCGGTGCCGGCCCCGCCCACCCCGGCGCCCTGGAGCGCGGCGGCGATCCCGGCGACGTCGGTGTTGTCGGCGAACCGGCGCCCGTCACGCAGGACGAGCGTGTTTGCGGCGCCGGTGGCCATCGCCAGCGGCGAGGCCTCCGCGGCGACGTCGAGCGCCACCCGCTTGAGGGGCATCGTCAGGGACAGCCCCGCCCATTCCCTGTCGAGCCCCGCGACGAAGCCCGCCAGGCCGGCCTCGTCGCACTCGTGGAGCTCGTACCGCCAGTCGTCCAGGCCGAGCGCGGCGTACGCGGCCGTGTGCAGGACCGGCGAGAGCGAGTGGGCGACCGGGAAGCCGAGGACGGCGGCGCGCATCGGGCAAGTATGTGCTCGACGTGCAGCCCCGAGTATCGGCGGGGTCACGAGGGAGTCCGGATCCGGCGGGGTCGGGCGTCAGCGGCTCAGCCGCTCGACGCGCACCGTGCCGTCGGCGAAGGTTGCTGCTGTCAGCTCGATCGCGGCCAGCGACGCCGCAGCGCGTGAACAGGGTATCCCGTACTTCTCCCGCACCCGCTCGCTGGCGATCCCGAGCGCCTCCCGGCTGCGCGACACG
The DNA here is from genome assembly GCA_035695525.1 of Pseudonocardia sp. GTDB lineage: Bacteria > Actinomycetota > Actinomycetes > Mycobacteriales > Pseudonocardiaceae > Pseudonocardia. The sequence continues at coordinate 5,131 of DASRSC010000344.1, read as the reverse complement.
AAATCGGCGACGGGATACGACTCGCCGACGGTCAGGTACTCCTCTACCACGAGGGATGGGGAGTAGTAGGGCCTCGCCGACCCGTCGGGCCAGCGGACCTCGAAAATCATCTCCGGCACGCCCGCCAGGCTAGGTTCGTCGTGTTGCCCTGATGTGTCGCCGCAGCTCTGTCGGCGCGGTATGCCAGGCTGCCGCGGTGGTGGGGACAGTGCTGGTGCTCGGGGGACGCAGCGAAATCGGAGTGGCGGTGGCGCGCAGGCTCGCGCCAGGGGCCACGGTCGTGCTCGCAGCGCGGCGGAGCGCGGACCTCGACGTCGAGGAGAAGGCGCTTCTCGATGCCGGGGCCGCCGCGGTCGACCGCATCGAGTTCGACGCCGACGACATCGCCGCCCATCGCACCGTTCTGCGCGAGGTGGTGAGCAGGCACCGCAGGCTCGACGTCGTGGTCGTCGCCTTCGGCGTGCTCGGCGACCAGACCAGGGCCGAGCACGACCCGGGACATGCCGTGGAGGTCGTGCACACCGACTACGTCGCGCACGTCTCGGTGCTCACCCACCTCGCCGCGATCCTGCGCATCCAGGGGTGCGGCACGCTCGTGGTGTTCTCCTCGGTCGCCGGTGTGCGGGTCCGCCGCGCCAACTACGTTTACGGGTCGGCGAAGGCGGGCCTCGACGGTTTCACCAGCGGCCTCGCCGACGCCATGCACGACAGCGGCGCCCGGGTGCTGCTGGTGCGTCCCGGCTTCGTGATCGGGCGGATGACCGAGGGGATGAGGCCGGCTCCGTTCTCGTCCACTCCGGATCAGGTGGCCGACGCGACGGTGCGCGCGCTGCAGAGCGGGCGGGACGAGGTCTGGGTGCCGACGGTGCTGCGCCCGGTGTTCGCGGTGCTCCGGCACGCGCCGAGGGCGCTGTGGCGACGCCTGCCCCGGTGAACGTGCATGCGCAGCAGCAGGCACTACTGGGAACGCGCCGGTAACGCTACGGTCATCCGCGGCTCGCAGTATCGCCTTCCACCACCCGGGGAGCGCTCCGGGTTCGGCCGAGCGTCAGGAGCCTCCCGATGGGAAGTCGGTCGCGCACGGTTCTGACCACCGTCGCGGCATTCGTCCTGCTTGTCACCCTGTGGGAGCTGGCGAAGCTCGTTCTGCCCGCCGACGGCGTCACGGTCGGCGGCACCAGGGTGCTGCCTCGCACCGACGACGGGTCGATGCCGCACGTGTGGACGGTGCTCGGGCGGCTGGCTGAGCCCGAGGTCGCCGGTGCCGCGACCACGCGCACGGTCGCCGCTGCCGTGGCGTCCGGCGCGCTGTTCACCCTCGGCCTCGCGATGGGCGGGCTGGTGCTCGGCGGGGTGCTCGGTGTGCTGCTGGCCCTGGTCATGCAGCGCTTCCGGCTCGTGGAGCGGGCGGCCCTGCCCTACGTCGTCGCGTCGCAGACGGTGCCGCTCATCGCGATCGCCCCACTCGTCGCCGGCTGGGGCGGCAACATCGCGATCCTCGGCTGGTCGTGGCAGCCGTGGGCCAGTGTCATGGTCATCTCCTCCTACCTGGCGTTCTTCCCCATCGCCGTGGGGATGTTGCGCGGGCTCACCTCGCCTGCCCGCGCCGACGTCGAGCTGTTCCGCACCCTGGCGTCGGGCTGGTGGACCACGCTGGTGCGCCTGCGGCTGCCCGCGTCGGTCCCGCACGTGGTGCCCGCGATCCGGCTCGCCGCCGCGGCCGCCGTCGTGGGAGCGATCGTCGCGGAGATCTCCACCGGCACCCGCGGCGGCATCGGACGCCTGATCATCGAGTACGCCCAGACCGCCACGGGCGACCCGTCGCGGATGTACACCGCCATCCTCGGCGCCGCCGTGCTCGGGCTCGTCGCCGCAGGTGCGGTCGGCCTGCTGGACATGGGGCTGCGCCGCTACCGGGGGAGCGTCTCGTGACATCGGGTGGGGCCGTCACGTTGGCCGGGGTGGAGAAGCACTTCGGTGACGTCCACGCGCTGGACGGCATCGACCTGGAGGTGTGCGCGGGCGAGTTCGTATCGCTGATCGGGCCGTCTGGCTGCGGCAAGTCGACGCTGCTGCGCATCGTCGCCGACCTGGAACACCCGACCGGTGGCACCGCGCTGGTCGGCGGCAAGACGCCGCAGCAGGCACGGCTCGACCAGGACTACGGCATCGCCTTCCAGCAGGCCGGCCTGCTGGAGTGGCGGTCGGTCACCGAGAACGTCGAGCTGCCGCTGCACGTCCACGGCGTCGGGAAGGCGGACCGCCGAGCGCGGGCAGCGGAGCTGCTCGAGCTCGTCGGCTTGCACGAGTTCGCCGGGTCCCGCCCGAGCGAGCTGTCGGGCGGGATGCAGCAGCGCGTCGCAATCGCCCGCGCGCTCGCCCCCAGCCCGCGGCTGCTGCTCATGGACGAGCCGTTCGGGGCGCTGGACGAGATGACCCGCGAGCGGATGCAGGCCGAGCTGCTGCGGATCATCGGGGAGACCGGTGCGGCCGTGCTGTTCGTGACGCACTCGATTCCCGAGGCCGTGGTGCTGTCGGATCGGGTGGTGGTGATGTCGCCGCGGCCGGGCCGGATCACCGAGATCGTGCCGGGCCGCAGGCCCGGCGCCCGGGCGGCCACAGATCTCGTGCCCGACGACGTGGAGGACGTTCGTGAGTCCGGCGCCTTCTTCGCCGCGATCACGGCCGTGCGCGAGGCGCTGCGCAAGGGGCACGAGTGACACGGGCGGGCGCGGTACCCGGTGCGGCGGGCGTGAGCGCAGGCCGGAGCGAGCGGCTCGCAGCGCGGGGGGGTGCGCTGCGGGTGGCCCGGGTCTGGCCGGCCGTGGCGTTCGGAATCACAGGGCTGGTGCTGTGGGAGCTGGTGGTGGTGCTGGGCCGGGTGCCCGCCTTCCTGCTGCCCCCGCCGAGCGCGATCGTCGCGCAGATCGGTGCCCAGGCCCCGGTCATCGTCGCCACCACCGCCGTCACCGGGGGCAACGCGGCGGTCGGGCTGGTGGCCGGGTTCGTCCTCGGCGTGGCGCTGGCGCTGCTAGCAGCGCGGTCCCGGCTCTTCCAGGATCTCGCGACGCCGGTGGTGCTGGCCGCGAGCGCCGTGCCGATCGTGGCGCTCGCCCCCGTGTTCACCACGATGTTCGGCTCCACCACGGAGGTCGCGCGCCGGCTCGTCGTCACGGTGTTGGTGATCGTTCCCGTGTTCGTCTCAACCGCGCGCGGGCTGCGCCAGGTGCAGCCGGTGCACGCCGAGCTGATGACGTCGCTCGCCGCCACGCCGTGGCAGCATGCGCGGTTCGTCCGGCTGCCGGGAGCGGTGCCGTACATCATGACCGGCCTGCGGCTCGCCGCACCGGCCGCGGTGATCGCCGCGATCGTCGCGGAGTACTTCGGCGGCCTGCAGAACGGTCTGGGCAGCAGGATCTCCTCGGCAGCAGCCAACACCGCTTACGCACGCGCCTGGGCCTTCGTCGCCGCCTCCATCGCACTGGGGCTGCTGTTCCATCTCGCCGGGCTGCTCGCCGAGCGGCTGGTGACCCGCGGTCTTCGCACCTGATCGAACCATCCCCGGAGGTCCTCATGCACCGACGAACAGCGGCCGTCCGGCCGCCGTCCCGACGACTCGTGCGCTCGCTCGCGGTGGTCGCCGCGCTGGCTCTCTCCGTCGCCGCGTGCACGACGACGGGGCCGGGCACGAACAGCTCGGCTCCGGCCGACGGGCCGCAGCGGGTGTCATTGCAGCTGCAGTGGTCCACCCAGGGGCAGTTCGCCGGCTACCTCGCGGCCGTCGACCAGGGCTTCTACACGAAGCGCGGGCTCGACGTGCAGATCAAGGAGGGCGGGGTCGACATCGTCCCGCAGACGGTGCTGGCGCAGGGCCAGGCCGACTACGCGATCGCCTGGGTGCCCAAGGCGCTGGCGTCGCGGGAGCAGGGCGCTGAGATCACCGATGTCGCCCAGATCTTCCAGCGCTCGGGCACCTACCAGGTGTCGTTCGCGAACAAGGGGATCGCGTCCGCGGCGAACCTGGCCGGCAAACGGGTGGGCAACTGGGGCTTCGGCAACGAGTTCGAGCTCTTCGCGGGCATGACGGCGGCCGGGCTCACCCCGGCCACCGACGTCACGTTGGTGCAGCAGCAGTTCGACATGCAGGCGCTGCTGTCCGGCGAGATCGACGCCGCGCAGGCCATGTCCTACAACGAGTACGCGCAGGTGCTCGAGGCGAAGAACCCCGCGACAGGGCAGCTCTACACGCCCGCCGACTTCTCGGTGATCAACTGGAACGACACCGGCACCGCGATGCTGCAGGATGCGATCTGGGCCAGCACGCAGCGGCTCGCCGACCCCGCCTTCCAGGACACCACCACGCGTTTCATCGCCGCCTCGATCGAGGGCTGGGCCTACTGCCGGGACAATGTCGCGTCGTGCCGGGACATCGTCGTCAAGGCCGGATCGACGCTCGGCGCCAGCCACCAGCTGTGGCAGGTCAACGAGGTCAACAAGCTGATCTGGCCTGCACCGGCCGCGGGGGCAGGCGCGATCGACCCGGCGGCGTGGGCGCAGACGGTGCGGGTGGCTCGGACGGCCGTCAACGCCGACGGGCAGACGGTGCTCACGCGCGACCCCGACCCGGAGGCGTACACCAACACCTACGTCGAGCGGGCGGTCGGGACGCTGAAGGCGGAGGGCGTCGACGTGGTGGGTTCCGGTTACACACCCACCACGGTCACGCTCAACCCCGGCGGCTCCTGACCCCGCTCGTGCGGCTCGCCCGCGATGAGCCGTCGGTGGCGAGCCGCTCGTACCCGGCGCCGTCGTCGAGCGTCCGGCCCTCGCCGTAGCCGATCACTCCGTCCTGCCGGTACCGGGCAGTGAAGGTGAAGCCGGCGCGCTCGGCCACCTGGCGGCGGGCGGCGTTCGACCACGCGGCGCCGATCTGCAGCCGGTGCCGGCCGAGCCCGCCGGCCCGCACCGGGCTGAACGCGTGCGCCACCACGAGGTCGACGGCCTCGACGACGATCCCGCGGCCTCGCGCGTCCGGGTGCGCCCAATACCCGATCTCGCCTCCGGTGGGGTTGAAGACGTCGTCGAGCCGGAACACGGTCACGTTGGCGAGCAGGCGGTCGTCGTCGCGGTC
>DASRSC010000343.1:0-2491 GCA_035695525.1 Pseudonocardia sp. | reverse complement strand
CGCGCAACCCGGCGACGAAGAACAGCGCGACGTAGCCGACCTGCGTCCACACGGTGACCGCCGCGACGGACGGCAGCGCGAGCGCCGGGTCGGCCAGCCACTCGATGCGGCGCCCGAGCAGGGCGTTCAGGGCGCCGTCGGTGGGGGCGAGGATCCAGCGCCACACCACCCCGAGCACCAGCGGCGCGCAGATCCACGGCAGCACGTAGAGCACCCGGAAGACCGCCGAGCCGCGCAGGCCGCGGTTGAGCAGCAGCGCCGCGACGAGGCCCAGCACGGTCTGTGCCGGGATCACGATCGCCACGAACACCACGGTGACCAGCAACGACCGGGCGAACCGGCCGTCCTGGGCCACCGCGACGACGTTGTCGAGGCCGACGAACGTGCTTGGGCCGATGAGGTCCCATCGCTGCAGGGCCATCCACACCACGACCAGGATGGGCAGCACCAGGAACGCTGCCACGCCGAACAGGCTCGGGGCGAGCAGCAGGTAGGCCGTGCGTGTGTCCCGGGATCTCACGAGGGCGGATCCGCGCGGCCGGCGGCCTGGGCGCCTGGGGGGAGCCGGACCGTTGTGTCCTGCCGTCACTGCCGTCCCCCGAGGTTGATCGCGACCGCGGTCGATTCGTCACCGGAGCTAAGATCGTCCCCGCGTTGCTGTCAAGGACTGCCGCGGGCCGCGGGTCAGGCTGCGTGCATGCCGAGCGCAGGCGTCACCTCGCCGATCACCGTCTCGAGGATCCGGTGCGAGACCGCCGGGTCGTGGCCGAAGGGCAGCACCACGACGAGCTCGTCGGCTGCCTGCAGCCCGGCGTCGCGGGAGAGCGCCGCGGTGATGCTCTCCGGTGAGCCGGAGTGCGCGATGCCGAAGTGCAGCGGTGGCGCCTCGGGGGTGCCGTGCGCCCGTTGCCGTTGCTCCGAGCGTTCGATGAGCCAGGCGTAGGCCTCGCGGTCTGCTTCGCGCAGAACGGGGAGGATCATCCGGCCGACGCTGACGTACCCGTCGCGGCCCGTTGCCTCCCGGTGCGCCTGCCGGTATGCCGTGATCGTCCGGGCCTGGGAGTCCTCGAAACTCAGATCGGTGATCTCGGTGTTGAGCGTCGAGAGCTGCAGGCCGAGACCGAGGTCGCCGGTGCGCACGGCGCTGGCGAGCCGGCCCGCTCCGTAGGAGATGCGGTCGGACAGCGTGGGGCTCACTGGCTGGACGGTGAGTGGAGTGCCTTCCGGCGCGAAGCCCGTGCGCGCGTCGGCCACCGCCAGGGTGCCGCCACGGACGGCGTCGAGGAATTGCCGCAGCCGTGCGTCGACCTCGTCGGTGAAGTCGCGGTCGATCGGTCCGTACAGCGGGCCGAAGAGCGCCTCGTTGTGCGCATAGCCGGAGCTCAGCCCCAGCTCGAGCCGCCCCTCGGCGATGAGGTCGGTCGTCGCGGCGTCCTCCGCGAGCCGCACCGGGTTCTCGTAGCGGATCGGCACGACGGATGTGCCCAGGCGCAGCCGCTGCGTGCGCTGCGACACCGCGGACAGGAACGGCAACGGAGCGGACAGGTAGGGCTCGAGGTGCCGGGTGCGGACCCAGCCCGCGTCGTACCCCAGTGCCTCGGCGCGCTCGAACAGCCGGAAGCCCTCCCGCAGCCCGTCGGAATGCGCGCCGCTCACGCCGGAGTGCTCGACGAAGGCGAGAAAGCTGATGCGCAGGGGTTTCGTCCGGGACGTCACGTCCGTCATCTCAGCACAGCGAAAGCACCGGGATCGCTGCCCTGTGATCAACCCCTACTCAGGTCAGATGATCGAAGTCCCCCCGGACCCAGCCGATGTGGCGGTCGGCCGACCGGCGCACGATGGCGCGCGCGTCCGCGTCGATCACGGCCCCGAAGTTGCCGTACAGCCGCTCGAACTCGAAGCCCTCGACGTGCTGGCTGACCCGTTCGACCACGGCGCCCGACAGCGGGATCCGGTTCGGGTAGCTGCGCATGAAGCTGACGGAGGTACGGTCCGGGTTCGGCATGATCGTGTCGCCGCTGAGCAGCACCCCCGTGCCGTCGGCCCCGGCCGCCCAGTGTGCGACCGCGCTGCCCGGGAAATGCCCGCCCGGCTGGGTCAGCGTCACCCCGGGAAGGAGCTCCACCTTGCCCGACCACGGGCGGATCACCGGATCGGGGCGGGCCAGCCACTCCAGGTCCCGCTCGGCGACCAGCACCGGAGGCCCGCCCAGCGCCCGGCTCCACTCCACCTGCACGCCGAACATGTGCGGATGGCTCGCCACGATCGCAGCGACCTCGCCCAGCTCACGCACCCGCCGGACGGCGCCGTCGTCCAGGTAGCCGAGCGGGTCCCACAGCAGGTTGCCGGCCGGCGTGCGGACCAGCTTGGCGTGCTGACCGATGCCGACGTCAGGAGTGGCCGTGAGGGAGTACAGGTCCGGCTCCAGCTCGGTGACATCGATCCGGTGGCCCGCCTTGGCCAGCTCCTCGAGGCTCGTCCACCGCTGCCC
>DASRSC010000342.1:0-9182 GCA_035695525.1 Pseudonocardia sp. | reverse complement strand
CTCGAGACGAGCATCGTCCTGATCGCGGTCGCGCTCGTCGGGATCGTGACGGGCTCGGTCGGCTTCGCCGTCACCCACGCGGTCCGCACGCACCACCCCGTGCCCGCCCGACCCGCAGGCGTGTTCGGCGCCCTCGCCGTGCCGGGCCTCCGCACGGTCGTGCTCGCGTCGCTGGGGTTCGGCCTGGTCATCGGCACCGTCGAGGTCGGCGTGCCCGCGGTGACGGCCGCCGCGGGCTCGGCGGCCCTCGGCGGGGTGCTGCTGTCGGCATGGTCGGTCGCGTCGGTGCTGGCGGGCGTCGCCTACTCGCTGCGGCCCTGGCCGCGCCCGTTGCACCTGCGGTTGCCGGTGCTGCTGCTGGCGTTCGCGGTGTGCGTCGGTGCGATGGCGGTGGCGGGCCCGCTGCCTGCGCTGGTCGTCGCGATGCTGCTGGCGGGCGCCACGATCACGCCCCAGGTCACCGCGCACTCCCTCGGTGTGGAGGCGACCGCACCTGCGGGCACGGCGACGGAGGCGTTCGGCTGGGTGGTCACCGCGGCCACGCTCGGGCTCGCCGCCGGGCAGTCGATGGCGGGGATCGTGGTAGAGGCAGCCGGACCGCCTGCGGCCTTCCTGGCGAGCGGCTCGGCCGGCGTGGTGCTCGCCGTGGTGCTCTGGCTGCGCCGCGGCACCCTCGCCCCGACGACGACCCCGGCCCCGGTGGCCGCCTAGAGCGGGTCTCAGGCCGAGGCGCGCAGGTAGTCCAGCTGCGCTCGCACCGACCACTCGGCAGCGGGCCAGAGCGCCCGGTCCACGTCGGCATAGACCAGCTCCACCACCTGCCGCGCCGTCGCGTCCGGGCCGAGCCGCCCGAGTGCCCCGCGAACCTGCTCGAGCCGCTGCTCCCGGTGGGCCAGGTAGGCGGCCGCCGCCGCCGGGGCGTCCGGGAGCTCGGGCCCGTGCCCGGGCAGCACGGCGGTGCCGGGGAGGAGCTCGGCGAGCCGCCGTAGGGAGTCCAGATACGGCCTGAGGGCGCCGTCGGGGTGGGCGATGACCGTGGTGCCCCGGCCCAGGATCGTGTCGCCGGTGAGGACAGCCGTCTCCGAGTCGGGGCCGTCGAGCAGGAACGAGAGCGAGTCCGACGTGTGCCCCGGGGTGCCCACCACCCGCACCTCGACCCCGGCGACGGCCACGACGTCCCCGTCGCCGAGTGCCTCGGAGCCCAGGACCAGCGAGGGATCCAGGGCCCGCACCGGTGCGCCGGTGAGCTCGGCGAAGCGCCGCGCGCCGCCCGCGTGGTCGTGGTGGCGGTGGGTGAGGAGCACGAGCGCCACGGGCCCGTGCGCGGCGACCCGACCCAGGTGCTCCTCGTCCGCCTCGCCGGGGTCGACGACCACGCACTCCTCCACGCCCGGTGCACGCAGCACCCAGGTGTTCGTGCCCTCGAGCGTCATCGGGGACGGGTTCTGCGCGAGCAACACCGACGCCAGCGGGGTCACGGGCCGAAGCTTCCCGTACAGCGGGTGGCTCATGCGCTCGCTCCCGGGCCGAGGTGGTCGACGGCGATGTGGAAGTCCGGGTCGTCGGGCAGCACAACCACGATCTGCTCGCCCTCCCGTCGCACCCGCGGGATCACCGGCCGTACGACGCGGTCGTCGGCAGCCGCCAGCACCGCGCCGCTGTCGGGGTGCTCGGCGATCTCCTGCAGCGTGCGGAACGTCGGTGCCATCAGCTGGATCTCCCCGCGCTGCCAGTGCTCCACGGCCTCGGCGGGGTGCCACCACGTGGCCTCGACGGCCTCGGTGGTGTGTGCGTCGGCCTCCTGCCCCTCCGGGACGCGCGCGACGAAGAACACGGTGTCGTAGCGCCGGGGTGAGGTCGGCGGGGTGATCCAGCGCGCCCACGCGCGGAGCAGGTCCGCACGCAGGACGAGGCCGGTCTCGGCGAGCACCTGCGCGAACGTCAGCCGCCGCGCGACGAGGTCGGCGCGGTAGCCCGCCAGCCGGGCCGGGAGCTCCGGCGCGGCCAGCAGCACTCCGCACTCCTCGAACGTCTCCCGCACCGCGGCCTGTACGAGCGCGCCGGCGAGCGTGGCGTCGCAGTCGAGCCGCTCGCCCCACCAGCGCGGATCTGGCCCGGCCCAGGACGGGAGCACGTCGTGGTCGGTCGCGTCGACACCCCCGCCGGGAAAGACGGTCATCCGGGGCGCGAACGCCATGCCGGGGTCCCGCCGTTGCAGGAAGACCTGCAGCGGCGTGCGTCCTGGTGGGGGATCGGGGTTGTCGCGCACGAGCATGACGGTCGCCGCAGGTCTCGGGACGACGGGCTCGGAGGGCATGGCCGGACACTAACCCGGGACCGTGCAGGATGGGTTCGGTGGATCAGCTGCGGGTCGGTCTGGTGGGTGGCGGGCCCTGGGCCCGGACGGTGCACGGGCCTGCGCTCGCGGCGCATCCCGGCACCGCGATGGCGGCCGTATGGACCCGCAGACCCGAGTTCGCTCACGAGGTCGCGGAGGAGTTCGGGGCGCGCGCGCACGCCCGGCTCGACGACCTCCTCGACGATGTCGACGTCGTCGCCTTCGCCGTGCCCCCGCAGGTCCAGGGTGAGCTGGCCGTGCGGGCCGCCGCAGTCGGTCGGCACCTGATCTGCGAGAAGCCCCTCGCCGGTTCCGTCGAGGACGCGCGCGCGGTGGTGGACGCCGTGCAGCGTGCGGGCGTCCACAGCTCGATGGTGCTGACGATGCGGCACGCCCCCGCCGTACGCGAGTGGCTCGCCGCTCTGCACTCGGCCCCGGCCGGCCCGGATACGGTCGCCTCCGCTCGCTGGCTGTCAGGGTCGCTGCTCGGGGGCCCGTACTCCGCCTCGGCATGGCGTATCGAGCACGGGGCGCTCCTCGACCTCGGCCCCCACGTGATCGACCTGCTCGACGCCGCCGTCGGAGCGGTCACGTCGGTGGGCTGGGCCCATCATGACCAGCCCGACCTCTGGCGGTTCGGGTTGGTCCACGAGGGCGGGGCACACAGCACCGTGACGTTGTCGATGCGGCTGCCCATCGACCCCTCGGAGATCGAGTTCGCCGTGTTCGGGCCGAACGGGCGCCACCGGCTCGCCGGCCGTCACGCCGACCCGCGCACCTGCTTCGCCGCGCTGCTCGACGAGCTCGTCGCGGCAATCGACGGATCAGGGCCGCCGCCGGCGCTGGACGTCGCGCGCGGCCTGCGGCTGCAGGAGCTCGTCGAGCAGGTCAGGAGCGCGGCCGGCTGAGGCGTCAGCCGGCGAGGTCGGGCGGGTCGGCCCGGGGGGCCCCGTTGATGCCCGAGCCGTTGCCGCTCGACCCGTTGGTGCCCGACCCGTTCGCGATACCGGCCCGGCGGCTGACCCGTGGCTTGCGGCCATCGAGCAGCTCGGCCTGCAACCGGGCGAGCAGTTGGCGGTCGGCATCGCTCAGCCGTGCCAGCGACTCCGGGCGCAGCCCGAGGTCGGCCGACGCGGGAACGGGATCGGGCGTGCCGTCCGGCTCGGGCGCGGCTGCCGGAGCGTCCTCGGCTACCGGCTCGGCCACCGGCTCGGGCTCGGGAGCGGGCTGGGCCTCAGGAGACCTGTCTCGGGGCGCCTCGGCCTCGGGCTCCGGCGGCCTGCCCTCGCCGTCGGCATCGCCCTCCTCGTCGACATACCGGTGCCGGGCGGCGCGCCGAGGCGCAGGCCGCGCATCAGGGCGCTCCTCGACGTCAGGCGCGGCTATCTCGGGGGATGCGTCGGACGTGTCCTCCGGCTCGTCGTCGTCGAGCGCCGACGGGGACATCGCCCATGACCCGCTCTGCCATTCCGACGACCAGTCCTCCTCGGCGCGGGCCGGCTCGGGCGCGGCGGGCATCCTTCCATCGACGCCGAGCGGGTCGTCCTCGCGGATCGTGGGGTCGAGCAGCGGTGCCAGCAGCGGCTCGCTCAGCGGCCCGCTGAGGGGATCGTTCAGGGAGTCGAAGGCAGGCGTCTCGCCCAGCGTGCGCGACAGGCCGTTCATCCGGTGTGGGAGGGGCGTGTCCATGGCGGTGTTCCGGGGCGGCCGAGGGTTGTCCACCGCCTCGGCCGGCCGCTGGATCTGCTCGCCGAACAGCTGTTCCGCGGCCTCGCCGGGCTGTTCGGCGACGGGTTCGAACAGGTGCGCGGTCGGCGTGGGCCCGTTGCGGCGCACCAGCGGAATCGGGCTGGGCAGGGGAGGCCGGGCGTCCGGGGTGCCAGGGGGGCGCAGGGTGCGTGCAGTCGGGCCCGGTCGCGGCCGCGGGTCCTGCCCGGTCGGCGGGCCGGACGGCGACGAGGGGCCGGGAGGTGCGTCAGGCTCGTGGCCCTCCGGCGGGTCGACGGACGCCGCGCTCGGCTCCGCGTCGGGCCGCACGGGCGGCGGGTCGCTGGCCTCGGGGCGGACGGCTGAGAGCGGGGTGCCGCGGTTCGGAACGGCCGGCAACGACAGGGTGCCCGCCTCGGGGTCCACCGGCTCGGGGTTCGGGCCCGGGGTCCGCTGCGGGAGCGCGTCGGCAGCCGGTGCTGGGCGCGGGTCGCCCCGCAGGTCACCCGGTCGGGCCGGGGTGCCCAGCAGGCCCGCGACGTCGGGCTGGGGAGGAGCCAGCGGATGGCGTACGTGGCGGTGGCCAGGCATCGACGCCGGCCCGGCACCGAACACCGCAGAGGGGCGGCCCGGCGCCCATTCCGGTTCGGCCATGTGCCGCTCGCCGCCGTCGTCCGACCGGATCAGGCGGGCGCGGCGGAGAGCAGCGGCGTGGTAGGCGGGAACGGGCGCGTCCGCCGTGAGGACCTCGACCGACGCGGGGACGCCGGCCCGTTCGAGGGTGGCGGCGAGCTGGTAGGCCAGCACGTCCGTGGCGCGGGCACCGGGCAGGACCTCGACGAGCACCACCGGGTGCGGCAGCGGTCCGGGCGCCGAGCCGGCGGGCGTCAGGCGGCGCGCGACCAGGATGCGGCAGCCCTGTACCTGGCGGGCGGGCACAGCCAGCAGGACCGCGCTGACGACGTCATCGGGCGGACCGGCGTCGAACCGGTGCGCGGAACCCTGCTCCGCGCGCGACGGCGGCAGCGCGGCGGCGGGATCGAGGTCGATGCGCGCGGACCGGGCCGCCGCGACGAGTCCGGCGCGCACCGGATCGGGCAGCACGGTGCGGGCAGCCACCAGGCTCGCGGTCAGGAGCTCGACCGCACGGGCGTCCTCGCCCACGGCGGCCAGCTCCCGCGCCCAGGCGAGCAGGTCGTCGTCCACGCGGCCGGCCAACGACAGCAGCAGGTCGTGCGTCGTCTCCGGTGACGTCTCGTCCTCCACTCGGCCTCCTCCCGTCCCGCCGGTCAAGCCGACTGTCATGCGGCGCCTGACACCTGCGGACCGTCATCCCCCGCCTGTCACGGCGGCCCGTCACGTCCCGACGAGCGCCGCCACGGAGCGCCACAGCGATACCGATCCCATGATGGCGGCCCGGTGGTAGGACGGTGGCTCTCCATGCGGCGGGAGCACCTCCACGCACGGTGTGCGGTCGCCGTGGGCGCGTAGCACCCGCTGCAGCGTGCCGGTGAGTACCCACGGCCGTTCGCCGCCCAGCACGAGCACGACCCGTGGCCTGCCGCGCCCCCCGCTGCGCCAGGCCTGCCGCAGCGCTACACAGCCGGGGTGGCCGCGGACCACGGCGAGGATGCTGAGCGCGGCCTGGTCCAGCCCGTCGGGACCAGGCGCGAAGGCCACGGCCGGCTCGTCGCTCGCGTGCGCAGGCAGCACGGCGTCCAGCAGCCGGCGCGAGGCCCCCCACTGCCCGACGGCGGCCGCGAGCAGCTCCCGCTCGTCGTCGGTGAGCCCGACGCGATGGCGCAGCAATTCCCGCGGCAACGTGGCGCTGAGGGCGGCCTGGCCGCCGTCGGCGAGCCAGTCGCGCAGGCGCCAGTGCAGTTCGTCGGGAAGCCTGCCTGCCAGCCGGACCAGGAGTTCGTGGCAGGCCTGGTCGGCGGCGGTCACGGGCCCTCCACCTCGACGACCAGTTCCACCTCGACCGGGACGCCCAGCGGCAGCTCGGCCACCCCGACGGCGGAGCGAGCGTGCCTGCCCGCCTCGCCGAAGATCTCGCCGAGCACGTCGGACGCCCCGTTGACGACGCCGGGCTGCCCGGTGAAACCAGGAGCTGAGGCGACGAAGCCGACCACCTTCACCACACCGGTGACGGCGTCGATTCCCACGAGGGCATCCACCGCGGCGAGCGCGTTCAGGGCGCAGATCCGCGCGAGCCGGTAAGCCTCGTCGGGCTCGATCTCGGCGCCGACCTTCCCGATACCGGCCGGCGCTCCGTCGACGAACGGCACCTGACCGGAGGTGAACACCAGTGAACCCGTGCGGCGCGCCGGGATGTAGGACCCTGCGGGGGCCGCGACGGACGGGAGTGCGATGTCCAGCTCGCGGAGCCGCTCGCTCGGGGACGCCATGCCGTCAGCCCTGTACCGGGCGCTTGAACCACGCGACGAGCTGCTCCGGAGTGGCACCGGTCGTGACCGCCACCAGCTCCCAGCCGTCGCGCCCGAAGTTGTTGAGGATCGCCTGGGTGCTGTGGATCAGCACCGGAGCGGTGAGGTATTCCCACGTCGTGACCGATGGACCGGGGGCGCTCATGAGCGGTCACTGTAGCCAGCGCCTCACACCGTTCAGGCGGCCGGTCGGACGCAAGCTCCGTAACCTGACAGACGTGACGTCTTCCACGTGGCCCGCCGCGCTGTCCGCGGCCCGCCTGCATGTCGTCTCCGGCAAGGGCGGCACGGGCAAGACCACGGTGGCCGCTGCCCTCGCGCTGGCACTGGCCTCGGGGGGCAGGCGCACGCTGCTCATCGAGGTGGAGGGCCGGCAGGGCATCGCCCAGCTGTTCGATACGCCCCCGCTGCCCTACGAGGAGCGAAAGATCGCCGTGGCTCCCGGTGGCGGGGAGGTCCGGGCGCTCGCGGTGGACACCGAGGCCGCGCTCCTGGAGTACTTCGAGCTCTTCTACCGGCTCGGGATGGCAGGCCGGACGCTGCGCCGGATGGGGGCCATCGAGTTCGCCACCACGCTGGCGCCCGGGCTGCGGGACGTGCTGCTCACCGGCAAGGCGAAGGAGTGCGTCAACCGCCGCGGGCCGGACGGGCGCCCCGTCTACGACGCCGTGGTGCTCGACGCCCCGCCGACGGGCCGCGTCATCAGCTTCCTCGACGTCACCAAGGCGATGGCCGATCTGGCGAAGAGCGGACCGATTCACAGTCAGGCGGCCGGCGTGGTGCAGGTGCTGCACTCGGAACTGACCGCCGTCCACCTCGTGACGCTGTTGGAGGACCTGCCGGTGACCGAGACGCTCGAGACCGTCGACGAGCTGACCGCTGCCGGCTTCCCGATCGGTGCTGTGATCGTCAACCGGGTGCGGCCGCAATGGCTGCCGGACCGCTCCGTCACCGCCGCCGCGAACGGACGGGTCGACGCCGAACGGATCCGTGCGGGGTTGTCGGCGGCCGGCCTCGATCTCCCTGCCGACGTGATCGACGGCCTGGTCGCCGAGACCGTCGACCACGCTGTACGCGTGCACGCGGAGGGCATCGCGCTCTCCCGGCTCGATGACGGGCCCTTGCTGCCCCGGCTGGAACTGCCGCAGCTGGTCGACGGTGTCGACCTCGGCTCCCTCTACGAGCTGGCGGAGACGCTCGTCGAGCAGGGTGTCGCGGTGCACACGCTGAGCGGTGCGGCCTCGTGAGCCCCGCCCGCGTTGCCCCGGTGCTGGACATCGACGCGCTGCTGGACGACCCGGACACCCATGTCGTGGTCTGCTGCGGCTCCGGCGGCGTCGGCAAGACGACCACGTCGGCCGCCCTGGCGATCAGGGCCGCCGAGCGCGGGCGGCGCACGGTGGTCCTCACGATCGATCCGGCCAAGCGGCTCGCGCAGGCGCTCGGCCTGGCGGCTCTCAACAACGAGCCTGGCCGCGTGGCAGGCGTCAACGAGTCGGGCGTCGGCGCGCCGGGCGGCGGCGAACTGCACGCGATGATGCTGGACATGCGCCGGACCTTCGACGAGATGGTCTACGCACACGCAGAGCCGGGCCGCGCCGAGAGCATCATCGAGAATCCCTTCTACCAGACCATCTCCTCGTCGTTCTCGGGCACGCAGGAGTACATGGCGATGGAGAAGCTGGGGCAGCTCGCGGCCACCGGCGAGTGGGACCTGATCGTGGTCGACACCCCGCCGTCGCGCTCGGCGCTCGACTTCCTCGACGCACCCCAGCGCATGTCGAACTTCCTCGACGGCCGGATGATCCGGCTGTTGTCGGCGCCCCCGCGCGCGGGCGGGAGGGGGCTGCGCAAGATCGTCGGGGCCGGCTTCACCTTGTTCGCCAAGGCGGTCTCCACGATCCTGGGCGGGCAGCTGCTGGCCGACGCTTCGGCGTTCGTGCAGGCCTTCGACACGATGTTCGGCGGGTTTCGCGAGCGCGCAACCGCCACGTATGCGCTGCTCCGCTCGCCCGGCACCGCGTTCCTGGTGGTCGCCGCGCCGGAACCCGATGCCCTGCGCGAGGCCGCCTACTTCGTGGACCGGCTCTCCGCCGACGACATGCCGCTCGCCGGTCTCGTGCTCAACCGCACCCATCCCGTGCGGGCGCAGCTGTCGGCGACGAAGGCACGCGATGCCGCCGAGGGTCTGCGCGGCGCGCCGCTCGCGGCCGCGGTGCTGCGGCTGCATGCCGACCGGGTGGACCTGGCCGAGCGGGAGGAGCGGCTGCTCTCCCGGTTCACCAGCGCCCACCCCGCCGTGGCCGTGACCAGGGTGCCGGTGGTGGCGAACGACATCGCCGACCTCGACGGGCTGCGTGAGATCGGCTCGCGGCGGGCGACGGCGAGGAGCATGCGGCCGCCGCACCGGGACGGGCCCTGCGCTCCGCCCGGTAGCCGGTCAACGCTCACGCCGACTCCTCCAGCTGCGCGGCCTCCGGCTCCGCCACCATGGCGAGCGCGTCAGCCGTCTCCGCCGCCGCCGACGAATAGTGCGCGATGCGTGCATCGGCCAGCAGCTCGGCCCACGACCCCACGTCGGGGCGGGCGCGCAGCAGGGCGCGCCGCTCCCGTTCGGTCATGCCGCCCCAGACGCCGAACTCGATGCGCTGGTCAAGGGCATGTGCCAGGCATTCCGTGCGGACCGGACA
>DASRSC010000341.1:0-8509 GCA_035695525.1 Pseudonocardia sp. | reverse complement strand
GGCCTCCGCACGCCGCAGCGGTCCGGCGCCACCATCGCTCCACCCGCCGACTCGGCGGGCGGGGCGGCGACGGTGGAGGCGCTCGCTCCCTCGACCCCGGTGTCGCTGGAGATCCCGGCGATCGAGGTGCACTCGTCGCTGCTGCGGCTGGGGCTGAACCCGGACGGGAGCGTCGAGGTGCCACCGCTCGACTCCCCGGACGCCGGGTGGTACGAGAACTCGCCGACACCGGGCCAGCGGGGACCCGCGGTGATCCTCGGCCATGTCGACTCGGCGCGCACGGGGCCCGGGGTCTTCTTCGACCTGCCAGCCGTGCAGCCCGGCGACGGGATCACGGTGGGCCGCGCCGACGGGACCACTGCGGCGTTCCGCGTCGACCGCGTGGCCGAGTACGCGAAGAGCGCGTTCCCCACAGCTGCGGTGTACGGCGACATCGATCACGCCGGGCTGCGGCTGATCACCTGCGGCGGCGCCTTCGACCGGAGCGCGCGCAGCTACGAGGACAACATCGTCGTCTACGCTTCCGCCGTATCCGCAGGACAGGCCGGGTGAACATCGTCGACGATCCGGCGGCTGCGCCGTCGTTCGAGTCGTTCGTGCTCGCCAACGGCGCGGAGCTCGTGGCGTTCGCACGGCGCCTGACGATGGACCACCACCGGGCCGAGGACATCGTCCAGGACGTCCTGGCCAGGATCGGCCTGTCGTGGTCGCGGATGGCCACGGTCGACGACGTCCGCGCCTACGTCTTCAAGGCGATCCTCAACGACTTCCTCTCGTGGCGGCGCCGGCTGTCGTCCGCCGAGCGCCCCACCGCGGACCTCACCGCACTGCGCACCGGCTACACGACCGGCGTCGAGGATGCCGTCCTGGATCGCGACGAGCTGCAGGAGGCGCTGGCACTGCTCTCGCCCGTGCAGCGGGCCGTCCTCGTGCTGCGCTACTACCACGATCAGCCCGACGCCCGGATCGCGGCGCTGCTCGGGTGCCGCGAAGGCACCGTGCGCTCCCACGCCCGGCGCGCCCTGACGACCCTGCGCAGCTCGCAGCCCCACCGCACGAGCGAAGGGACCCGGCGATGACCGACGCGGAAGAAGCGCTGCGAGCCGCCCTGCGCGACCCCGCCCTGGACGGGGGCATCTCGGCGACCGCGCTGCTCGTCGGCGTGCGGTCCCGGCAGCAGCGGCTGCTGCGCAGGCGCCAGCACGCGAAGACGCTCGCCGCAGCCGCTGCTGCCGTGCTGGTCGTCGGCGGTGCGGCGGTGATGACCGCGCGAGCACCGCAGGTGGCGCCTGCCCAGCAGCCCGCGCCGGTCGCACCCGCGCCGACCGCGCCTGCCGTGCCACCGGTCTCTCCGACCCCCGTGCCCACGGCCGTACCGCCCGCCCCTCTGACCGCCGTGAGTCCGCTGGTGACCTTGATGCACACACCGGTGGCCGTTCCGACGCCGAGCAGGGGCCCGAACGGCAGCGCAACGCAGGCATCCACGCCCGAACCGCGGACCGGGGCCCCGACGTCGGAGACCAGGGCACCGGCACTGTCGACCCGGCGGGGCGCACCGCCGGCGGCGGAGCCCACGCACCCTTGACAGGCAACCTTCTAGTTGCCTATTCTGGCCCACGTGAAGGACGACGACACCGTCTTCCACGCCCTGGCCGATGCGAGCCGGCGTGAGCTGCTCGACCGGCTGTACGCCCGCGACGGTCAGACGCTGCGGGAGCTGACGGCAGGCCTCGAGATGACGCGGCAGGCGGTCAGCAAGCACCTGGGCGTGCTGGAGGCGGCCAACCTCGTCGTCACGCGCCGGTCGGGGCGGGAGAAGCTGCACTTCCTCAACCCGGTGCCGATCCGGCTGATCCACGACCGGTGGATCGACAAGTACACCGAGTACCAGGTCACGGCGCTCGTGGACCTCAAGACCGAGCTCGAGGAGAACCGGCCATGAACAGCACCACCGTTCCCACCACCACCGTCCAGGTGCACCGGGTGCACATCCGGGCGACGCCCGAGGCGGTCTGGGAGGCGATTACCAGTCCGGAGTGGACGAAGCGGTACGGCTACCACGCCCCCGCCGACTACGACCTGCGCGCGGGCGGGGCGTACCGATCCCTCCCGAGCGAGGCGATGGTGGCGCACGGCGTCCCGGCGGACGGCCCGGTGATCGACGGCGAGGTCCTCGAAGTCGATCCGCCCCGCCGGCTGGTCCAGACGTGGCGCATGCTCTTCACCCCGGAGCTCGTCGCGGAGGGCTTCACCCGGCTCACCTACGAGATCGAGCCGGAGGCGGCCGGCGTCACGATGCTGACGGTCACGCACGACGTCACCGGCGCACCGATCACCGCGGCCTCGGTCAGCGCACCGCCATCGGACGCGGGCGGTGGCTGGAGCGTCATCCTCAGCGACCTCAAGACCCTGCTCGAGAGCGGCGAGCCGCTCTACCGCTGACCGCGCACGCGGGCCGGACCACCTGCTCGGACTCAGCCGAGCAGGTGGTCCCGCAGCAAGGACTCGGCGGCCGTCGTGCGCCCCCTTGCGGCGAGCAACCCGGCCGGGACCACGGCGAAGTCGGCGTCCACCACCACCGGCGCCTCACACAGAGCGGGCGCGAGGACGGGGTCGGTGCGCAGCGTCGCCACCACGGCGGCGAGGCCACCCGACCGGCCCCGCTGCCGGAAGACACCGCCGGAGAGCACCACCAGCTCCACGTCCCGTCCCGCATCGTGGTGCACCCGCAGGTGCCGGCGCACCGCGATCACCGTGGCGAGCGCTGCGATCCGGCGATCCTCGGCCGCGCTGCCCGGATCGCGCGGTACGAGGCCGAGCTCGCTCGCCATCCGGGCGACGGTCGGGCCGAGCAGGTCCGCCTCGACCGGGTCGACAATGCCCTCGGCCTGACCTTCGAGGAGCACCCCGCCTGCCGCGGCGCGGACGCCGAGGTCGCCCTCGACCGTTCGGCGGACGTCCACCTGGTCAGCGGAGTGCACATCGGTGGTGGCGCAACCGACGTCGACGACAAGCACCCGAGCGTCGCAGATCCGGGCGAGCGCCGTGGCGGCATGGCCGACGGCATCGGAGGTCGCCACGCGCACGAGCCTGCGGAACCGGGGCGCGACGGCCGGGCCCCGGCCGCCGACCGCATGACTCTGGTAGAGCTCGATCAACGCCGCCCGCGCCGGCCCCGGCGCCAGCTCACCACGGCGTGGGAGCACGTTGTCGCACGCCACGACGGTGCGGCCGGTGGCCCGCAGCAGCGCCAGCGCGTCGTCCTGGGCTGCCGAGTTCCCGGCGAGCACGATCGGAGTGCGGATGCGGGCGCGCGCCAGGCGGCCCGCGTTGTGCAGCAACCCGGCCGGGTCGTCGCCGTCCGCGCCCCCGACGAGCAGCACCACCCCTGGCCGGCAGCTGCGCAGCACCCGGACGTCGGCGGGTTCGAGCGGACCGGCATGTACGTGCACGACGTGGGCGCCCGCCGAGCAGGCGACGCGATGGCCGGCCTCCGTCGTGGCCAGCCGTTCGGAACCGATCACCGCGAGGCGCAGGCCGCCGCCCGCCGACGAGCAGGCAAGCAACTCTGGCTGAACCCCGGAGCCTGACGGGCCGGCGGCCGAGACCGCGCGGACGGCGGCATCCATCCCCGCCAGCACGTCACCTGTGGTCGTCGGGTGCTCGGCGAAGCCCGCCAACGTGCCGTCCGGACGGACCAGTACGGCCTTCGTCCAGGTGGAACCCACGTCGAGGCAGACCGAGGCGGTCTGATCGGTGGGCGTCACGGCACCTGAGCCTAACGGCAGACGGGCCCGATGGCCTGTGTCGGCGCGATGGTCACCGGGCCGAACCGGCGGTAACTTGCGAGTTACTCAGAGCACAGAGCACACAGGAGGCCAGATGCTCGGACTGATGCAGCACCGCTCCCTCGCCCTGCCGCACGTCTTCCACCGGGCCGAGCAGTACTTCGGGCACAAGACGATCGTCACGGCAGGCGCCCAGGACGAGAGCACCACGACGGTCGCCGAGTGGGCGCAGCGGGTGCGGCGGCTCGCCACCGTCCTCGACACCCTCGACGTGAGCGCCGACGGGAGGGTCGGCACGTTCTGCTGGAACACGGGTCGACATCTCGAGCTGTACATGGCGGTGCCGTGCACCGGACGCGTGCTGCACACGTTGAACGTCCGGCTGTTTCCCGACCAGCTCGGCTACATCGTGAACCACGCGGAGGACGAGGTCGTGTTCGTCGACCGGTCGCTGCTGCCGGTGCTCTGGCCGCTGGTCGACAAGTTCGAGACGGTGCGTCACTTCGTGGTGATCGACGACGGCGCCGACGCGCCGCTGCCCGACGACCCGCGGGTGCACGACTACGAGGAACTGCTCGCCGTGGCGGCGCCGTTCGAGGGCACCTTCACGATCGAGGACGAGAACACCGCGGCTGCGATGTGCTACACGTCGGGCACCACCGGCAACCCCAAGGGCGTCGTTTACAGCCACCGGTCCGCTGTGCTGCACGCGCTGATCTCGCTGACTGCCGACGCGGTGGCGCTGTCCGAGCGCGACGTCGTGCTGCCCGTGGTCCCGATGTTCCACGCCAACGCATGGGGCCTGCCCTACGGCTGCCTCCTCGCGGGGACGGACTTGGTGTTCCCCGGCCCGAACATGACTCCGCAGGCGATCGTGGCGCTGCTGGAGAGGCACCGCGTCACCGTCACCGGCGGCGTCCCGACCATCTGGATGGGAATGCTGCCGCTGCTTCCGGCCCACGACCTGTCGGCGCTGCGGGTGATTCTCTGCGGTGGCTCGGCGGCGCCGAGGGCGTTGTCCGAGAGCTACCGGGAGGCAATCGGCCTGCCGATGCTGCATGCCTGGGGGATGACCGAGACCAGCCCGATCGCCACGATGTCCACGCTGCGCAGCCACCACACCGCCCTCACCGAAGCGGAGCGGGCCGACGCCAGGGCCCGGCAGGGGCAGGCTGTTCCGCTGGTCGACCTGCGGCTCGTCGACCCCTCGACCGGCGAGACCAAGCCGTGGGACGACGCCGCCACCGGGGAGATCCAAGCGGCCGGGCCGTGGATCGCGGCCCAGTACTACCGCGGCGAGGGTGAGGGCGCGCAGTTCACCGACGACGGCTGGCTCCGCACGGGCGACGTCGCCACGGTCGACAGCTACGGCTCCGTCCGCCTCGTCGACCGGACCAAGGACCTGATCAAGTCCGGCGGGGAGTGGATCGGCTCCGTGGAGCTGGAGAACGAGATCATGGCGCACCCCAAGGTCGCCGAGGCCGCCGTTATTGCGGTACCGCACCCGAAGTGGGTGGAGCGGCCCCTGGCATGCGTGGTGGTCAAGCCCGGCGAGACGCTCACCGCGGAGGAGGTGATCGCCCACCTGGAGCCCCGCGTCGCGAAGTGGTGGCTCCCCGACGCGGTCGAGTTCATCGACGAGGTGCCCAAGACCAGCGTCGGCAAGTTCTCCAAGAAGACGCTCCGCGAGAAGTTCGGCGGCTACCAGGTGGCCGGGCACTGACCCGCGGCGGCATGCTGGCGATCGGCGACGTCGCTCGCCGGGTGCTCGCCACGCCGCCGTCGTGCGGAACGTCGCGGCTGGTGTGCGTCGACGGTCCGTCGGGTTCGGGCAAGACGTCGCTCGCGGAGCGGCTGGCCGCTGCACTCGGCGACCCGCCGCTGGTGCACATGGACGACCTCTACCCCGGCTGGGACGGCCTCGCCGACGCCGTGCCGCTGCTGCACGACCGGATCGTCGCGCCGCTCGCGGCCGGACGACCCGCCGGGTACCGCCGGTACGACTGGGACCTCGGCGCCTATGCAGAGGAGTGGGACCTCGACGTGCCGCCGCTGCTGCTCGTCGAGGGAGTGGCGTCGGGGTCCCGGCAGGTTGCGCGCTACGCGACGCTGCTTGTCTGGGTCGAGGCACCCCGGGCCGAACGGTTCCGCCGCGGTATCGAGCGCGACGGCGAGACCTACCGCCCGCACTGGGAGCGCTGGGCCCGGCAGGAGGAGGCGCACTTCGCCGTCGAGGGCACCCGGGCCCGCGCCGACCTACGCGTGGACGGAGCCCCCTCCGCCTCGCACGACGGGGAGAGGGAGCTCGTACTGCTCCCCTGACACGGGACCCGAGTCGCACCAGCCGCGTTTCGATCGCGACCGCCCCGGCAGGCTGCTCACCCGAGGCGCGCCAGGAGCTTCGCGATGCGGGCGCCGCCGGCCGCCAGGGCCGGCTCCGGCTCGCCCTCGGTGCCGGTGTGCGTGAGCATCAGGCGGGCGCCGTGGCCGGTGCCCTCGACCAGTTCCCAGCGCAGCCTCCCGCCCGCCTCCGCGTCGTGCTCCAGCACCTGCCCGTCCCGGACGGCGCCTGTCGGGGCCTGCTCCGACAGGGCTGCCCACACCTCGTCGGCCGGACGGGTGAGCTGCCGTTCGAAGCGGACACACCAGCCGTCGGACGTGGTCTCGGCCGATCCGGCGTCGAGCCCGAAGCCGGTGACGAACCGCTCGTGCAGGGCCACGTGGTCGACGCCCGGGTCCTCGCCTGCCCGCCCGTCCAGCACCAACTCGAGCGCGACGACGCACGTGTGCCAGCCCGCGGCGAAGCTGGCGGCGCCAGCCCGGTCGTCGAACGTGTGCACGAGCACGAGCCGTGTGCCCGGGCCGTCGGGGTGGAGCTCCCAGCGCAGGTGCTCGCCGCTCCAGGTGAACGCGAACAGCCGCGGCGGGTCGAAGTCGGTGACGGTGCCGGCGTCGCCGAACCCGAACTTGACGACGCCACCGACGCGCAGCTCCGGCGTCACCGTGGTGGGGAACCACTCCGCGAGCCGCTCGGGTTCGGTGACCGCCCGCCACACCCTCTCCGGCGGGTGCTTCAACCGGCGCTCCATCGTCAGCACGGAGCGGCCGTCGACGGTGTCCAGATTCTCGCTCATGATCCCTCCGAGGTGTCGGCGTCGAGGTGCCGTTCGAGGGCATCGAGCCGGTCGGCCCACATCCAGCGGTACGGCGCGAGCCAGGCGTCCAGCTCGGCGAGCGGGCCAGGGTCGAGCTCGTACCAGCGGCGCTGGGCGTCGGCCCGCACCGTCACCAGGCCGGCGTCGCGGAGCACCCGCAGGTGCTTCGACGTGCCGGGCTGGCTCAGCCCGAGCTCCGCGGTCAGCTCCCCGACCAGCCGCGGGCGCTCCCGGAGCAGGTCGAGGATGCGTCTACGGGTCGGCTCGGCGAGCACCTCGAACGGCACGCCTCGAACATACTCAAACAGCTATATAACCGCAAGAGCATTAATCATCGGTAGGCGTCGGGTCGTCGCTCCC
This sequence comes from Pseudonocardia sp., assembly GCA_035695525.1. GTDB lineage: Bacteria > Actinomycetota > Actinomycetes > Mycobacteriales > Pseudonocardiaceae > Pseudonocardia. The sequence goes on along the minus strand of DASRSC010000341.1, from coordinate 1,206 downwards.
GCAGGTGCGCCAGCACCCGGCGCGCCGCCGCCACCGATCCCGTGACGTCCACCTCGGCCACCGCGATGCCCGCCTTCGACCAGGTGCGGGCCAGGATCTCCCCGTCTGGGCCGACGACCTTGGCCTGGCCGAGGAAGCGCATCCGGCCGACCGCCCCGGTCAGGTTCGACGAGACGAGCACCACATGGTTCTCCGCCGCCCGCGACCGGTCGTAGAGGTCGAACAGCTTGGCCTGCCGGTCGTCGGCCATCCGTGGGGCGCGGTTCGTGATGCTGGTCGGCCATGCCGAGAGGCAGGCGAGCACCTGTGCGCCGTCGAGGGCGAGGCTGCGGGCCGACTCCGGGAAGGTCTTGTCGTAGTCGACGAGCATGCCGAGCCGTCCGACCGGCGTGTCCACGGCGCGGAACTCCGAGCCTGCCGCGTAGACCCGCGACTCGCCGGGCGGCTGGTGCACCTTCCGGTGCAGGCCCAGCACTCCGTCGCCGGTGACGCACGCCGCGGTGTTGTAACGCAGGTCACCGTCGGCCTCGCAGAATCCGACGCACACCACCATGTCCCTGGCCAGCGCCGCGACGGTCTTCAGCTCCGGTCCGGTGGGATCGAGTGCAGGCGGAAGCGCAGTGGGATCGGGATCGGTGATGTCGTCGAGGTAACCGCCGAGCGCGGCGTCGGGCAGCACGAGCAGTTGCACGCCGTCGCGGCGGGCGTGCTCCACCAACGTCGCGATGCGGGAGAGGCCGAACGTCAGGTCCCTGCCGAAGCCGGCAGCCACGGCTCCGATCCGGATCGCTGTCACGCCCGGCTTGTTCAGGCGGCCGCGGGGTGCGCAGCCGCCGCCGCGCCGTACGCATCCGGCCGCAGGTCGCGCAGGTATCCCATGGCTCGCCGGGCCGACTCCACCACGGCCGCGACGTCCAGCTCCGCTACCGCGGTACCCGCCGTGACACCGGTGGTGGCGAGCACCTCGCCGCCGGGATCGACGACCTTCGCGCCGGACGCGAACCGGAGCGAGCCGAACGTGCCGGCCTGGTTCGCCGCGAGCCAGACGATCTGGTTCTCCAGTGCCCTGGCCCGGTCGAAGAGGTCGAAGCGGCGCATCCACCGGTCCTGGGCCGGATCCGGATGGGGGTCGGTGGCGCTCAGCGGCCAGGCCGAGATCGAGACGACGATCTGGGCGCCGTCGAGCGCGAGCGCTCGCGCCGCCTC
>DASRSC010000340.1:0-15897 GCA_035695525.1 Pseudonocardia sp. | reverse complement strand
CGAGGGCGATCTTGGCACCGTCGCCGACGCGGAATGAGACGTCGGAGAAGAGCGTCCGGCCGTCGGGAAGCTGGTGCCCGACGGCCATCGCCTCGATGTGTCCCACGAACGGAAATGGGTGCTCGGTGGCGGACCGGGCGTCGAGTGGATATCGCTGTTCGCACTACACGGGGAGAACCGGTGCCCGCAGCAGGCGCTCACCGACGAACGCGGCGATCGCATCGAGCTTCTCCGCCGAGGCCTGCATCACCTTGTCGTCCGCTCCGCGCTCCCACACCCGCTTCGCCTCGTCCCACGCCAGGTCCCGGGTGAAGCGGATGACGAGATCGGCCATCCAGTTGGCCGTGCGGTCCCAGATGGCGTCGTCCGGCCCGCGGCTGAGCAGGGAGCCGAGGTCCTCGCGCAGGGGGTCCATCTCCCGCTCGAAGACATCGTTGATCAGCCGGTAGTCGTGGAACTGGGCGCTCTCGGGCCCGTCGCCGTCGGGGGCGACGTGCTTCCAGGTGGACACCAGCGCGCACGCGAGATCGAAGTTGATGTGGGCGTTCACGCCGGCGATCGCGAAGTTCACCGGGGCGATGCGCGGGTCGCTGCGGTTGTCGAACAGCAGACGCCAGACGCCGGGCGTGCGGTTCATGTCCTCGGCGTAGGTGCGCAGCGCGCACAGGTAGCGCTCGGCGAACTCGATGTCGAGCCGGATCAGGAAATCCGCTGCCTTGAACTCCCCGCTGTCGACCATCTGCCCGATCCGCGTGGTGATGACGTGGTAGAGCCGGGTGAACGACGCGATCCCGTCGCCGTCGCGGAGCATCGAGGTGCCCGACGCGTACTCGTGGATGGCGGCGAGCCGCCGTACGACCTCGGGGATCGATGCCGGCACGGTGGTCCCGGCGAGCCTTGCCAGGTGCTGCGTCGTCCCAGGATCGCTTGCCTGTCGCTCCATGTCCCCGATGGCCACTGCGACTCCTTTCGTTCGACGGACCCGTCCCGCTGACAGCTCCGGCAGGAGGAGGTTTCACCTGTCGTCCTGATACCGACCCAGGGCGGCTGGTCCTGGGGCGAACAGCTCCACCATGTGAAGCGAATGCCCGTGCCTCTGGCTTCCGGTCCCGGGCATGGCTAACGTCGCCGAACGTGACCGAGCGATTGGCGTCGCCTCCGCTCGTCGGCAGGGAGGACGACGTCGCTGCGCTCACGGCTGCGCTCGACGAGGTGCAGCAGGGCCGGATGGCTACGGTCTTCCTGGTCGGCGACGCGGGTGTCGGCAAGACGCGGCTGGTTCAGGATCTGGTGAGCCGCGCCGACCGTGCGAACGCCACCGTGCTCCTCGGCGGCGCCACCGACATCGCGGAGAGCCCGCCGTTCTGGCCGGTCGCGTCGGCACTGCGCACCCTCCTGCGCTCGCCTCGGGGTGAGGAGGTGCAGCGGCAGCTGTCGCCATGGGCGGACCAGCTGGAGGAGCTGGTCGCGCTCCGCCCGGCGGTCCCGGCGCTGGCGGGCCCGCAGGCGCGGGTGCAGACCCTCGAACTCCTGCACCGCGTGGTCCTGCGCCTGGCCGGGGGCTCCGTCGTCGTCCTCGTCGTGGAGGACCTGCAGTGGGCCGACCGGTCCACCCTCGATCTGCTCGCCTACCTGGTCGCGAACCTCGCCGACGAGCGCGTGCTCGTCGTCGCGACCCACCGCACCGAGCTGCCCACCGACGCCTCCCCGGCGCGCACGATGATCAGCGAGCTCCGGCGGCACCGCCAGGTGCGGGCCATGGAGATCATGCCTCTGCGCCGGGACGCGGTGGCGGAGATGGTGCGCGCCCTCGCCCCGGGCCGGACGGACCTGGTGGATCTGGTGTGGAACCGCTCGGCCGGCAACGCGTTCATCGCGGAGGAGACCGTGCGGGCGGCCCTCGACGGGGATCCGACCGGCCTGCCGACGACGCTGCGCGAGCTCGTGCTGTCCCGCGTCAACCGCCTGTCCGAGCCGGCGCTGCGTGCCGTGCGGGCCATCGCCCTGTGCGACGGTCCGCTGCCGCACCACCTCCTCGAGGCCGTGCTGGGCGGCGGCGGGCCCGACCTGTTCGACGCCTTGCGCGAGGCGGTCAACGCGGGCGTCGTCGTGGTCGACGACGGAGTGGACGCCTACCGGCTGCGGCACGGCCTGATGACCGACGTCGTGATCCGGGAGCTGCTGCCCGGTGAGCGCGTGCACCTGCACCGGCGCTACGCGATGGCGCTCGAAGCCGCCTGGACGCGCGAGCTGCCCGGCGTCGACGCCCGGCTCGCCCACCACTGGCAGTCGGCGGGTGACGTGCAGCGCGCGGCGGCGGCCACGGTCGCGGCGGCCGAAGCGGCAGGCCGAGTGCGCGGTTACGCCGAGGCGCACCGCCATTGGCTGCGGGCGGCGCGGCTTGCCGGGCAGCTGTCCGCCGCACCCGTCCCGCGCTCCGGGTGTCTGGAGCGGGCCGCCGAGGCGGCGCACCTCGCCGGGGACGCCGACCAGGCCGTTGCGCTGCTCGGGGAGCGGCTCCGCATGGCGGAGACGCCCGACGAGCCCGGTGATCTCGACGAGGCGCTGCTGCACGCCCGCACCGGCCAGTACCTCGTGGCGGCGGGCCGTGGTGCTGAGGCCGCCCTCGCGTTCGGACGTGCCACGGCGCTGCTGCCCGCGGTCGGAGCGGAGCAGGAGCGGGCCGAGGTCCTCGGAGGGCATGCGTCGGCGTTGTGGACGGCGGGTGACTTTGCGGCCGCGCAGTCGACCGCCGAGCGCGCGCTCGAGCTGGCGCGCCAGATGGGGCTCGCGGTCGAGGAGGCCAGGGCGCTCGCGACGCTCGGTTTCAGCCTGGCCTACCGGGAGGACCCGGAGGCCGGGGAGAACGCGCTGCGCGAGTCGCTCGCGGTGGCGGAGCGGGCGGCCGAGCCCCGCGAGATCGCCCGCGCCTACCGCAGCCTCGCCGAGCTGCTCTCGGGGCCGTTGAACGAGCTGGACAGGGGCATCGAGATCGCGCGCGCGGGGATCGAGCGCGTCCGCGCCCTGGGGATGGTTCGCAGTGCGGGAGTCGGGCTGATCTCCGTCGCGGCCAACGGCCTCTTCCGACGGGGCCGCTGGGACGAGGCGGACTCGGCCATCGCCGAGGCGTGGGAGCTGGCGCCCAGCGGCGCGGAGGCGCTCGAGCTGCGGCTGGCCCGGGCACGTATGGACATCGGCAGGGGTCGCCTCGCCCCGGCGGAGGACGACCTCGAGGCCGTCGAGGTGCTGTCGGCAAGCACTGTCGGGCCCCGCTACCGCATCCCGCTGCTCACCCTCCGCGCCGGTCTCGCCATGTGGCAGGACCGTCCGGACGTGGCGTTGGACCACGTCGGTTTCGGCCTGGACGTGGTCGAGCAGGGTTCGGACGACGTGTGGCTCGTGGCGCCGCTGGTCTGGCACGGCGCCAGGGCGCGTGCCGAGCTCGCCCGGCTGGGGCTCCGCAGGCCGGACGACGGCACCGACGCGCGGTTGCGCCGGCACGTCGCCGACCTGACCCGCACTGCAGCCTCGTCGGTCCCCGCGATCCGCGACAGCGTGATGGGCTTCGTCGAGATGTGCAAGGCCGAGGACAGCCGGGCGCAGGGCCACTCCGATCCCCAGGCGTGGGAGCGGGTGGCCGAGTTCTGGCAGGCCCGCCAGCAGCCGTACCCCACGGCCTATGCCCACCTGCGCCGTGCCGAGGCGCTCCTCGCGCTCCGCGCGCACTCGGCCGCGGCCACCGAGGCGCTGCGGCAGGCCGAGCGCCTCGCCCGGGGGCTGGGTGCGACACCGATGCTCGCGGAGGTCGCCGACCTGGCAGAGCGTGGCCGCGTCAAGATCGACGTGCCGGCCCCGGTGCCGCACGCGGTACCGACCCCCGAGGCGATGACCGGCCCGGCCCGGCCGGAGCCCGCTGACGAACTGACCGCGTTGACGGCCCGGGAGCTGGAGGTCCTCACCGAGCTGGCCAACGGTCACACGAACCGGGAGATCGCCCAGCGGCTGTTCATCAGCGAGAAGACCGTCGGCGTTCACGTCAGCCGCATCTACGCGAAGATCGGCGTCCACAGCCGGGTACAGGCCAGCGCGGTGCTGTTCCGGTCGACCCACGGCCGCCGGGGCAAGCACACGAGCGGACCCGTTCCATAGCACGGCGACTCCTCCGTGTCAGGCGCCGGTTGCGAAGGCGCCCTCGTCGAAGCTGCGCCGGACCCGGTCGATGAGGCGGGCCCGGCTCGGCCCGAGACTGCCGATCGGGATCCCCGTGCTCTGCGCAACTTCCGCGTAGGGCCGCGGCTCCTCGGCGAACAGCGCGTTCATGATCGTCCGACCACGCGGTGGCAGCGCGGCCACGATCCGCCACAGGCGGGCCGCAGTGTCCGCGTCGACCACCCGTTCCTCCACGCCCGACTCCGGGTCGGGGACCGCGTCCATCTCGACGGTCACGACGCCCTGAGCCTCCCGCAGGATCCGCAGGCACTCACGCGATGCAGTGGTCGACAGCCACCCGCCCAGCCGGTCGGGGTCCCGCAGCGAGCGAAGGTGTTCCACCAGCCGAAGCCACGTGCGCTGCTCGGCGTCGCGGGCGTCGGCATCCTGCAGCCGGAAGGAGCGGACGACCGCGGTCACCAGACCCCGGTAACGGAGCACGATCTCCGCCCACGCCCTGTTGTCGCCCCGCGCGGCCAACTCGACCAGTTCGGCGTTTCCCAGTGTCGAGATCGTCGTCGGCGCGGGGGACACGGTCATCGCCAGGCTCCTTCGTCATGAGCGTCACGGCCGCGGGATTCGGTCGTGCGCCGGTTGAGAAGCCAGCCTCGGCGCAGCAGGCGCGCGTGTAATCAGGACAACGCCCTACGTCCGCCCTACCGGACCCCCTATATCGGTGGCTGTGGCGCTCCACCCGTATCACCGGCCCCACCACGCGACTCTTCCGCGGTTCGACGCTCGCCGTGCGCTACCGGCGCTGCGCGGCCGACGGCCTCACCGAGGAGGACTCGTGGCGGAGATGACCGACCGGGCGATGATGGGAGCGATGCGAATGGGCACCACGACGGCCGAGGTGATCGGGTCGAGGGTGATCGCGGCGGCGCTGGGTCCATCCAGACCGTCGGCGCGGTCGGGGCCGCTGGGGCCGGCTGCTGGGCCGACCGGAGCCGGACCGGCGGTGAGAGCACTGGCTGGGATCGGGCCGAGGGGACCGGAGGTACCGGGCCCGGCGGGAGCCGTCGAACCGCTCACGCCGCAAGGAATCGTCGACGTGCTGGCCCGGCTGCAAGCCGGTGCGGACGCCGGTCGGCGCGGAGAGGGCGTGGGTCCGGTCAACCGGCTGCTCAGTGCGGTGGTCGGTGCCGCGGTCGACGACGTCGGCGCCGACCGGGAGTTCGCTGCCGGGATGGTCACGGAGTTGGCGAAGCGCTACCTGCGCGCCGTCCGGGGCCACGCTCGCGGGACACCCGTGCCCAGGGCATGGCAGGAGGTGATCGACCGGTGGGATCCGGCGACGGCCGACCCCGGACGGATCGCCCTGGCCGGCGGGCTCACGCTGGTCGGGCTCGACCTCGCGCCTGCCGTCGTGAGCATCTGCACCCTGCTCGGACGAACGCCCGGTCCTGCCGAACGCGCTGACGTGCAGACGATCATCGGGCTGATCGCCCACCGACTGGAGGCCGCAGGAGCGGGAGACCCGGGCGCCGCGGCCGACGATGCCGGCCTCGGCCTCCTCCTCTCCCACCACGACGCCTGGCGGCAGGCCGAGCACCTGTGGGCGCTGCGCGGACGACCGTCCGAAGCCGAGCTGGAGCGGGCGGCGATGGACTGGCGGGCCGGCCTCGTCGCGCGGGGACTGCTCGCAGGCCCCGGCTGACGCGGCACCAGGACCGGGGAACGCCCGCGAGTCGCCCGTTTCCGGCCCGCGAGTCGCCCGATTCCGCGCGCGAGTCGCGCGATTTCGGCCCGCGAGTCGCCCGTTTCGGGCCCGCGAGTCGCCCGTTTCGGGTGCGCGAGTCGTCCCGTTCTCCGCCCGCCGAGCGCCCTACGCGGGGGCGAGCACGACGACCGGGCGGGCCAGCTCGCCGCGTTCGCTGACCAGCGCCAGCGCCCGGCCATCCGGGGCGAAGACCCCGTAGGTGCCCTCCACCCCCGCAGCGGGGAGCGGGCGGCCGTGCGAGATGTCAGCCGCGAGTGCGGCGTCGAGGTCACGGCGCGGGAAGGCCACGCGGACGGCGTCGTCCAGCGGCAGCGTCAGCCGGGGCTCGCGTTCGAGTTCCTCGAGGGTGCGGGCGTTCTCCAGCGTGAACGGCCCGACGCGCGTGCGGCGAAGTGCCGTCAGGTGCCCGCCGACGCCCAGCGCGGAGCCGAGGTCGCGGGCGAGGGCTCGCACGTAGGTGCCCGAGGAGCACTCCACCATGACGTCGAGGTCGCCGCCGCGTCGGGCGAGGAGCCGGAACTCCGACACCGTCACCGGTCGCGCCGCCAGCACGACCTCCTCGCCTGCCCGCACCCGCGCGTAGGCCCGCTTCCCGTCGACCTTGATCGCGCTGACCGAGCTCGGCACCTGCTCGATCGCGCCCGTCAGAGCGGCGATCCCGACGGCGATCGCCGCATCGTCGATGCCCGTGGCGTCCGTCGTGCCGACGACCTCGCCCTGGGCGTCGTCCGTGCTCGTCACCACGCCGAGGCGCACAGTCGCCGCGTACGCCTTGGTGTCGAGCGCGAGGTGCCCGAGCAGCTTGGTTGCACGTCCGACCCCGCAGACGAGCACGCCGGTGGCCATCGGGTCGAGCGTCCCCGCGTGGCCGATCTTGCGGGTGCTCAGGATCCGGCGCAGCCGGGCGACGACGTCGTGCGACGTCAGGCCCGTGGGCTTGTCGACCACGACCAGGCCGGAGGAGACGGCGTTCACGCGGGGCGATTCTTCCTGCCCCACGTCGGGACGGTTCCGCCGGGCCAGCGGCGGTGCCCAGGGAACGGGCGACTCGCGGGACCGGATGGGGCGACTCGCGGGCGGGAAACGGGCGACTCGCGGGGGTGGTGGGGCGGTTCCGTAGGCTCGGCCCGTGCAGCGCTGGCGTGGGCTCGAGGCCGTGCCGACCGGCTGGGGTCGCAGCGTCGTCACCGTCGGCGTGTTCGACGGGGTGCACCGCGGCCACCAGCAGCTCATCGGGCGCGCGGTCGAGCGCGGGCGGGAACGGGGGCTCCCCACCGTGCTGGTGACGTTCGACCCGCACCCCGCCGAGCTGATCCGCCCGGGCAGTCACCCGGCCCGGTTGACGAGCCTCCGCCGCCGCGCCGACCTTGTCGCCGGGCTCGGTGTGGACGCGTTCTGCGTGCTGCCCTTCACCACCGAACTGGCCCGCACCGAACCCGCCGAATTCGCGCACGAGGTGCTCGTGGAGCGGCTGCACGCGGCGGACGTGGTGGTCGGGTGCAACTTCACCTTCGGGCGTGGCGCGGCGGGTGACGTGGCGCTGCTCGCGCAGCTGGGGCAGCGGTTCGGGTTCGGCGTCGAGGGGCTCGAACTGATCACCGACGACGGCATCACGTTCTCCTCCACCTACATCAGGGCCTGCATCGACGCGGGTGACGTCGAGGCGGCGACGGCCGCGCTGGGCCGCCCGCACCGGATCGAGGGCGTGGTGGTGCACGGCGACCGGCGCGGCCGCGAGCTGGGCTTCCCGACGGCCAACCTGTCCACCCCGCCCTACACCGCCCTGCCGGCCGACGGCGTCTACGCGGGCCGGTTCGCGATGACCACCGTCGACGGCGGGAGCAGGCTGCTCCCGGCGGCCATCTCGGTGGGCACCAATCCCACGTTCTCGGGACGGGCGCGCACGGTCGAGGCCTACGTGCTCGACGTCGACGAGGACTACTACGGGTTCGAGGTCGCGCTCGACTTCGAGCACCGGCTGCGCGGGCAGGAGCGCTTCGACGGCGTAGAGGCGCTGGTCGCCCAGATGCGGCGCGACGTCGAGCGAACCCGTGAGCTGCTGGGCGGCTGACGGCAGCCCGGGCAGTTTCGGCGTTCGGCCGCGGAAGCGGTGCTCGAGGTGTCAGCATCCCTGCCATGGCTGACGCAGGTGCAGGCCCGCTCGGTTTCCGGATGGCGGTGAACCGCGATCGGCAGCGTGAGCTCTACGGCGCGCCACTCGGCGACCGCGTTCGCCGGCTCACCTCGGCACTGGGCATCTCGCAGTCGCGCCTCGCCCGGACGCTGGGGATCAGCCCGGCGATGCTCAGCCAGTTGGTGAGCGCGCGCCGCGTCAAGATCGGCGACCCCACGGTGCTCGCGCGGTTGCTGATGCTCGACCAGCGCTGCCACGGGGTGCGCATCCGGCCGGAGCCGCGCGCGGTCGACGCCCTGCTCGCCGAGGTCGCGAGGGCTCGGTGGCAGTGGAACGCGCCGCGCGTCCCGGCGCCGCGCGATCCCCAGGGGCCCGGCTCCGGCACGGCTGCCGCAGTGCTCCGCGGGATTGCCGACCCGGCCCGGCTGGCTGCCGCAGCAGCCGCGCTCGGCCCGGGATTCCCGGAGCTCGCCGAGGTGCTGCGCCAGGCCGCGAGCCGTCCGGGGGCCTGATCGATGCGCCTGTTCACCGCGCTGTGGCCGCCTGCGGAGGCGGTCGCCGCCCTCGCGGCCGTCACGGCGCCGGCCGGGTCGCCATCCGGGTGGCAGGCCGTCGACCCGGCCACCTGGCACCTCACGCTGGCGTTCCACGGTGAGGCCGACCCAGGGGTGTTCGCCAGGAGACTCGACCGCGCCGTGGGAGGGGTGCCGGGGCCGCGGCTGCGGATCGCCGGTGCGGGTGCGTTCCCGGGCGTCCGGTGGGCCGGGGTGGAAGCCGATGTGTCGGGCCGGCTGGCCGCCCCTGTGACCGCGGCGGGGGGCGACCCGGCCGCGTTCGTCCCGCACCTCCCGGTCCTGCGGAAGCGCCGCAGGCCCGGCCAGGACGCCGATCCCGACCCACCTGCACCGGTGGGCGTCGCACAGCGGCCCGTGGTGGCATCCGGAGGAGGTGCTGCTGGTGGCCAGTGAGCCCGCCAGGGGCGGCTCCCGCTACTGTCCGATCCACCGGGTCCGACTGGCTGAGTAGCGCGCCCCGTCCGGCCACACCCGGCGGCGTCGGAGGCTAGGGAGGCGGCGCTGACGGGCGCACTATCGTGCCTGGTAACGTGGAGTGCTGGGTTCGGCTGCAGTCCGTGGTGGCCGTGACCGTCTCCCGGCGTCTCACATTCTTGGCGCCGGCCTCACGGCACATCAACGAAAGAGGAGCACGTGGCACTCGACGCCGCACAGAAGAAGACGATCCTGGACACCTACGGGGTCCACGAGGGTGACACCGGTTCCCCCGAGGCGCAGGTTGCGCTGCTGACCAAGCGGATCAGCGACCTGACCGAGCACCTCAAGATCCACAAGCACGACCACCACTCCCGGCGGGGTCTCCTGCTGCTGGTCGGCCGTCGCCGCCGGCTGCTGAAGTACCTGGCTTCGGTCGACGTCGCGCGCTACCGGTCGCTGATCGAGCGCCTCGGCCTCCGCCGCTGACCACCCGCCGGCCCGGACCATGCGGTGATCGCTCCGCAGGTCCGGGCCGGCACCACAACTCCACGACGCCACGCCTCCGGTAGATGATCCGCCGGTCCTCGGTAGTGGCTCCCGGGTCAACACATTGACGTCCCGGGGGCTTCGATCGAAGACCGGCTCGGCCGAGGATCGTCCCGGTGTGGGCGTGGGGTCTCCCTCTGAAAGAGGAGATGTCCAGTTCATGACCGATGCTCAGACAACCGATCCGGCTGAGAACGTGCACGAAACCACAGCTGTCATCGACAACGGGAGCTTCGGCTCCCGCACCATCCGGTTCGAGACCGGGCGCCTCGCGCGTCAGGCAGCCGGCTCCGTCGTCGCCTACCTCGACGACGAGACCATGCTGCTGTCCGCCACCACCGCGAGCAAGCAGCCCAAGGAGCACTTCGACTTCTTCCCCCTCACGGTGGACGTCGAGGAGCGGATGTACGCCATCGGCAAGATCCCCGGCTCGTTCTTCCGCCGCGAGGGTCGCCCTGGCACCGACGCCATCCTGACCTGCCGGCTCATCGACCGGCCGCTGCGCCCGTCGTTCGTCGACGGTCTGCGCAACGAGATCCAGATCGTGGTCACGGTGCTGTCGCTCGACCCGCAGGACCCCTACGACGCGCTGGCGATCAATGCCGCGTCGGCGTCCACGCAGCTCGCCGGACTGCCGTTCTCCGGCCCGATCGGCGGCGTCCGCGTCGCCCTGATCGACGGCCAGTGGGTGGCCTTCCCGCAGTACGAGGACCTGCAGCGGGCAGTGTTCGACATGGTCGTTGCCGGCCGAATCGTCGGTGACGACGTTGCGATCATGATGGTGGAGGCCGAGGCCACCACCGAGACGATCGAGCTCGTCGCCGGGGGCGCGCAGGCGCCCACCGAGGACGTGGTCGCGTCCGGGCTGGAGGCGGCGAAGCCGTTCATCCGCAGCCTGTGCGTGGCGCAGCAGCAGTTGGCCGACGTCGCCGCCAAGCCCACGGGCAACTTCCCGACCTACCCCGCCTACCAGGACGACGTGTTCGAGGCCGTGGCCGCGAACGCGTCGGACGACCTGGCCCAGGCGCTCGCTATCGCCGGCAAGCAGGAGCGCGAGTCGCGCCTCGACGAGGTCAAGGCCGCGGTGCTCGACAAGGTCGGCCCGCAGTTCGAGGGTCGCGAGAAGGAGATCGGCGCGGCGTTCCGCGCGCTGAACAAGAAGCTGGTGCGCCAGCGCATCCTGCGCGACCAGATCCGCATCGACGGCCGCGGCATCACCGACATCCGGCCGCTGTCGGCCGAGGTCGAGGTGGTCCCGCGCGCCCACGGCTCGGCGCTGTTCGAGCGCGGCGAGACCCAGATCATGGGTGTCACCACGCTCAACATGCTCCGCATGGAGCAGCAGATCGACTCGCTCGGCCCGGAGACGCACAAGCGCTACCTCCACCACTACAACTTCCCGCCGTACTCGACCGGTGAGACCGGCCGGGTGGGCTCGCCGAAGCGCCGCGAGATCGGCCACGGCGCGCTGGCGGAGCGGGCGCTGCTGCCCGTGCTGCCCACGCGCGAGGAGTTCCCCTACGCCATCCGGCAGGTGTCGGAGGCGCTGAGCTCCAACGGGTCCACGTCGATGGGCTCGGTCTGCGCGTCCACGATGGCGCTGTACAACGCCGGTGTGCCGCTCAAGGCGCCGGTGGCGGGCATCGCGATGGGCCTGGTGATCGACGAGGTGGAGGGCCAGACCCGCTACGTCGCGCTCACCGACATCCTCGGCGCCGAGGACGCGTTCGGCGACATGGACTTCAAGGTCGCCGGCACGTCCGAGTTCGTCACGGCGCTGCAGCTCGACACGAAGCTCGACGGCATCCCGTCCGAGGTGCTGGCCGCGGCCCTGTCGCAGGCCAAGGACGCCCGGCTCACGATCCTCGAGGTCATCGGCGAGGCGATCGACCGCCCCGACGAGATGAGCCAGTTCGCGCCCCGGGTCACCGCCATCAAGGTCCCGGTCGACAAGATCGGCGAGGTCATCGGCCCGAAGGGCAAGATGATCAACTCGATCACCGAGCAGACCGGTGCCGACATCTCCATCGAGGACGATGGCACGATCTACGTCGGTGCGGCGGACGGCCCGTCGGCCGAGGCGGCGATCGGCATGATCAACGCGATCGCCAACCCGCAGCTGCCGAAGATCGGTGAGCGGTTCCTCGGCACGGTGGTCAAGACCGCCGCGTTCGGTGCCTTCGTGTCGCTGGTGCCGGGCAAGGACGGCCTCGTGCACATCTCGAAGCTGGGCCAGGGCAAGCGGATCGCCAAGGTGGAGGACGTCGTCAAGGTCGGCGACAAGATCCGCGTCGAGGTCACCGACATCGACAACCGCGGCAAGATCAGCCTGATCCCGGTGGGCGAGGAGTCCGAGAACGGCACCGCGCCCGCCACCGAGGGCGTCGACACAGGCGACGCTGCCGACATCGACGCCGCGGCAGCTGAGGTCTCGCCCAGTTGACCGACGTTCTCGTGACGCCGGGGGCGGGGGCGCTCGCCCCTGCCCCCGGCGTCTCCCGCACCGTGTTGCCCGGGGGCCTGCGGGTGCTTACCGAGACCGTGCCGGGCGTCCGCTCGGTGTCGCTCGGGATCTGGATCGGCATCGGCTCCCGCGACGAGACGCCGTTGCAGGCCGGTGCCGCGCACTACCTCGAGCACCTGCTGTTCAAGGGCACGCGGCGGCGTACGGCGGTGGACATCGCGGAGCAGCTCGACGCCGTCGGCGGCGAGCTCAACGCGTTCACTGAGAAGGAGCACACCTGCTACTACGCGCACGTGCTCGACACCGATCTGCCGCTCGCGGTCGACGTCCTCGCCGACGTCGTCACCGACGCGACGATGGCCCCGGCCGACGTCGAGGTCGAGCGGGGAGTGGTGCTCGAGGAGATCGCGATGCGTGACGACGATCCCGAGGACCTGCTGGGCGAGCTGTTCGACGAGGCTCTGTTCGGCGAGCACCCGCTGGGCCGGCCGGTGATCGGCTCCGAGGCGTCCGTCCGGGGGATGAGCCGCGAGACCCTCCACGACTTCTGGCGCGGGGAGTACACCACCCCGCGAATGGTCGTCGCTGCGGCGGGCAACCTGGTCCACTCCGAGGTCGTCGAGCTGGTGGCGGCGGCGCTGGGTGGCGCGGCGGCGAGGGCCGGTTCGGCTCCGCCCGTGGGGCCCCGCCGCCTCGAGCGGGCCGCGCTGACGGCCGGTCCGCGCTTGGTGCTCCGGCCGGAGGACACCGAGCAGGTGCACATCATGCTCGGCGCGCCGGGCCTGTCGCGCCACGATCCGCGGCGCACGGTACTGACCGTGCTCAACACCGCGCTCGGCGGTGGACCGAGCTCGCGGCTGTTCCAGCAGGTCCGCGAGCAGCGCGGGCTGGCCTACTCCGTCTACTCGGCGGTCACCAGCTACTCCGACACGGGCCACGTAGCCGTCTACGCCGGATGCGCGCCAGAGCGTCTCGACGAGGTCGTCACGGTGGTGCGCGGGGTGCTCGCCGAGGTGGCGGTGAACGGGTTGACCGCCAGCGAGGTCGCCCGCGCACAGGGCAACCTCCGTGGCGGGCTGGTGCTCGGGTTGGAGGACACTCCGTCCCGGATGAACCGGCTCGGCCGCAACGAGCTCGACCACGGGCGGCAGCGCACGATCGTCGAGAGCCTCGACCGGATCTCGGCCGTCACACAGGAGCAGGTGGCCGACCTGGCGCGCGAGCTGCTCTCCGCGCCTCTCACGGCCGCGGTGGTGGGCCCCTACGACAAGGAGCGGGACCTCCCGGCGTCCCTCCGTTCCCTGACGTAACGCCCGGCCGAGCGGCCCGTTCGTCCAGCATCGTGGGACGAGAGTGCCGTTCGTCCGATCCGGCGCCGCGCGTGCCAGGATCAGCCGGTGTCCCCGGAGACCGTGATCGCCGCGCTTCTGATCGTCGTCGGCATCGTCGGGATCGTGGTGCCGGTGCTGCCCGGACTGATCCTGGTGCTCGCCGGGGTCGCCGTGTGGGCGATCCCGCGCGGGGACGCCCTCGGCTGGACCGTGCTCGGGATCGCGACGGCGATCGTCGTGCTCGGCAGCGTCGCGAAATACCTCTTGCCCGGCCGGCGGCTACGTGACTCCGGCGTGCCCGGCCGCACGGTCGCCGCGGGGGCGGTATTGGGCGTGGTCGGGTTCTTCGTGATCCCGGTCGTCGGGTTGTTCCTGGGTTTCGTGCTCGGGATCTACCTCGCCGAGCTGGTACGTCTCCGGGGGAGCGGGCAGGCCTGGCTGTCCACCCGGCAGGCGCTCGCGGCGGTGGGCTGGAGCATCGTCATCGAGCTGGCCACCGGGTTGCTCGCCGCGGCGGTGTGGATCGGAGGGCTCGTCGTCGGTTAACGCGCAGGCGCTGATTAGTCTGCGGGCGTGACTGAGAACGGGATCCGGGTGGGCGTGCTGGGCGCGCGGGGGCGCATGGGTGCGCAGGTGTGCGCGGCCGTCGAGGCGGCGCCGGACCTGGTGCTCGTCGCGCAGATCGACGAGGGCGACGCGCTCACCGGGCTGGTGGACGCCGGTGCACAGGTGGCCGTCGACTTCACTCATCCCGGCGTGGCTCTCGACAACGTGCGGTTCTGCATCGAGCACGACATCGCGGCGGTCGTCGGCACCAGCGGGTTCGACGAGGCGAAGCTCGACGCGGTGCGCGGGCGGCTCGCGGAGCGTCCCGGACATGTGCTCGTGGCCCCCAACTTCGGCATCGGCGCGGTGCTGTCGATGCAGTTCGCCCGCCAGGCCGCGCGGTTCTTCGAGTCCGTAGAGGTGATCGAGCTGCACCACGCGGGCAAGGTCGACGCCCCGTCGGGCACGGCGGTGCACACGGCGGCGCTGATCGCCGAGGCGCGGGCCGAGGCAGGTGCCGGCCCGCTCCCGGACGCCACCACGAGCGAGCTGCCCGGTGCCCGTGGCGCGGACATCGGCGGCATCCGCGTGCACTCGGTGCGGCTCCCGGGCCTGGTGGCCCACCAGGAGGTCGTCCTGGGCACGACGGGGGAGACGCTGACCATCCGCCACGACTCGTTCGACCGGGCGTCGTTCATGCCCGGTGTGCTGATGGCGGTGCGCGCCGTTCGCGAGCGCCCCGGCCTGACCGTCGGCCTCGACGCGCTGCTCGACCTGGCCTGACCAGCGCCGCCCCGCACCTCACCACTGACGGTTCACCGAGACCGGCCGGCGGTGCTACGGCTGGAGGTTCAGATCCAGGGAGCCGGTGATCCGTACCTCGCGCAGCTCGCCGTCACCGGTGTCGAGCACGCGGAGCGTGCCGTCGGGCTCCCAGCCCGCCCGGGCGTAGAACCGGCGGGACGCCTCGTCGGACTCCGGAACCCACGCCAGCCCGTAGACCGCTCCGGTTCCGCGCAGTGCCTCAGCGGCGGTGGCGAGCAGCCGCCCGCCGTGGCCGCGCCGGCCCCAGCGCGGTTCCACGAGCAGCGCGCTGACCTCGGCCCAGGCTCCCGGCCCCAGCGTCGGCTCCGTCGGTGCCGTGGAGCCCTCCGGTGGTGCGGCGACGGCGGCGGCGCAGAACCCGACCGTCCACTGGCCCTCGGTGGCGACGAGCACCTCGTGGCCGGCGCCCGCCCCGACGGCGGCCGTCCAGGCGTGGTATGCCGCCTCGCTCCGCAGCTGCGCGAGCGCCGCGGCAGGGACGAGCTCGGCGTACGCCGCCTCCCACGTGCAGGCCTGGATGCGCACGATCTCCTCGACGTCGGAGACTGCGGCGGGACGGACGGTGGCGGTAGCCATGCGGGCAATTGAAGCCGACGGCCGCGGTGCCGGCGGTTCGGGGCCACGGCCACCGTGCACACCGTGCACACCGGAGGACGTATGCGCGGTAGCGACAGTGTGTGCGCGGTCGTCCCGTTTTCGGGGCGACACCAGTTGTTGGCTATGGCAACGTCAGGGCGGTGGACGCCGCTGTCTCGCCCCGCCCGACCGCTGCCATCGCCTGGGTGGCGCTCGGCGTCGTCTACGTCCTCTGGGGCTCCACGTACCTCGGCATCCGGCTGATCCTCGCCGACGTCCCGCCGCTGTTCGCCAGCGGCGCGCGGTTCCTCGTGGGGGGATCGCTGCTCGGCCTGGTGGTGCTCGCCGTCGCCGGGCGGAAGGCGTTCCGGATGACGTGGCAGCAGCTCGGTACGACGGCGCTGTCCGGTCTGCTGCTGCCCGCGTGGGGAAACGGCCTGGTGACGATCGCGCAGCAGAAGGTGGCGTCCGGCCTGGCGGCCCTGCTCATCGCCGCGGTACCGCTCTACATCGTCGTGCTGCGCGCGCTCACCGGCGACCGCCCGCGCCCCGAC
>DASRSC010000339.1:0-9270 GCA_035695525.1 Pseudonocardia sp. | reverse complement strand
GCGTGATCGAGCGCAAGAAGTACGGCCTCAAGAAGGCCCGTAAGGCTCCTCAGTACAGCAAGCGCTGATCTTGGCTCTGTCGGCCGGGAACCTCGCAAGCTCGGTCACCGTGCGACGTCTGTTCGGCACCGACGGCGTTCGCGGACTGGCCAACGGCGAGCTCCTCACACCGGAGCTCGCTGTTGCGTTGTCCGGGTCTGCCGCTCGTGTGCTCGCGGAACGCGACCGGTCCCACCGGCCCATCGCCGTTGTCGGCCGTGACCCGCGGGCCAGCGGGGAGATGCTCGAGGCCGCCGTCGTCGCGGGCCTGACGTCGGCAGGGGCCGACGCCGTGCGCGTCGGGGTACTGCCCACTCCCGCTGTTGCGTTCCTGGTCGGGGCGCTCGATGCCGACCTCGGAGTGATGATCTCGGCGTCGCACAACCCGATGCCGGACAATGGGATCAAGCTCTTTGCCTCGGGGGGTCACAAGCTGCCCGATGCGCTCGAGGAGGCGGTCGAGGCGGGTGTCGCCGCCCCGGCGCAGCGTCCGACCGGCGCCGGGATCGGTCGGGTGCGCGACCTCGCCGACGCTGCTGAGCGGTACCGCGACCACCTGGTCGCCGCCACGCGAGCCTCGCTCGCCGGCCTGCGAGTCGTGGTCGACTGCGCCCACGGGGCAGCGTCCACCGTCGCGCCGGAGGCGTACCGCAGGGCAGGCGCGGACGTCATCGCGCTGCACGCCGACCCGGACGGGCTGAACATCAACGACGGGGTCGGGTCCACCCACATCGGACCGTTGCAGAAGGCCGTCCGCGAGCACGGTGCCGACCTCGGCATCGCCCACGACGGCGACGCCGACCGCTGCCTGGCGGTCGACGCCACGGGCGCCGAGGTCGACGGTGACCAGATCATGGCCGTGCTCGCCGTTGCCATGCAGGAGGCCGGGGAGCTCGCCCACGACACGCTGGTCACCACCGTGATGAGCAACCTCGGCCTGCACCTTGCGATGCAGGCGGCAGGCATTGCGGTGCGCATCACGCAGGTCGGCGACCGGTACGTCCTCGAGGAGCTGCGGACGGGCGGGTTCAGCCTCGGTGGCGAGCAGTCCGGGCACATCGTGCTGCCCCAGCACTCCACCACCGGCGACGGGCTGCTCACCGCGCTCCGGCTGATGGCGCGGATGACGGCCACCGATTCGTCGCTGGCCGCGCTCACCGCGATCGTGACGCCGCTGCCGCAGGTGTTGCGCAACGTGCATGTGGTCGACAAGGCCGCCGTCGCCGACTCCGCCGCGGTGCGCGACGCCGTCGAGGCCGCGCAGGTGGAGCTCGGTGGCACAGGACGGGTGCTGCTGCGCCCGTCCGGCACCGAGCAGCTGGTACGTGTGATGGTCGAGGCCCCTACCGCGGAGCTCGCGGAAGCCACGGCCGTCCGGCTGGTCGAGGTCGTGGCCGCCGCTCGCTGATTCTCCCGTTCCGCCCCGGCGCCACCGCTGGGTGCGGAACGATCGCGCCATGTCGTCCGAGCTGCGCCTGCAACCCGATCGACTGCGCTCCCACGCGGTCGCCGCTGCGAGCCTCTCCGAGGAGCTGCGCGGGCTACTGCCGGTCATGCCACCGCCGGGAGCCCCCGGCCGACCGGCCCTCGCGGCAGAGCACGAGAGGTTGCAGGCTGCCGTGCTCGTCGCGATCCGCGAGCTGGCAGAGCTCAGCGCCGCGGTTGCCGGGGCGGCCACCGCGGCGGTGGCAGCCGACGGTGCGGTCGCGCGCGTGCTCCGCCACGTCGAGGAGGGGCTCGGTCCCTCGCAGGGCGGCGAGCGAGTGTGACGCCGCTCGTGCCGCCGCCCGATCCCGACGCCCTGCACCTCATCGCCCGGTCGTGTGCTGGGCTCGGCGATGCCCTGGCCGAGGTGGGCAGGCGCGTGCGCGGGCTGTCGGAACAGATCGCCCACGACTGGCCGGACGGCCGTGGCCACGAGTGGGTGCAGCGCACCGCCCGGCTGGGCCACGAGCTCGGCCGTGAGGCGGCGGCCGCGGTCGAGCTGGGTGAGGCGTACGCGCGGCATGCGGCGGACCCGCCAGCGTGGGGCGCGCTCCCGCCGATGGTCGGCCCCGCTGCCCGCCACGCGGGCGTACGCCTCGGCGGCACCGAGGCACAGCGTGTCGACGAGGGGCGCGGGATGCGGATCGCCCAGCTCCCGGACGACGCGAGCACAGAACCGAACTGACCGCCCGCCGCCGACGCCCCCCGCCCGCCCGCGAGTCGCCCGTTTCAGGCCCGCGAGTCGCCGGTCGTCCGCCCGCGAGTCGCCCGTTTCCCGCCCGCGAGTCGCCCGTCGCCCCACCGAGTCGTCGTTCCGGTGCCCAGCCCGCACCCGCGTGTCGCTCGCCGCATGCCGGCGCGGGCCTGCGGGCGCTCGCGTCAGTGACGCTCGGCGAGGGTGGTGCCGGGCACCTTTCCGTCGATGAGCATCTCGACGCGGTCCTCGTCGCACAGGTGCTGCAGCAGGAAGGCGGTGACGAGGGCGCGGGTGACGCGGCGGGTCTTCGCATCGGGGCTGCCGGACAGAACGAAGTCGCTCCAGTGCACGCCCTCGAGGAACCCGGTGTGGCTCGCCTTGGAGAGCGTGCGCAACCAGACGGGCCCGCCTGCCGACGCCGCGATGGGCTCGGCATGGCCGGCGGCGGGCGCGACGGTGTCCTTGCCCGCGGCGAGGTGCAGCACGGGAATCGTGAGGGCGCGGGCGGAGTCGAGAGCGGACGGCCGCGTCTGCGCGACGGCGATCGTCACGACGGCACGGACGCGGGGACGGTCCTGCGCCGCCATCAACGCCACCCCGCCGCCGATCCCGTGCCCCGCGAGGGCGGTGCGGCGGGAGTCAACGCTGATGCGCCCGTCGCCGAGGCGGACGCCCGCGCAGATGTCGAGCGTGGTGCGCAGGTCGGCGGCGAAGCCGGCATGGCTCGGGAGCGGTCCGCGGTGGCTCGACGGGGCGGCGGCGACGATGCCCCAGGACGCGAGGTGACGCAGCAGATCGGCATAGCGCTCGGCGGGCTGCAACCAGTCGTGCCCGAACGCGACGGCGGGCAGGCCGAGCCCCTCCTCCGGCGCGAACACGACGCCCGGGATGCCGACCATGCCGAGGTCGCCCCGCACGGGGCGGTGCGGGCCGGGCCGAGAGAGCTGTTCGACGGCTTCCTTCGCGTTGCGCGCCTCGGGCGGCCGGGAGAACGGGCGGGTCCGGGTCACAGCGCTGCACCGTAGTCCTAGCGACGTCCGGTGGGCGAACGCAACGCGGCGCCAGGGGCCGCGGCACACGATCGCGGCCGGGCGAGGGGGACGAGCGGACGTCAGCGGAAACGGTCGGTCGTGATCCGCTCTGACGTCCTGGTGACGCGAGTCGTCCGGCGCGGGTGGGCACCGGCGTCCTACGCTCCGACCATGCCAGCGATGGACGGTCGATGAGGGGCGTCTGGACGGCCCAGCAGGTGCGTGATGCAGAAGCCGTGCTGCTGGACCGCACACCCGGTGACACGCTGATGCGCCGTGCGGCGTTCGGGCTCGCGGTGCACGCGCGCCGGATGCTCGCCCGCGAGGGTGGGGTGGCCGGGCGCCGGGTGGTGCTGCTCGTCGGCGGGGGCAACAACGGTGGCGATGCGCTGTGGGCGGGCGTGGAGCTGCGCAGGCGCGGCGTCGGTGTCACGGCGGTGCTGCTCGACGCAGCGCGGGCGCACCCGGCCGGTTGCGCCGCGCTGCGCCGCGCGGGTGGCCGCTTCGTCGACCCGGACGCCGGGCTCGTGGCCGAGTTCGGGGCCGACCTGGTGATCGACGGCATCATCGGCATCTCCGGGCGTGGAGCGCTGCGCGAGCCCGCGGCCCGCCTGGTGGCCGCCGTGGACCATGCGGGCGTGCCCGTCCTCGCCGTCGACCTCCCCAGCGGCCTGGATCCCGACACCGGCGCTGTCGACGGCCCGGCTGTCACCGCCACCGCCACCGTCACGTTCGGCGCACTCAAGCCCGTGCACGTGCTCGCCGCGCACCGGTGCGGCGAGGTGCACCTGGTCGACATCGGACTCGGGCCGGTGCTGCCGGAGCCCCACGCTCAGGTCCTCGAGGCAGCCGACGTCGCCCGGCGCTGGCCCATCCCCGGTCCGGAGGACGACAAGTACACCCAGGGTGTGGTGGGTATCGCCGCGGGCTCGGCGACCTATCCGGGCGCCGCCGTACTGGCCACCGGCGCGGCGACCCTCGCGACCAGCGGGATGGTCCGGTTCGCCGGCAGCGCCGCTCCCCTTGTCCGGGATCACTGGCCGGAGGTCGTCATCACGGAGTCGATCTCGGACGCTGGGCAGACCCAGGCATGGGCGGTCGGGCCCGGCATCGGTACCGACGACGCCGGCCGGGCCGTGCTCGCGGAGGCGATCGCCCGCGACGTGCCCCTCTGCATCGACGCCGACGGCATCACCCTGCTCGCGGCGCACGCCGACCTGCGCGACGCGCTGCGCGGCAGGCCTGTGGTGCTCACGCCGCACGACCGCGAGTTCGCCCGCTTCGCGGGTGAGGTCGGCACCGACCGGATCGGCGCCGCGCGTCGGGCCGCGGCCGAGCTGGACGTCACCGTGCTGCTGAAGGGCAACGCCACCGTCGTCGCCGAGTCGGGTGGACGCGCGTTCGTGCACCCCGCCACGTCGTCCTGGGCGGCCACCGCCGGCTCCGGCGACGTCCTCACCGGGATCATCGGCGCGCTGCTGGCCGCCGGGCTCGAGCCGTGGTGGGCAGCGAGCTGCGCCGCTCACGTGCACGGGCTCGCGGCGGCGCTGGCCGCGCGGGGTGCGCCCGCGCCCGCGTCGAGGTTGCAGGCGGCGATCCCGGAGGCGATCCGCGCGGTCCGGGCTGCGGGCTGAAGCCGAGCCGAAGACTGCTATCCGTCCCCGATGGGGTGGTTGCGGATGCGATGATGCGGGCGTGGTCGATCTGCCGGGGAGTTCGCGGGCCGAGACCGTCGTCGATCTGGACGCGGTCCGGCACAACATCAACGTGTTGCGGGCCGCGGCTTCCGGCGCGGGTGTCATGGCCGTGGTGAAGGCCGACGGCTACGGTCACGGGGCATCGACGGTCGCCCGCGCCGCGCTGGACGCGGGGGCGGGCTGGCTGGGGGTCTGCACGCTCGAAGAGGCCATGGACCTGCGGGACGCCGGGATCACCGCACCGCTGCTGTCCTGGTTGCACCTGCCCGACGACGACTTCGCCGAGGCGGTGGCGGCAGGGGTCGACCTGTCGGTCTCCTCCCGGCGGCACCTCGCCGGGGTGCTGGCGGGCGGGCGCCGTGCCGGCCGGCCGGTGCGGCTGCACCTCAAGGTCGACACCGGGCTGGGCCGGAACGGCGCCCAGCCCACGGAATGGGCCGACCTGCTCGACGACGCTGCGAAGGCTGCCGCCGACGGTGCCGCTGAGGTCGTCGCGGTCTGGTCGCACCTCGCACACGCCGACGCGCCGCACCACCCCACGATCGACAGGCAGGCTGCGAGGCTCACGACCGCGTGGCAGGAGGCGAAGGACCGGGGTCTGGCCCCGATCCGGCACCTCGCCAACTCGGCGGCCACCCTCACCCGGCCCGACCTGCACTTCGACCTCGTCCGTCCCGGTATTGCGGTCTACGGGCTCGACCCGTTGGACCGCCAGCCGGGACAGAGCCCGTTGCGGCCCGCGATGACGCTGCGGTCGCGCGTGGCGCTGGTGAAGCGTGTGCCTGCAGGGGAGGGCGTCTCTTACGGGCACGAGTGGACGACGCCGCGCGAGACCACGCTCGCGCTGCTCCCGATCGGGTACGCGGACGGCGTGCCCCGCAGGCTCGGCCGCGAGGGCCGGATGAGGGTGTTGCTCGGCGGCGTGCTGCGGCCCGTCGTGGGGCGCGTCTGCATGGACCAGGTCATGGTGGACTGCGGGGACGACCCGGTCCGGGAGGGGGAGCTCGCCGTGTTGTTCGGCCCCGGTGACCACGGTGAGCCGACCGCCCAGGACTGGGCGGACGAGCTCGGCACCATCCACTACGAGATCGTGACCGGCGTGCACGGGCGCCGGGTCACCCGCACTGTCGCCGGCGGTGGCGGAACGTGCTGAACCGGGGGCAGATCTGGGGCGGGATCGCCGGGGCCGCGGGGGCCGCCGTCACCGGTGTCGCCGTCGGGGTGGCTGCCCGCAAGCGCTCGCAGGTCGCCGCCGATCGGCGGCGGCTCGCCACGCAGCTCTCCGAGAGTGCCCCCGGTCCCGGCGTGACGGCAGTGGGCGAGTCATCCTCGGTCACCGCGGACGACGGTGTGCGGCTGTCGTGCGAGGAGATCGAGGCGCCGGACGGGAACGCGGCGCTCACCGTCGTGCTCGTGCACGGGTTCGCGCTCGACCGCCGCACCTGGCACTTCCAGCGCCGCACGCTGCCCGAGCTCGCCGACCCGACCCTGCGGCTCGTGCTCTACGACCAGCGCAGCCACGGACGCTCCGAGCGTGCTCCCCGGGAGAGCTGCACGATCGAGCAGCTCGGCCACGATCTCGACGCGGTGATCCGGGCGCTCGCGCCGGAGGGACCCCTGGTGCTCGTCGGGCACTCGATGGGCGGCATGACGATCATGGCCCTCGCGGAGCAGAACCCCGAGCTGTTCGCCGAGCGCGTCGCGGGTGTGGCGCTGGTGTCCACCTCGGTGGGCGAGGTGGCCAGCGCCGGGCTCCACGGCGCCCTGCTGTCCCGGCACAACCCCCTCACCCGGGGCGTCGGACTGCTGGCCCGGCTGCAGC
The DNA here is from genome assembly GCA_035695525.1 of Pseudonocardia sp. GTDB lineage: Bacteria > Actinomycetota > Actinomycetes > Mycobacteriales > Pseudonocardiaceae > Pseudonocardia. The sequence continues at coordinate 2,499 of DASRSC010000339.1, read as the reverse complement.
CGAAGCTGGTGGAGGGCGTCCGGAAGGTGGCGGGTGAGGTGATCTGGGCGATCACGCGGAGCCTCGCCTACGGCGACCGCAACGTGGAGCCATGGCTGGTCGACCTCGTCGACACGATGATCAGTACGAACGCGGTGGACGCGCTGACCGACTTCGTCGACACCGTCGGCAGCCACGACCGGATCGCCGCGCTCCCAGCCCTTGCGACCTGTGAGGTGCTCGTCGCGGCAGGCGACGCCGACCGCGTGATCCCCGTCTCGCACAGCGACGTGATCGCCGCGGAACTGCCGGATGCCACGCTCGTGCGCTTCGAGGGTGCGGGGCATCTCCCGATGCTGGAGCAGCCCCTGGCCATGGACGCCGCGCTGGTGGACCTGCTCCGCCGCTCCGCTGCGCGGAGCAGGCCGCGCAGGCTGCGGCGGCGCGCGTGACCCCGGTGGAGCGCTCGGTCGAGCTCGACGTCGAGCTGGAGCTGCCGGCGGCCGCCGACACCGAGGCGCTGGGCGAGCGGCTGGCCGCCGGGCTCGGAGCCGGCGACCTGGTGGTGTTGTCCGGGCCGCTCGGGGCGGGCAAGACCGTCCTCGTGCGCGGCCTGGCACGCGGGCTCGGTGTGGCCGGGCCCGTCACGTCACCGACCTTCGTGATCGCCAGGGAGCACCGCCCCCTTCCGGGCGGTGTCGGCGTGCCGCTCGTGCACGTGGACGCCTACCGGCTCGGCGGGGCCGCAGAGCTGGACGATCTCGACCTGGACACCGACCTCGCCGACGCCGTGGTGGCCGTCGAGTGGGGCGAGGGCGTGGCGGAGCGCCTCTCGGCGCGGCACCTGCTCGTGCGGCTCACCCGCCGTCCCGACGACGTGCGGGTGGCGAGCGTGCACCGGGTGGAAGCGGCGTGATCGACGCGGTGATCGTCGGCTGAGGCGGCACGCTCACCCCCTGGACCACGGTCGATCACCTCGCCGGTTGGCGCAGGCTCGCTGACGTGCTGCATGCCGACGAGCCCGACCGCGCCGCCGTGCTCGCGGCCGCGCTCCTTGCCGCCGACGAGGCCCGCTGGATGACCGTGCACGAGGAGCACCGCGCGTTCACGCTCGCCCAGGTGCTGGCCGATGCCGCGGATGCCGAGGACCACCCGCGCGAACGGTACGAGGCCGCGCTCGAGGCGTACCGCGAGTACTGGGTGCAGTTCACAGCCACCGACCCGGACGCGGCCCCGATGCTCGCCGCGCTGCGCGAGCGTGGGCTGAAGCTCGGCATGCTGTCGTCCACGGCGTGGCCACGGGAATGGCACGAGGAGCTCTTCCGGCGCGACGGCGTGCTGGAGCACTTCGACGCGTGCGTGTGGACCACCGAGCTCCCGTGGACCAAGCCGCGCCCCACCGCGTTCCGTGCCGCGATGGCAGCCGTCGGCGTCACCGATCCGGGCCGCTGCGTGTACATGGGCGACCGGCCCTACGACGACATCAATGGAGCCAAGGGCGTGGGGATGCGCGCGGTGCTGGTGCCGCACTCGGACATTCCAGCCGTGCAGCAGGTGCCGGTGGACGTGCAGCCCGACGGGGTGATCCAGCGCCTCGCCGACCTCCCGGAGCTGCTCGCCTCGTGGTGAGCGGCCCGAGCGCGGTGAGCAAGGTGCGCCGCACAGCACCGCTCGCGCCCCCCACCGCAGGAACGGCCGCCCCGTCCAACAGGTCCGCACAAACGTGCCGCTCGTCGAGTCTCGATCCGATCACAGGGCTGGTGCCCCGTCCATTCGGCCGTCGGACCTGCTCGTAGGCTCGGGGCTGTGCTCGTGCTGGCCCTGGACACCGCGACGCCCGCCGTCACGGCGGGCGTCGTCGAGCTGACCGGCGCGGGCCCGGTCGAACGGTCCGTCCGCGTCACCCACGACGCCCGCAAGCACGCCGAGCTCCTCATGCCCGGGGTACTCGCCGCCTGCTCCGATGCCCGCGTCGCCCTTCGCGATGTCGACGCCGTGGTCACGGGCACCGGCCCCGGCCCGTTCACCGGCCTGCGGGTCGGCATGGTGACCGCCGCTGCGCTCGGCGACGCGCTCGGTGTGCCGGTCCACGGTGTCTGCTCGCTCGACGCGATCGCGGCCGACGATTTCCGCGGTGCGGCGCCCGGCGGCCCGTTGCTCGTGGTCACCGACGCCCGTCGTCGCGAGGTCTACTGGGCCCTGTACGCCGCCCTCCGCGACGCCGACTTCCCCGACGCCGTCACCCGGATCGACGGGCCGCACGTCGAGGCCCCTGCGGCGCTGGCCGACCGCGTCGCCGAGCTGGGCGCCGTCTCCGCCGCAGGCGGCTCGGCCGGGCTGGTCGGGTTGCCCGTTCGGGAGCCGGCATCGCCGTCGCCGGCGGGGCTCGTCGCCATGGCGGCTGCCGCGTTGCGATCCGGCGCTGTGCCCGGACCGCTGGAGCCGCTCTACCTGCGCCGTCCCGACGCCGTGGAGCCCCGAGCCCGCAAGCCGGTGAGCGCACCGCCGAGCAGAGGCGCG
>DASRSC010000338.1:0-10995 GCA_035695525.1 Pseudonocardia sp. | reverse complement strand
TCGGGTGGGCGGCGGAGGCTCGAAGGAGGCCAGCACCTCCCCGCCGCGGGCAAAGGACAGGCTCGAAAGCGCATTGACGTTCCAGTACATGCTGGCGGCGCGTCCGCGTGCGGACGCCGGCCGGAGCACCGGGCCCTGTGCCCCCTGCCAGCCGTTGTACTCGAGAGCGAGGACCGCACCGTCGACCGGCAGCACGGCGACCCACGGGTCGATCCCGCACCGGTCGAACAGCTCGGCGAGCGGCACCGGGTCCGCCGGGTCGGCGCCGAATGCCGCCAGCACCTCCTCCGCGCCCGACCCGGTGACGACGGTGACCGTGGCCGCCTCGCCGATACCGGTGCCGCGGACCCAGCGGTAGGCCACCTCCGGCCGGACGACGACCGGCGGCTCCGGCTCCCCCCGCAGCCGGTGGCCGAGCCGGTCGGTCGCCTTGTGCACCACCTCCGGCGCGAGCGGCGCCGGCCAGACCACGATCTCGTAGCGCTCGCCACCCTCCCTGCCGTCGCCGTGCTCGTCGCGCCCGCGCGCCGACACGCGCGCGCGGACCGGTCCCGGCCAGGGCGGCGTCTGGCCCAGGAGGTGCGCAGGCGCAGGCGCAGCGGGACCGAGCACCGACGCCGCCCCCTCGACCGCGGTGTAGCTGACGTCGACGACCTCGTGCCACGTGGCCAGGTCCACCACGGCGGGCTCCTCGGACAGCACCCTGAGCCACACCGGCACCGCGGCGCCCCGCACTCCGGTACGGACGACGATCCCGCCGGGCATCGCCTCGACCAGCCCGTTCACGGGCTCCCCGGCCAGCGGCGGGAACGGTCCCTCGACCATCGCGAAGCGGTGCTCCTGCACGGGAACGTCGCCTGCGGAGAACCGCGGGACCACGTACTCGTCGCGCAGCCGCTCGCGCAGCGCGGCGGCGTACGCGGCGGGCATCGGGCGCTGCCGCAGCACCCGCAGGGTCGCGTCGAGCGCCACCCCGACCACGACCGGCGGCTCCGCCCCGACAATCGGGAGCCGAGCCGCCCGCAGCACCGCCAGCGCCGTGACGACGCCGAGGGCGAGGTGCACTCCGCCGTGCGCCGCCGCGACCTCCGGCTCGGCGCCCGGGGCCGCCTCCAGCAGCGGGGCGACCCGCTCGTGCTCCGCCAGCGCGCCGACGAGGCCGGTGACCAGCTCGCGCAGACCGGGCGCGACCTGGTCGAGCAGGACGACCGCAGTGCGGGTCTCGCTCTCACCACCCGCCGCCATGCCGGCCACGGCGCCCGTCGGCTGCGGAAGCGGCGCGCGCACGTGCTGGACGAGGACGTCCGGAACGTCGAGCCGCACGTCGGGGACGGTGAGCTCCAGCGCGCCGAGCAGCCGCTCGGCGAGCAGGTGGTCCACCCCGGACCGGCGCTGCGGCGCGGGTCGAAGCGGGTCGGCCGGGGCGATCGGCGCCGCGAGCCTGCCGAGCGCGGCCACGGGCGCTGCGGGGATGCGGGCAGCCACCGTGGGAAGCGCACTCAGCACGGCCTCTACCAGGGCGTCGGCGAGCCCGGCGGGTGCCTCGGGCACTCCGGCCTCGTCTCCGGTCCCGATCACGTCACCAGGCCACCCGCCGGGCACCGGCGCCTGCACCCGCATAGGCGCGGCAGCCTGGGCCGCGAGCAGTCTTCGTGATCGTTCCGGTCGGTCCACTGCAGACCCGCCCCCTGGTCGCCGAGCGGCTATTCTGGACGACGGCCCGGACCGGGCGTCACCCGGTTCTCTGACAACCGGGGGAATGCTCGATCCGCTGCGTGGGCACTCCTCCTGCATGACAGATCGATCACACGGCATCGCTCCCCAGGAACTCGACGACGACGACCTCCGCCGTGAGGTGGCGCACCTGCACGAGACCCGGCACGACACGCTGCTCGGGGGCAGCGAGTCGGCGCTCCGAGCCCACACCGAACGGATGCTCGCGCTCGAACGCGAGTTCCTCCTCCGCTTCCCCGAGGACAGCGCACCCGACCCGATGCGGACGCGGGCCGGCAGCCGGGAGAGCGCGGGACAGTCGATGCCGGGCCGCGACCTCGACGACGCACCGGGCTGATCGAGCGCGACCGAACCACACCAGGACGGTCGACCCGCACCGGCGCGGGTCGCTCGCGGATCAGCTCACACCGCGCGACCAGCAGGTTCAGGTCCAGGCTCGCCAGCCGGGCAAAGGAACCTCGCCATAGCGGGTCGATCTGTCAGCCGGACGATAATTCTCAGGTCTCGTCGTCGTCCCGGTCGGCGACGACGTGGACCGCCGCCTCCTCCGCCGAGGCCGCGGCGCCGTCGACACCTACGTCCTCCGCGTAGAGCTCGTCGTCCTCGTCGGAGAACCCGCCGTTGTCGGAAGCCACGAGCCGACCGGAGCGGGCGGTTCCCACCTCGTCGTCGATCAGCTCGCCGTCGGTGTCGCCTGCGTCGCCCAGGCCGTCCCACTCGGCCGTGCCGCCGTCAGGCAGCTCCCGGGCGAGCCTGCGCTCCAAGCCCTCGCCGTCGTGCTCCTCGCGCGGCGTGGTGCCCCACTCGTCCACGCCCAACGGGCGCTCCGGCGGTGAGTAGCCCTCGTCGAGGACGTCCTCGACACCGCGGTCGTCAAGGCTGTCCTCGGGCTCGAGCAGCCCGGAGTCGTTGTCGTACCCGTCTGTGCGGTCGTCGTCGCTGCTCACGTCACCCTCCAGGAAACCGTTCCGCAGGCCAGCCTGCCAGGTCTCACCAACCGGCGGACCGCGGTGCGGACTTTCGGACACCCCGTCGGAGAACTCAGAATCGCAGATCGTTGCTGACCCGCGACGCCGCCGCGGCCACCAGCGGTCCGAGAACGCGGGCGCGGTCGGTGTCGAACCGCTGCATCGGGGTCGAGATCACGAGCGCCGCGACCGGGTCGCCCGCGGCGTCGATGACCGCAGCGGCCACCGCCCCGATCCCGCGGCGCCAGCTCCGGTCGGCCATCGCATAGCCGCGCTCGCGCACGTCCCGCAGCTCGGCGGCGAGCGCATCGCGATCGACGATCGTGTGGTCGGAGTAGCGCTCCAGCCGCCCGCGGAGCAGGCGGTCCACCTCGGCGCCGGGCAGGCGGGCGAGTACCGCGAGGCCTGCGCAGGTCGCGTGCAGCGGAACGCGCGTGCCCAGCCGGACCCAGGTCCGGACCGGCTCCGGGCCGTCCAGCCGGTCGATCACCACCAGCGCCGGGTCGGTGGCGGGCTCGACACCCCCGGCGGGAGCGTGCTCCTCGCCGAAGCCGAGTAGGTGGATGGTCTCGCGGGTCTCGTCCCGCAGGTCCTGCATGACGGCCAGTGCCGCCTCCCGCAACCCCTTCTCCGTGGAGCCGCGCATCCCGATCGACAGCGCCCGGCCGGTGAGGACCCAATGGTGCGTGTCCTCCTTCGCCTGGGTGAGCCAGCCGGCCTGGCCCAGGGTGACCAGGCATCGTTGCACCGAACTCTTCGGAATTCCGGTGGCCCGTGCCACCGCGGAGACCCCGACCGGCTGCAGCTCGGAGACCACCTCCAACACACGAAGCGTGGTGAGCACGGTGCGCATCCCCGTATCCGGTGGTGGTGCCGACATCCGAGGTCCCCCTTGACAGTGCCGAAGTTGGTCACCGATCGTGGCACACGGCCGGACCGTAGTGCGGCACATGTGCCGGAGGCCGGCACGATCGGGGGATTCGATGACGGACGGCGGCATGACCGCACGACGCGACGCGAGCCCGACCTCGGTTCGTGCGCGTAGACGTCGTGACCGTCGTCGCGGCCCGGAGCAGTGCCGCACCGGGCGTGGACGCCCTGGGGGTCTCCGGATCGCCGACCTCGCCGAGTGGGCCGCAGGCGTCCGCCCGACCCCGGGTGACGAGGAGCTGGCCCGGCGAGCACTCGTGGACACCGTGGCGGGCACACTCGCGGCCGTCGACGGCCCGGACACCGGCTGGACGGCCGGGTCGCCCGCGGTACTGCGCTGGGCGGCGGTCGGGCACGTTCTCGACATCGACGATGTGCACCTGCCCTCGTCCTCGCGGGTGAGCGTGGTCTGCGTGCCGGCCACCCTGGCCTGCGGTGGTGGTAGCCGGGAGTACCTGGCCGCGGCCGGGGTGATGGCGCGGCTCGGCGCAGCGCTCGACCGGGAGCACGACCGGGCGGGATGGGACGCCACGTGCACCGTCGGGGCACCCGCCGCGGCCGTCGCCGCCGGGCTGGCACTCGGGCTCGACGCCACCGCGCTGGCCACGGCGATGGCACTCGCGGTGCCGGCCGCGAGCGGCGTGCAGGGCTCCTGCGGCGCCCCGGACAGGCCGCTGCGGGTGGGCCTGGCCGCGGCCGCGGGCGTGCGGGCCGCCCACCTGGCCGCGGCGGGCGCGCCCGTCGACCCCGCAACGCTCGACCAGTGGTTCGCCATGATCGGCGGAGTGGACGCGCTCGACGGGCCCCTCGTGCCGGACGGGCTCACGGTGAAGCCCTACCCCTGCAGCGACGCGCTGCAGCGCGTGATCAGCGCCGTCCGGTTGCTGGCACCGCTGCCCCGCGACCAGATCGCAGCCATCCGCGTGCACATCCCGCAGTCGGCACTCCAACCGCTGATCCGGAGCGCTCCCCGCACCGGTCAGGAGGCAACCCGCTCGCTCGAGTACGCGGTAGCGGTCGCGCTTCTCGACGGCTTTCCCGGCCTCGCCAGCTTCACCGACGCCGCAGTCGGCCGTCCTGAGGCGAAGCAGCTGGCCGGGCTCGTCGACATCCGGCCCGAGCCGGGTGGGATCGGCATCCTCGACGGCGACGTCCGGATCACCGTGGAGCTCATGGACGGCACGGTCGAGCACGCGGTGCTGGACGTGCCCGATGGGCACCCACGCCGACCGTTGTCGGACGCCGACCTGTCGGCCAAGGTCGCAGGATGCGTCGGACCGGAGCTCGCCGCGACGGTGCTGACCCTGGGCTGGGACGACGCCGCAGCGCTGCTGCACGGCGCCCTGCCCGAGGGCGCCGCGCGCTGAGGGCTGGCACGGGGCGCGGCTACAGCGGGCTCAATGACCTGATTCGGCTCACCGCCCGCCTGGGCGGCGGGCGACGCGGGCGACCTGCTCGCCGGTGCCTCAGCGGCTCAGGACAGGCCGGGTGCGGGCACCGGGTCCTCGGCGCGGGTGCGTGTCTCGGCGACGCGCGGCGCCGTGGTGGCCGCGCCGGCACGCCGGCTCCGGAGCCTTCCCCACATCCCCCGGTTCGGGCGCTCCGCGAGCGCCGCGGTGAAGCGGTCGAGGAAGATCGCCAGGATCACGACGGCGAGGCCGCCGTCGACGCCTGCGGCGATGTCGAGCTGCGTCACCGCGCTCACGACCACCGTGCCGAGCCCTCCGGCCCCGGCCAACCCGGCGACGACCACCATGGACAGCGCCAGCATGATCACCTGATTGACCCCTGCCATGATCGACGGGAGCGCCATGGGCAGCTGGACCTCGCGCAGGATCTGCCGCGGATGCGCCCCGAACGCGTGGGCCGCCTCGACGACCTCCGGGTCCACCCCGCGGATCCCGAGCTCCGTGAGGCGCACTGCGGGCGGGATCGAGAAGATTGTGGTGGCAACCACGCCGGGCACCACACCGATGCCGAAGAAGAACACGGCCGGGATCAGGTAGACGAAAACCGGGGTGGTCTGCATGAGGTCGAGGACCGGCCGCAGCACCGTTCCGACAGCGCGGCTGCGCGCCGCCCAGATCCCCAGTGGCACACCGACGGCGGTCGCGACCACGGCGGCGACGAGCACGACCGCGAGGGTCTCCATCGTCTCCTGCCACAGGTTCAGCCCGGCGATCAGCAGGAACGCGACCAGGGTGAACACGGCAAACGCCCACCCGCGCACGAGGAGGGCCGCCACGGTCAGCAGCAGCACCCAGACGACGAACGGTGGACCGGCCAGCACCGCCGTGAGCGCGTCGACGACCACCGTGACGACCGCGCTGATCCCGTCGAGCACGCCGGGGATGGCGGTGAGCAGCCAGGTGATGAACTGCTCGACGTAGGTACCGATCTCGATGCGGGGCATGGTCAGCTCCTGCCGGGGGCGGCCAGTGACGCGAGCACGGCCGCCCGCGGGACCACGCCGAGCAGCCGGGACCCCTCGTCGACGACGGCCAGCGGGACGACGTTGCGGCCCACCTGGTCGACGAGGTCGATCAGTGGCCGGTCGGGCTCGGTGGTCAGGTAGTCGCCGTCGAGGCCGGCCCGGGAGATCGAGTCGGTCCCGGTGGCGGCCGCGCGCGCCAGCCAGTCGTCCCGGACGACGCCGAGGATGCGCCGATCGTCGTCGAGCACGTAGGCACCGGTCGCCTCGGACTCGCCGAGGCGCCGCAGCACGTCGGCGGGCCGCTCGTCGGGGCGGACCACCACCCGCGCCTCCCGCATCACGTCCGCCGCCGTGAGCACGCGCGTGCGATCGACGTCAGAGACGAAGTCGGCGACGTAGTCGTCGGCAGGCGCGGCGAGGATCTCGGGGCCGGTGCCGACCTGCACCGGCCGACCGTCCTTGAGCAGCATGATCCGGTCGCCGAGCAGCATGGCCTCGTTGAGATCGTGGGTGATGAACACGATCGTCTTGCGCAGCTCGGACTGCAGCCGGGCGAGCAGTGCCTGCATGTCGCGGCGGATCAGCGGGTCGAGCGCCGAGTACGGCTCGTCCATCAGCAGCACGTCGGTATCGCTGGCCAGCGCCCGTGCGAGCCCGACGCGTTGCTGCATGCCCCCGGAGAGCTGGCCGGGGTGGGCCTCGGCCCGGTCGGCGAGGCCGACCTGCTCCAGCGCCCACTCGCCCTTCTCCCGGCGCTCCTCGTCGGGCACCCCGCGGATCTTGAGCCCGTACTCCGCGTTCTGCCGCACCGTGCGGTGCGGCAGGAGGGCGAAGTGCTGGAACACCATGCTCATGCGCCGGTTGCGCAGCTCGCGCAGCTCGGTGTCGTCCAGGGAGCCGAGCTCACGGCCGTCGACCTCGATCACGCCGCTGCTCGGCTCGATGAGCCGGTTGAGCAGCCGCACCAGCGTGGACTTGCCCGAGCCGGACAGTCCCATCACGACGAACAGCTCCCCCGGCAGCACGTCGAAGGACACGTCGTACACCGCGAGCGTCGCGTCGGTGCGCTGCTGGATCTCCGCGCGCCCGACGCCGTCGTGGGCCATGGCGAGCGCCTCGTCGACAGCCGGCCCGGAACCGGCCGCCGCGGGCCCGAACACCTTGGTGACCCGTTTGCACCGGATCATGGGCCGGGCCGGCGCGTTCATGCGCTCGCCCACGAACGGACAGCAGCGGGGTGGTCGGCGACCCACCGCCGAGCGACCTCGTCGACGTCGGCGTCGTCCACATCGACGGCCTTGAGCATCGCCTCGACGTCGGGTAGCGGCAGCTCGAAGCGCTCGAGCATCGCGTGGAACCGCGGCGCGCCCCGCTGCAGATCCGTGCTGGCAGCGGTCCAGGCGGCATAGGCAGGCATGGCGCAGGCCCCGTTCCCGGTGGTGAAGCAGTCGGGCTGGTAGGGGTTGGGCTCCTCCAGCTGGGTCAGGTCGAACACCTCGAACGCCCAGTGCGGGTGGTACAGGTACACGAGAATCGGCTGGCGGCGCTCGTAGGCGCGGCGCAGCTCGGCGAGCTGGGCGGCCTCGCTGGAGGTCACCTGTTCGAGCCGCAGGCCGTAGCCGGCCAGCCGCGCGGCGTTCTGCTTCGTCGTGATGAAGCTGGGATCGGCGTCGATCAACTTCCCCCCGAGCGCGACCGCGTAGTCGTTGAGCTGGGTGACGCTGCGCAGCCCGGCGAGCGGCTGGCCCGGCTGAGTCGCATAGGTCGGCACGAACCAGCCTTGCTGGGCATTGCCGTAGGTCTCGTGCACGAGGTGGATCCGATCGGCTGCCTTCGCCGCGAGCTCCTCCTGGTTGGGCATGGCGACCTCGCTGAGCAGGTCCACATCCCCCCGCTGGGCGCCGGCCCACGCCGTCGCCGGACCGACCTGGATGGTGGTGATGGTCGAGACGCCCAGCTCCGGGTGCGCGGCGACGACTTCGGCGAGGATCGCGTTCGTCAGCTTCGCCGCGCTCCACGGGAACTGGGCGGCTTGCACGGTGATCCCCGAACCGGGACCGGGGCTGCACCCGCTGAGCACCGCTGCGACGACGACCAGCAGCGCCAACGGACCGGCGCCGCGACGGCGCGCGAGAGCGGGCACGGCGGCTCCTTCTCCGGGGCAACGACCTCGCGATGCTGCCCGGGCGGAACTCGGTGCGCCACTCGAAGCATCACCCGCACGTGATCCGCGGGCCTACCCGGCGCCCCGCCGTCAGCCTGGTCGGCCTCCGGCCCCCGGTGGGCGGTTCCGGAACCGGCCGCTACGGGTGCGTGAACGCCGTGATCACCCCGGCGGCCACCGCGGTGCGCTCGACCATGCCGGCGATGCTCACGTACTCGTGCCGCGCATGCGCACCGTCTCCGACGGCACCGAGCCCGTCGAGCACCGGCCGGCCCATGGCGGCGGCGAAGTTGCCGTCGCTGGCCCCGCCTACCGACGTCTCGGCCAGCTCGACACCCAGACGCTCCCCGGCCCGCCGCACCAGCGCGTACATCGCCGCGATCGCTGGGCCGCGCTCCATCGCCGGCCGGTTCCACCCGCCGTGCACGGTGATCGCGGCGCGTGGGTCGTGCGGCCGGAGCGAGCCCAGCAGCTCGTCGATCCGGGCCTCGGCAGCCGTCGACGCGACGCGCACGTCGACCTCGGCCTCCGCAGCGCCCGCCATGACGTTCGAGCGCGTGCCGCCACGGAGCACACCGACGTTGACGGTGGTGCCCTCGTCCAGGTCGGTGGCCGCGTGCAGCGTGCGCACCACCCGGGCGATCTCGTCGATCGCGCTCGCCCCGGCGGCCGGCTCCAGCCCGGCGTGCGACTCGACGCCGCGTACGTGCACGTCGAACAGGCCGACGCCCTTGCGTGCGGTCTTCAGCGCACCGTCCGCGCTCGCCTCGAACACCAGCACCGCCGCTGCGTCCGCACTGGCCTTCTCGATCAGTGGCCGGGAGAACGGGCTGCCGATCTCCTCGTCGCCGTTGAGCAGCAGGCGCAGCGGCGGGTGGGGCAGGCCCGCGGCGCGCAACGCCCGCACCGCCCAGACGGCCTGCACGAGCCCGGCCTTCATGTCGAACACGCCGGGACCGGTCAGCCGGTCGCCGTCGATCCGCACCGGCCACTCGGCCAGCGTGCCCGCCCCCCACACCGTGTCGTAGTGCGCCAGCACAGTGAGCACTCCTCGACCGGCCACGTCCCCGGCCCCGTCGTACTCGAGGACGAGCACGTCGCCGTGGTCGGCCGACTCGTGATGTGCCTTGCTCCGGGGCCTGCCGAGCCGATCGCCGAGCCAGCCCTCCACGTGGGAGAGCCCGGCCGCGAGCAGCGCGGTGTCGTCGCTGGGTGTCTCCCGCTCGGTGTAGGCGACGAGGTCGTCGACGAGATCCTCGCTGCGGTCGGCGAGCCACTGATGCACCGCGGCGACGTCGACGTCGTCCAGCACAGCCGGGGACGGGACCGGGCCGGTCATCGGAGCGCTTTCGACAGGTCGGTGATGCGCTGCTCTGCCATCGGGGCACCCGCCTCCAGCTCGCCGATCTGGGTGACCAGCCGTTCCAGACCAGGGACGGCAATCCCGCGGTGCGCGGCATACCCCAGCACCGGGCGATGATGCGTCGGTACCTCGGTGGGCCGGTGGCGCACGGCAAGGTCGCGCCAGATGCCGCTGCGATCCTTGGCCTGGGTGCCCAACCACACCCCGAGCGCATCGGCGGTGGCGTCCATCAACGTGGCGTCGCGGCGCGCGTACGGGGCCGGGCCGGTGACCAGGTCGCTCATGATGGCGCGCTCGCCGGCGCCGGTTTGAGCTGGGCGCGAGCGACCTCGGCGATCTCCGCGTGGGTGGCGAACCAAACGCCTGCGCTGCCCGCGATGTGGGCCAGCAGTTCGCGCAGGACGAGCAGCCGGGACCGGTGGCCGATGATGTGCGGATGCAGGGTGAGCTGGAAGAGCCCGCCCTCGGCGTGGGCGGCGTCGAACTCGTCGCGCCAGATCTCCAGCAACTCGCGCGGCGGGGTGTAGGGCCGCAGCGCGCCGTAGCGCTCCATCATCAGGTACGGGGCGTCGTCGCGGATCCATTCGACCGGGATCTCCACGATCCCCGTCGGCCGGCCCGCGGCCACCAGCTCGTAGGGCTCGTCGTCGGCCATCAGCGACGAGTCGTAGCGCAGCCCGAGCTGCTCGATGATCGCCAGGGTGTGATCGGAGAAGTCCCAGCTCGGGGTGCGGATACCCACCGGGCGCACCCCGCTGAGCTTCTCCAGGACCTCGATCGCGCGGGCCGTGAGGTCGAGCTCCTCGGAGCGTTCGAGCAGCATGTTGCGCTCGTGGATCCAGCCGTGCACGGCCACCTCGTGACCACCGGCGGCGTACGCCTCGACCTCGTCGGGGTGCAGCAGCGCGGACACCGCAGGCATGAAGAAGCTGGCGGGCACCCCGTACTCGGCGAGCAGCGCGAGGATCTTCGGGGCGGCCACGCGCGCGCCGTACTCCCCCTGCGCGAGCTTCCCGGGCCGGGTCTCGCCGTCGCGGAGCGGGATCGTCTCGTGGTCGGGGTCGAAGGAGATCGCCACCGCCACCCTGGCCCCGCGCGGCCAGCTCTCCGGCACCAGCCGGGTGCCGGCCCGCACGCGTTCCACGTGCCCGCGCCACGTGGGCTCATCCCACTGCCACGGTTGCTGTTCGGTGGTCATGTGGCGCGCTCCCTGGTGCCGTCGGGGTTGATCCGGACCCAGGCCCGCTTGAGCGTCCGGGCCTGCAGCGTCATGTCGGCGGTACGGACGCCGGGCAGCGCGCCGACCACGTGCGTCATGTAGTGGTAGAGGTCGCCGTAGCCGGGCGTCCATGACGCACGGCCGTTGAGCTGGAGCGCGGCGACGAGCCGCCGATCCAGATCG
>DASRSC010000337.1:0-14502 GCA_035695525.1 Pseudonocardia sp. | reverse complement strand
ACGGGTTCGGCTCCGCCGAGGGAGAGCCGGACTCCGTGCGGCACCACCGGGATGCCTTGCTCCCGCAGCTCCACCACCCCTCGAGGTGGAGCCGCGGGAGCGAGCGTCTCGGCGATCACCTCACAGAACGCCGGCCCGGGCAGGCGGGCCACCCAGCCGGCGATCTCCGGTCGCCAGCCGACGCCGACCCCGGCGGGGAGCAGCGCGTGGCGCTCAGCCACCGCAGCCACCGCCACCGCCTCCGCCGCACCCGCCACCGCCACCGCCACCGCCGCCGTCGCCGCCGTAGCTGCTGAACCCGCCGCCGCCGTCGCCCGACGACCCACCTGCAGCCACCCGCTGGGCGGCCAGCTCGTCGGCGAACGCCGGGTCGGACGCCCACAGCGCGCCCATCCCGAAGATTCCGATGCCCAGGGCAGCCCCCGCAGGCCCGTAGACCGACCAGTCCGGCTTCACCTCCGGGGACAGCCCGTGGTGCTCGGAGCGCAGGGCAGCGAGCGTGCGGTCGCCGAGCCGGGTGCGCCGGGGCGCCCTCGCGAGCTGCACGGCGGCCACCGCGGTCACCATGACCAGCGCCAGGAGCAGATACCCGACGGGCTTGGCCTCGGCCACTCCGGCCAGCAGCCGCACCAGACCGAGGCCGGCCACCGCGAGCATCCACGACCCCAACCGCCGGATTCGCAACCGTTGCTCCTCCGACAGCAGCAGGCCCGCGGTCACGAGCCGCTTCTCGATCACGGCCAGCGCGACCAGCACCGGGCGGTGGAACTGCAACCGGTTGCGCTGCATCGCGACGCGGGCGGTGAAGTGGATCGCGCGCTCCAGGTCGTCGGCTCCGGGATCGAGCCTGCCGGCGGCCTGGACGGCGCCGCGCGCCGACGTGATCGTGCCGCGCAGGTGCATCGAGCTCAGTGCCGAGTACACGGCGAGCTCGGCCCCGCCGTTCAGGTACGCCACGTCGTGCAGACGCGCCGTCACGTCGGCGACCGGGCTCGTGGCCTGCGGATCCGCCAGTGACCGGCGGGCTCGGAACGTGGCCACCCAGACCGCCGCGGCGATCAGGAGGTAGGCCACCAGGAACGCCGGACCGCTGATGCCCCAGGTGTCAGCTGTCGCTGCGAGGGTCATCGCACACCTCCTGAGCCGTCCTTATGAGACGCCTCACAGTGTTGCCGCCCTCACGCAGCGCAGGGAACGTTCTTCACCAGGACTTGAGGTTCCCGCGTGCGTCGGTCGTCGGTGCGTGATGACCGCTCAGGCCGCGGTGGCTGTGACGACCGCTCAGGCCGCGGTGGCCGAACGCACCTGGTTCTTGATCCGCGCGAGCATCGCCGCCATCCCTCGCAGCCGCAGCGGACTCACGGCCTGGGCGAGCCCGAGCGCCGTGTAGAAGTCGTCGGGTATGGCCAGCACCTCGGCGGCCGGCTCCCCATCCAGGCCCGTATGCATGATCGAGGCGAAACCCCTGGTGGTGGGCGCCTCGCGTGGGGCCGAGAAGAACAGGTGAACCGCGTCGTCCGGGGCGACCTCGACCGCCAGGAACAGCGGCGACTGGCACTCGTGCACCTGCTCCATCGTGTCGGCCGCGTGGGCGTAGCGCTCCGGGAGCTCGGGCAGCTCCTGCGAGAGCTCGAGGAGCAGCTGCAGCCGGTCCTTCGGCCCGACGTCCGAGAAGTCCTCGACCAGCTCGGCGAGCTGCGGCGGAAGGCTCATCGCACAACCTCGCTGCGCTCGGTCGGCCCATAGCATGGGGCCACAGCGCGCAGGCGCTGTGACACCGATTCGCGCGCAAGCTCACTCATGCCGAGCCGCGCTCCGATCCCTGCACGATCGGCACGCGCACGGA
The DNA here is from genome assembly GCA_035695525.1 of Pseudonocardia sp. Classification (GTDB taxonomy): domain Bacteria; phylum Actinomycetota; class Actinomycetes; order Mycobacteriales; family Pseudonocardiaceae; genus Pseudonocardia. The sequence goes on along the minus strand of DASRSC010000337.1, from coordinate 12,656 downwards.
GTTGCCCCACTCGGTCCAGCTGCCGTCGTAGTTGCGGACCCTGCCGAAGCCCAGCAGGTGCGTGAGTACGAACCAGGTGTGGCTCGAGCGCTCCCCGATGCGGCAGTAAGCGACCACGTCGTCGTCGGCCGTGAGGCCCTGCTCCTGGAGGTATATGGCCTCCAGGTCGGAACGGGGCTTGAACGTGGCGTCCTCAGCGGCCGCGCGGGCCCACGGGACGCTCGCCGCGCCCGGGATGTGGCCGCCGCGGACCGCGCCCTCCTGCGGGTAGTCGGGCATGTGCAAGAGCTCGCCCGAGTACTCGCCGGGCGACCGGACGTCCACCAGTGCCCCTCCCCGGCCCACGAGCCCGAGGTGGGCCAGCACCTCGTCCTTGAAGGCGCGGATCGTGGCGTCGTCGCGCTCGACCACCGGGTACTCGACCGGGGACGGCTTCGTCTGGTCCGTGGTCATCTCGCGGCCCTCGGCCACCCACTTGGCCCGGCCGCCGTCGAGGATGCGCACGTCGGGGTGGCCGAACAGGGAGAACACCCAGAGCGCGTAGGTGGCCCACCAATTGTTGCGGTCGCCGTAGAAGACCACGGTGGTGTCGCGGGAGATGCCGCGCTCGCCGCACAGCTCGGCGAACCCCTGCCCGTCCACGTAGTCGCGGGTGACGGGGTCGTTCAGCTCGGTGTGCCAGTCGACCTTCACAGCGCCCGGGATGTGGCCGGTGTCGTAGAGCAGCACGTCCTCGTCGGACTCGACGACGACCAGCCCGTCGGCACCCAGGTTCTGCGCGAGCCACTCGGTGGTGACCAGCCGCTCCGGGTGGGCGTACTCGGCCAGCTTCGGGTCGGTGTTGTTGGGCAGCGCCATGCGCCAAGGCTAGTCCTCGCCGTTCTCCGTTCGCAGCCTGCGCAGGAGACGGAGGTTCACGCCGGGCGACGCTCATTCGGCAACTGCTGCTGTCGCTCACCCGTCGCTTCGGGAACGTCTGGGCACCGTCGGTGGAGGCGCGAGCCTGGACGTTTCCCGGATTCGTCGGAGGTCATGTCACCGTGTAGGCGTCCAGAGCTCCGTCACACCGACGCCGACCCCTGCAAGCAGCCGCCGCGTGAGCGGGAGGCTGATCCCGATGACGTTCGACGGGTCGCCGTCGATGCCGTCGACGAACCAGCCGCCGCGCCCGTCGAGGGTGAAGGCACCCGCGACCGCAAGGGGCTCTCCGGTGGCGAGATACGCCTCCAGCTCGGCGTCGCTCGGGTCGGCGAACCGTACGGTCGTCGTGGCGTGGCCCTCGGCCACCCGCTCGATCTCGCCGTCGGCGAGGCGGAGCACGGCGTGGCCGGTGAACAGCTCACCGGTGGCACCGGCCATCGTCCGCCACCGCTTACGCGCCTGCTCGACGCCGCTCGGCTTGCCCACGAGCTCCCCGTCGACGAGGAGCATCGAGTCGCAGCCGATCACCACGGCGTCGGGATGAGCGGCCCCGACGCGCCGCGCCACGGTGGCAGCTTTGGCGCCGGCGAGGTGGGTCACCTTCTCGGCGGGCGGGGCGCCCGGCAGCGCTTCGAGCAGCGCCTCCTCGTCGACGTCCGCGACCTCGACCAGCGGGTCGAGGCCGGCCGCGCGCAGCACGGACAGGCGGGCGGGGGAGGCAGAGGCCAGTACGACGCGCACGGCATCCGACCCTACGGCCGGTCCCGCGGCGGCTTCATCCCGCCACGAGGTCGTGCCGGTGCCCCGTCATGCAACTCGGTGCCGGGGACCCGGCGCGGCGGGCCGGCGTCAGCAGCCACCGCCCCCACCGCTCCCGCCGTCACCGCTGCCGCCGTGGGAGCCGCCGCCACAGCCGCCACCGGAGTCGTGGCCGACGGAGAACGCACCGTGGTACCCGCCGTCCCCGGGACGACTGCCGTGACGGACGACGTAGGGGTGGCTGCGGGTCGCGCGCCCGGCGTTGCGCTCCCGCTTGCCGCGGCTCGGAATGCTGGCCAGGGCGATCAGCACTGCCAGCCCCACGAGCGCGACGAGCCCGATCCGGATGATCATTGCGTCCATGCCGGTCCCTCCCTCCCGGCCGCGAGCCCGGCGTCCCCGTGGACTCGGTCACCCCCGGTCGATCACCTGAAGTGTGGGGTGGGTCACGTCCGGGAGGCCAGGAACTTGAGCAGACCTTGAGGCGGCCGCTCCACCCCTGGGCGGCCGCGCAGCGTCAGCGGGGCCAGGTCGACCTGGTCCACGCACCGGGGCCCGGATGGAGGGGGACACGGAAGCGCGCTGTGGGGTCGGACCAGCGGTCGCGGACGGAGGGCACGGCCGGCTCACCTGCCGACGCGGCTGCCGCGGCGAGCACCACGGTCAGCGCGGCCACCTCCTCGTCCGTGGGTTCGCCCCGCACCACCCGGAAGAGCGCCCTGCGCTCCTCGGGCGTCGGCTCCTCGCCCGGGCGGCCGAGCGGCGTCACAGCGGGATGTTCCCGTGCTTGCGGGTGGGCACGGCCTCCCGCTTCGTGGCCAGCATGCGGAGCGCGCGCCCGACGTAGCCGCGGGTGTGCGACGGGGGGATGACGCCGTCGATGTAGCCCCGGTCGGCTGCGATGTAGGGATTGGCGAGTGTGTCCTCGTACTCCTGTTGCAGCTCCGCACGGCGGGCAGCGAGCTCGTCGCCCTCCAGCCCCGTGAGCTCCTTGCGGTACAGGATGCTGACCGCGCCTGCCGAACCGGTCACCGCAATCTGCGCGGTCGGCCAGGCCACGTTGACGTCGGCGCCCAGGTGCTTGGAGCCCATCACGTCGTACGCGCCGCCGTACGCCTTGCGGGTGATCACCGTGACCTTCGGGACCGTGGCCTCGGCGTAGGCGTAGATCAGCTTCGCGCCGCGGCGGATGATCCCGTTCCACTCCTGCTCCGTGCCGGGCAGGAACCCGGGCACGTCGACGAACGTGAGCACCGGGACGTTGAACGCGTCGCACGTGCGGACGAACCTGGCGGCCTTCTCGGAGGCGTCGATGTCGAGGCAGCCGGCGAACTGGGTGGGCTGGTTCGCGACCACCCCGACCGACCTTCCCTCGACCCGGCCGTAGCCGACGACGATGTTCGGGGCGAACAGCTCGTGCACCTCGAGGAACTCGCCGTCGTCGACGACCCGGTTGATCACCTCCCGGATGTCGTACGGGGTGTTCGGCGAGTCCGGGACGAGCGAGTCGAGCTCGAGGTCGGTCTCGGTGAGCCCGTCGGAGATCGCGCCGGCCGTCGGTTCCGGCGCCGGGTAGGACGGCGGCTCGGAGAGGTTGTTGGACGGCAGGAAGCCCAGCAGTTCCTTGACGTAGGCGAACGCGTCAGCTTCGTCGTCGGCGAGGTAGTGCGCGACACCGGACTTGGTGTTGTGCGCCCTCCCGCCGCCGAGGTCCTCGAAGTCGACCTCCTCGCCGGTGACGGTCTTGATGATGTCCGGGCCCGTGATGAACATGTGGCTGGTGCCGTCGACCATCACGGTGAAGTCGGTGAGTACGGGGGAGTACACGGCGCCACCCGCGGCCGGACCCATGATCAACGAGATCTGCGGGACGACGCCCGAGCTGCGCACATTGCGCACGAAGATCTCGGCGTAGAGGCCGAGTGCGACCACGCCCTCCTGGATGCGCGCGCCACCGCCGTCGTTGATGCCGATGACGGGGCAGCCGATCTTGGTGGCGAGGTCCATCACCTTGACGATCTTCTCGCCGTGCACCTCGCCGAGCGCCCCGCCGAACACCGTGGCGTCCTGGCTGAACACCGCGACCGGGCGGCCGTCGATCGTGCCGGTACCGGTCACCACACCGTCCCCGAACGGGCGCTTCTCCTGCATCCCGAAGTTGGTGGAGCGGTGCCGGGTGAGGGCGTCGAGCTCGACGAACGAGCCGGGGTCGAGCAGCTGGTCGATCCGCTCGCGTGCGGTCTGGCGGCCCTTCGCGTGCTGGCGCTCCACCGCGGCCTCGCTGCCGGCGTGCACCGCGCCGTCGATGCGCTGGTAGAGGTCGGCCAGCTTGCCGGCCGTCGTGTGGATGTCCGGCTCGCCGGCTGCGGCGCCGGACGCGTCGGCGATCGGCTCGGTGGCTGCGCTCATCGTCGTCCCTCACTGCGCTCGGTCAGCAACTCGGGCACAGGTTGTGCCCACGCTCCACTCGCGCGCTTGCTCATGGCTGCGCAGCTTAATGCGGTGGTAACCGGCAGCTGCCGTGGTGAGCCGCACAGCCCGGCACCGCCGCTGACGTCCACCGGCACGTCCGCCGCCCCGCGATGTCCATCCGTCGCGGGTATCGCGCCGCACCCCGCACCGGGCGCGGACCGCCGGTAGCGTCCGCCTCTATGAACCGGATCGCTCAGCCGCTGGACGCGGATGTGCTGCGCACGTCGCTCGTCGGGCCCTGGGCTCAGGTCGACGTCGTCGAGCGCACCGGATCCACCAACGCCGACCTGATGGCCGCCGCGGCGGCCGGCGCGCCGGACCGCACGGTGCTCGTCGCCGAGCACCAGGAGGCCGGTCGCGGCCGGCTTGCGCGCAGCTGGGTAGCCCCGCCCGGTTCCGGGATCACCGTCAGCGTCCTGTTCCGGCCGCAGGGCGTGCCGCCGTCGCGCTTCGGCTGGCTGCCCCTGCTCGCCGGGCTCGCCACACTCGACGCAGTCCGCGAGCTCACCGCTGCCCCGGCGGGCCTGAAGTGGCCGAACGACCTGCTGCTCGGTGCTGGGTCCCGCAAGGTGGCCGGGATTCTCGCGGAGGTCGCCGACCCCGGTCGCCCCGCCGTCGTCGTCGGCATCGGGCTGAACGTCGTCGCGTCGCCCCCCGACCAGCCCGGCGCCACGTCGCTGGCCGCGGAGGGTGGGCCTTCCGACCGCTCGGCCGTGCTCGTCGCGCTGCTCACCCGGCTCCTCGAGCGCGAGGCCTCGTGGCGCGAGGGCCGCGGTGACGCGGACGCCACGCGGCTGCGAGCGGACTACCGCGCCGGGTGCGCAAGCCTGGGGTCCGAGGTGCGGGTGGAGCTCCCCGGCGGCACGGTGCTCACCGGCATTGCCGAGGACGTCGACCGGGACGGCCGGCTGCTGCTCCTCGACGCGGCAGGCCACCGGCGCGCCGTCGCGGCCGGCGATGTGGTGCACCTGCGACCAGCCGACTGAGCAGTACCGTGGACGTGTGGCCTACCCGGACGATCTCCTCGTCGAGGGCGAGCAGGTCGTCATGCACAAGCACCCGCACTGGAAGATGCTCGTCGTCCCGGTGCTGGTGCTGCTGCTCGTGGTCGGGGTCGGCACCTTCCTCGCCGCGCTGGTCCGGACCACGACCTGGGCGCCGTGGGCCTGGCTGGCGCTCGCCGTGGTCGGGCTCGGGCTCGTCGTCCGGCTCACCGTTGTGCCCGTCGTCCGCTGGCGCACCACGCATTTCGTCGTGACCAACCGCAGGGTGCTGGTGCGCGAGGGGGTGCTCACGCGCCACGGCATCGACATCCCGATGCGCCGGATCAACAGCGTGCAGTTCCGGCACACGGTGTTCGAGCGGATCCTGGGCTGCGGCACGCTCGTGATCGAGTCGGCGTCGGACGAGCCGCTGGAGTTCGACGACGTCCCGGGCGTGCAGAAGGTGCACACGATGCTGTACGACGAGCTGGCCGACGCCCAGACGTAGTCCCTCGTTCACAGCCACGCGTACGTGGTGGCCGCGATCGACCGCCGGGTCAAGTCCGTGGTCGGCCAGGTTCGTTCATCAGCGGCTCGCGCCAGCATCAGGCAATGGTGCAGGACTTTCCGCATCCGATGGCCGAAAGGGATTAATGGTCACTCGGCCTCCTGCGGCATGCCGCAATTCTAGCGACGGCGGATCGGTTCTCGTGTCTTCTCCGGCCCATTTCAATCCGTTTCGAGCAGTGGCGTTGACCGGCGACCGCGGTGCCCGCAAGCTGGGGTGATGTCGGCGAACGGTGGCGAGGAACGGGTGCGCGGTCGTGGACGAAGCGCCACTGACCTCCCGATGGTGGTGCCCGATTCCGAGCTCCCCGAGCGCGTCACGATCTACGAGGTCGGCGCGCGGGACGGGCTGCAGAACGAGTCGGCGGTGGTGCCCGTCGAGGTGAAGGCCGAGTTCCTGGACCGCCTGGCGGCCGCGGGCCTCCGGGTGCTCGAGGCCACCAGCTTCGTGCACCCGAGGTGGGTGCCCCAGCTCGCCGACGCCGCCGACCTGCTGCAGCGGCTGGTGCGTGTCGACGGCGTCGACTACCCCGTGCTCGTGCCGAACGAGCGCGGGCTGGACCGCGCGCTGGCGGCCGGCGTGCAGCACGTGGCGATCTTCGCCAGCGCCACGGAGACCTTCGCGAAGCGGAATCTCAACCGCAGCCTCGACGAGCAGTTCGCGATGTTCGCCCCGGTCGTCGACCGGGCGCTGGCGCAGGGTCTGCGGGTGCGCGGATACGTGTCGATGTGCTTCGGCGATCCGTGGGAGGGCCCGGTCGCGCCGGAACAGGTCGCCGCGGTAGGGCGCAGGCTCGTCGAGATGGGCTGTCACCAGCTCTCGCTGGGCGACACGATCGGTACCGGCACACCCGGCCACGTCGATGCCGTGCTCGACGCGTGCGCCGCAGGTGGGGTGCCGATGCAGCAGGTCGCCGTGCATTTCCACGACACCTACGGACAGGCGCTGGCCAACACGCTCGCCGCGCTGCGCCGCGGAGTCACCACCGTCGACGCCAGCGCCGGCGGACTCGGCGGCTGCCCGTACGCAGAGTCGGCCACCGGCAACCTGGCCACAGAGGACCTCGTCTGGATGCTCGACGGCCTGGGTATCCAGCACGGGGTGGACCTCCACGCGCTCGTCGCCACGAGCACCTGGATGGCCCGCCACCTCGGCAGGCCGTCACCGTCGAACGTCGTACGGGCACTCAGCGGTACCTGATCGAACGAGGAGGTGCACCCGGAAGGGTGGCATGCCTACGGTCGTGGTGACTGTCCGCAACGATTGGAGAGTTCACATGACCCGAATGCGTTTCGGCATCTTTCTTGCCCCATTCCACCGCGCAGGCGAGAACCCGACCAGCGCCCTACAGCGCGATCTGAAGCTGATCGAGCATCTCGACGAGCTCGGCTACGACGAGGCGTGGATCGGCGAGCACCACTCGGCCGGCTCGGAGATCATCGCCTCGCCGGAGATCTTCATCGCCGCCGCCGCGGAGCGCACCAGGAACATCAGGCTGGGCACCGGCGTGACGTCGCTGAGCTACCACAACCCGTTGTGGGTGGCCGAGCGGATGGTGCTGCTCGACCACCTCACGCGCGGCCGCGTCATGCTCGGGGTCGGACCGGGCTCACTGCCCACGGACTCCGCGATGATCGGCCTGAACCCGACCGACACGCGCGAGCTGCTCGAGGAGAACCTCGACGTCGTTGTTCGACTGCTGCGCGGCGACGAGCCGGTGAACGCGAAGACGCGCACGCACACGCTGATCAATGCCCGGCTGCACCTGCGCCCGTACTCCGACCCGTTGTTCGACGTCGCGGTCGCGGCGGTCGCGTCGCCGACCGGGCCCCGCCTCGCCGGTCGGCACGGCCTCGGCCTGCTCTCCATCGGCGCCACCCTGACCAAGGAGGGCTTCGACGCGCTGGCACACCACTGGAACGTCATGGAGGAGCGGGCGACGACGTATGGCACCGTCGTAGACCGGCTGAAGTGGCGCCTCGTCGGTCTCATGCACATCGCCGAGACCCGCGAGCAGGCGTACAAGGACGTCGAGTACGGCATCGAGCAGTGGTTCCGCTACTTCCAGAAGGTGGCGGCCTTCCTACAGATGGCGGTGGAGGGCGGCGAGATCCGGGAGATGATCGACTACGTCAACGAGGCGGGCATCGGCGCGATCGGCACGCCGGACGACGCCACCGCACAGGTGCAGAAGCTCGTCGCCCAGTCGGGTGGTTTCGGCGCGATGCTGCTGCTGGCGCACGAGTGGGCCAACCCAGAGGCGACGCGGCGGTCCTACGAGCTCATCGCCCAGCACGTCATGCCGCAGTTCCAGGGCCAGGCGCAGGCCACGCTCGACGCCAAGGCGCGTGCGACCGAGACCCGCTCCGGGCACGCCGAGCAGCAGAACGCCGCCGTCGCCCACATGACCGAGAAGTACGAGAAGGAGCTCGCCGACCGGGGCTGAGTCTCGCGCCCTGCAGCGGCCCTAGACCGCGTCGCGGGTCGCGAACATGCCCGTGAACGTGCTGCGGTAGACGAGTTCGTCGCCACGGTGCATGAATGCCCGCAGCCGCACCAGCCCCAGGCCGGGGCGGCTGCGGGAGCGCCGTGCCTCGAGCACCTCCATGGACGCGCGCAGCTCGTCCCCGGCGAAGACGGGCGCAGGCCACCGGATCTCCTCGCCGCCGGGAGAGCCCACGGACGCGGCGCGGGCCAGCACGCTGTCGACGTAGGCGCGCATCCACAACCCCGCGGTGAACCAGCCGGACGCCGCCAAGCCACCGAAAATCGAGGCCGCGGCAGCGTCGTCGTCGACGTGGAACGGCTGCGGGTCGAACCGACGGGCGAACGCCACCATCTCGTCCCCGTCCACGACCGTTGTGCCCAGGTCGAAGCACCGGCCCGGGGTGAAGTCCTCGTACGTGAGCTCGATCATCGGATGCGCCCTACCGCCCGATGATGGCCAGCGCGGCGTCGTGCACCTCGCCGTTGGACGAGAGCCCATCGCCACCGGCGAACGTCGACACGCCGCCGAGGTCGGTCAGGGCGCCACCCGCCTCGGTGAGGATCGGCATCAGCGCGGCCAGGTCCCAGGTGCTCGCGAGCACGTCGACGGCGATGTCGAGCACGCCCTCGGCCACCAGGCAGTGCTGCCAGAAGTCACCGAAGGCACGGCTCTCCCAGCACGCGTCGACGAGCCGCAGGTAGTGCTCGCGGCGCCCGAGCCCGGCGAAGGTCTGGATGTCCGTGGTGGACACGTAGGCGTCGGCCAGGTCGGTGACGCCGGAGACGCCGATCCGTCGCGGTTCCCCGCCCGGGGTGTCGCTGGTCCAGGCACCGGCGCCGCGGGCGGCCCACCACCGCCTGCCCAGCGCGGGAGCACTGGCGACCCCGACGACGGGCTCGCCGTCCACGGTGAGGGCTATCAGGGTGGCCCAGACGGGCATGCCGCGCGAGAAGTTCTTCGTACCGTCGATCGGGTCCAGGACCCAGCCGCGGCCGGACTCCGGCACGTCCCCCCCGCGCTCCTCGCCGAGAACCGCGTCGTCCGGGCGCTCGGCGGAGATGGTCCGGCGGATCGCGTCCTCGGCCGCTGTGTCCGCGTCGGTGACGGGGGTGCGGTCGGGCTTGCGGGTCACCCGCAGGTCGGCCGCGCGGAACCGGTCGAGGGTGATCGCGTCCGCGGTGTCGGCGAGACGCAGGGCGAGCTCGAGATCGCTGTCCACGTGACGAGAGCCTGCCTCACTCGCCCGGGACGCCCTCGATCCGCTCCCGCAGCGGCGTGACGGTTGTGCCGGTCGAGCCGGTCGAGCCGGCCCCGCATGATACGGAGTTCGTCGGACATGGGTGGCGCGGACGTGCGAGGGTCCTCGGTCACACCTGCATTGTGGGTTGGCCGTTCAAGAGGCGCCTAGACTGCAAGTGTGACCACCGTCCTGTTAGCCGAGGACGACGCCGCTATCGCAGAGCCCTTGTCGCGCGCACTGCAGCGCGAGGGTTACGAGGTGGACGTCGCCGTCGACGGCGAGGCCGCACTGGAACGAGTGCGGTGCGGGCACGTCGACCTGCTGGTCCTCGATCTCGGTCTGCCCGGGATGGACGGCCTGGAGGTGTGCCGCCGGGTGCGGCTGGATGCCCCCGACCTGCCCGTTCTGATGCTCACCGCGCGCACCGACGAGGTCGACTTCGTCGTCGGCCTCGATGCGGGCGCCGACGACTACGTGGGCAAGCCTTTCCGGCTTGCCGAGCTGCTCGCCAGGGTGCGGGCGCTGCTGCGTCGGCTCACCCCCGAATCGGTGGAGGTCGGCGGGGTCCGCATGGAGCTGTCGGGCCGGCGGGTTCTGGTCGACGGCGCCGAGGTCGGCCTCGCGAACAAGGAGTTCGAGCTGCTGCGCGTGCTGCTGCTGCGTGCCGGCCAAGTCGTGACCCGCGATGAGATCCTGCGGGAAGTCTGGAACGACCCAGACATGAAGACGTCCAAGACGCTCGACATGCACATGTCCTGGCTGCGCCGCAAGATCGGCGGTGAGCGGCGGATCGCGACCGTTCGCGGCGTCGGTTTCCGGTTCAACCACGACTGATCGGTCTGTCGTTTGCGCCGCCGGATCCTGCAGTCGACACTTCTCGTCGTCGCCATCACTGCCCTGGTGCTCGGGGGGCCGCTCACCATCACCACCTGGCGGCTCGTGGAGGATTTCACCCGCGGTGAGCTCACCTCGAGCCTGGAGCGGGTAGCTGGGCGGCTGGACGCCATGGCCGGCCCGAACGGGGTCGACCCCGCCCAGATCGACATGAGAGCGCTCGAGCTCGCCATACCGGCAGGCGGCCGGCTCGTTCTGCAGCTGCCCGGCCAGGCGCCGCAGGTGATCGGGCCTGAGGTGGGCGCGAACCCGGTGTTGGAGACGATCCCCTTCGGACCCGGCGGGTCGATCACGCTCGAGGAGCCCAACCTGGTCCTGCGCGCGGAGCAGGTGCAGGTCGCGCTCGTCGTCGCGCTGCTGGTGGTGCTCTCGGTGGCCACGGGGGCGGTGGTGGCCACCGTGACGGCCCGTCGCCTGGCCGAGCCGCTCAGCGGCGTCGCCGACCGGGCCGCCCGCCTCGGCGCCGGCGACTTCCGCTCCGCGCCGGAGCGGCACGGCATCCCGGAGCTGGACCGCGTCTCCGACGTCCTCGACACCTCGGCTGCGGCGCTGGCGGAGCTGGTCCAGCGCGAACGCGCGCTGGTCGGTGACGTGTCGCACCAGCTGCGGAGCCGGTTGACGGCACTGCAGCTGCGGCTCGACGAGCTGGCCGCGCACCCCGACCCGAGCGCCCGCCGGGAGGCCCTCGCCGCGCTGGAACAGGCCGAGCGGCTCTCGGGAGTGCTCGACGAGCTGCTCGAGGCTGCGCGCGCCGCTCGGGCGGCAGGGGCACAGTTGCAGGACCTTCGCGAGGGACTGAGCACCGTGGCCGACGAGTGGCGCCCCGCGCTACGCGCCGCCGGGCGGTCGCTGAAGGTGCGCGTGCCGGCCGGGTTGCTGGCCAGGGTCACGCCGACCCGGATCCGGGAGGCGGTCGGGGCGCTGGTCGAGAACGCGATCCAGCACGGCGCCGGCACGGTCACGCTCAGCGCGCGGGCGACGGAGAACAGCCTGCTGATCGAGGTCAGCGACGCGGGATCGGGGGTGCCCGAGGAGCTGGTGCCGCACGTGTTCGACCGCGGGGTTTCCGTGGGGTCCTCGACCGGTCTGGGGCTCGCGCTGGCTCGTGCGCTCGTCGAGGCCGACGGCGGACGGCTGGAGCTGTCCCGGGCCCGGCCGCCGATGTTCACGATCTTCCTGCCGATCGCGCGGGCCGACGATGTCATGGGGGCCCCCCGCCCGGTGACCACGCCCCGGTGAGCCGCGCCGCTCAGCCCGTCGGAATCTTGCTGCGCGCGTTCTCGTCGGGGAAGACGAACCGGCGGAACGCCCACCAGCGGAACGCCATGCCGACCAGTACCCCGATGATCTGACCGCTGACGAAGTCGGCAACCTCCTGCGTGAGAAGGCTCACGCCGGGCACCTTGAGGTCGAGGACGTACCGCGATATCGCCAGCGGGGCCGTGTAGACCGCCACGCCGACACCACTGATGATGAAGAACAGCGCGGCCTCATGGTGACGGTCACGGCCGCCGCGGGTCCGGAAGGACCACTCGCGGTTCATCACGTAGGACACGATCGTCGCCACCAGCACGGAGATGACTTTCGCCGTGAGCGGCTTGTCGCTGAGCACCGTGCCCTTGAGGAACAGGAATATCGCGGTGTCGATCACCCACGTCGTGCCGCCGACCACGGCGAACTTGACGAGCTCGCGGTGCTTGACGGCGACTTCCCGGTAGGGCTGCGGAATGGCGGCCAGCACCGATTCGACCAAGGGCACCTGTTCGATCGTGCCAGACGCCGGCCGGGAGGCGCCCGCAGGTAGGCTTCCCGCATCGTGGACGCGTCCTCTTCTCATCCCCTCCCCGTCGTCGGCATGATCGGTGCCGGTCAGCTGGCCCGCATGACCCACCAGGCCGCCATCGCCCTCGGCCAGTCGCTTCGCGTGCTCGCGGAGCATCCCTCCGACCCGGCCGCGCTGGTCTGCGCCGACGTGCGTGCCGGGGCGGCCACCGACCTGTCGGCGCTGCACCACTTCGCGCGCGGATGCGCGGTGGTCACCTTCGACCACGAGCAGGTGCCGCAGGAGAACCTGCGCGCGCTCGTCGGCGTGGGGGTGACCGTCCACCCGCACCCGGACGCGCTGCTGCACGCCCAGGACAAGCTGGTGATGCGGCGGAGGCTGGCCGGGCTCGGTGCCGCCGCGCCGCAGTTCGCGGAGGTGCGCCACGCCGGCGACGTCGAGCGCTTCGGCGCCGAGCACGGGTGGCCCGTCGTGCTCAAGGCCGTCCGCGGCGGGTACGACGGGCGCGGCGTCTGGATGCTCGACTCTCCGGATCCAGCGCTGGTCGC
>DASRSC010000336.1:0-3716 GCA_035695525.1 Pseudonocardia sp. | reverse complement strand
CGCGGCACGACGTCCTTGACGTAGCCCGTGAGCAGGTGCCCGTAGTGCGGCAGGCCGTTGGCGAAGGGGGGCCCGTCGTAGAAGACGAACTCGTTGCTGCCGTTCTCACCAGCGGGACGCGCCTCGACCGACGCAACGAAGGTGCCGTCGGCGTCCCAGGCGTCCAGCACCTCGCGCTCCAGCGAGGGAAAGGACGGGTGCGCCGGCACAAGGGGGTACCCGGCATGGTCGGCTGTGGCCTCGGCCTTCATTGCGCGTGTGCTCCTCGTGCGTGGCTGGTGCTGCTGCCTGCACGGGGACGACGGCCCTCGCGGGCGCCGCGGTACCACCCCGCTTGCCACCCAAGGTGGGCAGCCACTCAACGGTCGGCTGTGACGGGCCGCTCCCGTCCGGTTCTACTGAGGCGGGCCCTGCCCGTTGCCGGGCTGGACGCCTGTTCTTCCGGAGGCTCCCCGGTGATGGCCGGATCGGTGCCTGTGCATCAAGCGTAGCGCCCTGTCGCCACTCGGTATTCCGGTGGGGCCTACCGGGCCGGAGCGGGGTACCTGCTGGCCAGCGTGCGGTCGGGCGCGCACCAGCCGCAGGGGGTGAAGCCGAGCTCGATGGCCTCGCGCGCCGGCAGCGGGATCAGCGCGTGGCCGGCCAGCGACCGGCAGCTCTCGACGTGGTAACGGGGCTGCTCGTCGATCACGAGTACCTCGTCCTCGAGGGCGGCGATCAGCGCGGCCGCAGCGACGTCCCGCGGCTCCTCCGGCGGCTCGACGTCGGAGCCGGGCGGGGGCAGGACCGGCTCGCCCGCCGTGGCCTCGCCCACAGCGGTGGCGGTGGCGTCAGCCGCAGGCGAGCCATCCTCCACAGCCGCAGCGGTGGCGGAGGAAGCCTCGACGTACGCGTCGGCGGCCGAGCCGTCAGCAGGGGCCCCATCCGGGACAGCAGGACCCGCGGCCGTGTCCGCCTGCCGCGCATCGACGGCCACGGTGGCCTCCGCGGACGCATCCCGTCGGTCCGCCGGGCCGTCCGACGCGGGTGCGGCACCCGGCTCCGGCGTCGTGTCGCGATCGGTCGCGTCGCGATCGGCCTGCTGGCGATCGGCCTTCTCGAGGTCGACCGGTACGGGGGCGGACGCGCCAGAGGGGACACCGGTGGTGCCGGGCACGCGGGGTGCGGTGCCCGCGACCTCCGGGGACGTGGCGGAAGGAGCAGCAGAAGCAGCGGGCCGGTCGTCGGGCCGGATCGCCGGTTTCTCGGCGGAGCCGGACGCGATGCCGGTGACGTCTCCCGCGTCACTCGGGCGCGGGACCGAGGAAGAACGATCGCCACCGGTTTTGGTTACGCTCGGTGACGAATCACCGCCCGATGGGCTGATTCCAGGGGTAGCGCCGGGCGGTCGATCGCTAGAGCCGGACGGTTGAACGACCGGCATGATCACCGTCTGCGTGCCGTCGAGGACCTGATCGAAGCGGGCCGCCGGGACGTCCCGGGGCGCGCCGTTGACGCCGCCGGCCCCGGCCATGGGGACTCCGGACGGCGGGATGACCGGCAGGATCTCGGTGACCGGCTCCACCTCCGACCTGGGCCGTGAGGCATCGGGGCCCGTGCCGGCCGCCGCGTCGGTGCCCGCCTTCACGGCGTTGCGGCGCTGCAGCCAGTCGATCAGCAGTACTGCGGCTGCGGCGACGCTGACTACGACGGACACCCAGGCCCACAGCACGCTGCCGGACAGCAGCGCCACCACCAGCAGGCCGAAGGCGATCAGGACGAGGATCAGGACCAGGAGCAGCACGATTCTCTCCGTGTGCGGCGGTGCGGCGGGAACCCGCCGCCCCGCCCGTGTAGGTCTCGGTCAGCTACCGGCGTCGGCGCGCTGGCCGTATCCGGTAGAGGCGTAGCCGCCGTTTGAGCTCGACCGAGCATCGGACGGAGCAGCCGAACCGCGCTCTCCGAGGTCCCTGAGCTGGGACTCCAGGTACGTCTTGAGCCGGGTGCGGTACTCACGCTCGAACGTGCGCAGCTCGTCGATCTTCTTCTCGAGCACCGACTTGTCGCGGGTGATCGTGCCGATGATCTCCGCCTGCTTGCGCTCGGCGTCACCGACCAGTGTGGCTGCCTTGTCGCGCGACTGCCGCTCCAAGGTCTCCGCCCTGGTACGGGCGTCGTTCAGCATCGTCTCGGCCCGCGAGCGGGCGTCGTTGACGAGACCGTCGGACTTGGTACGAGCGTCCGACAGCAGCTGCTCGGACTTGGTACGGGCGTCAGTGAGCATCGCGTCGGCCTCGGATTTGGCCTCGGAGGTGAGCCGCTCGGCCATCTCCTGGGCCATGCTCAGGACCTTCGCCACCTGGACGTGGTGGTCGCCCTGCTCACCGCTGTCTACCAGCGACGGAGGGCCCGACATGGAGCGCGGTGGCTCCATCTGCCGCATGGGCGGCGGCTCAACCTGCCGCTGGATCTGCTGCGTCGGCGGCGACACTGGCGCCCCCAACTGAGCAGGCGGACGCGAGCGCGCGTCCTCCAGATCGGCCTGTGCGTTCCCGAGGCGCTGTTCGAGCTGAGAGACCTGCTCGCGCAGGTCCTCGTTCTCCTCGATCAGGCGAGCCAGTTCGGCCTCGACCAGGTCGAGGAACGCGTCGACCTCGTCCTCGTTGTACCCCCTTTTACCAATGGGGGGCTTGCTGAACGCGACGTTGTGGACGTCGGCGGGCGTCAGCGGCATCGGATCACCTCATGCAGTCCTCGGCGGCGGCACCGTGTGACTGGGGCTCACTACGGCGTCGGCTGGGCAACGTTCATAAGTATGAACACGACCAGCAGTAGAACCATAATCGACAGGTCCAGTCCGACGCCGCCGATCCGGACGACCGGGATCACTCTCCGCAACAACTTCACGGGCGGATCGGTGGCTGTGAAGATGATCTCGAGCGCCACGGCGCTCGGCCCCGCAGGCACCCACTGGCGGGCGAAGCTGCGTACCAACTCCGCCACGATCCGCCCGATGAGCAGCAGCCAGAAGAAGAACAGCACGTAGTACAGAAGGAACTGGATGGCGAGGGGCACGCCCTCAATCCTGGCGGAAGATGTTTCGTTCTGCGAGCCTGCGGGCGTCGTCGGCGGACACCTCGACGTCGGCAGGTGTGAGAAGAAAGACACGGCTGGTGACCTTGTCGATCGACCCGCGCAGCGCGAACGCGAGCCCGGCGGCGAAGTCGACGAGCCGCTTCGCGTCGTCGACGTCGAGCTCGGTGAGGTTCATGATCACCGGCACGCCGTCGCGGTAGCGCTCGCCGATCGTGCGCGCCTCCTTGTAGCTGCTGGGCTGCAGGGTGGTGATCCTGGCCAGCGCGGCGGCCCCCCGTGCGGCGCGGTCGCGCTGCTCGGGAACGGCGGGCGGAGCAGGGGGGACGGCCCTTATCGGCTCGCGCATCGCGGCGTCGGGGTCGATCGCGAGCGAGCCCCGGACCGCGGGCTGACCCAGCCCCGACGCACCTCCCATGCCACGCGGCACGGGCCGGTCCATGGCCACCGGACGAGGCGGGCGGCGGTCCCACCCGTCCTCGTACCGGTCGTGCTGGGAGTCGTCGTCGTAGGAGAAGCGGTCGTCCCACCGGTCGTCGCCGTACTCGCGAGGGGACCGGTCGAGCCGGCGTCCGTCGGAGTAGCGGTCGGGAACCGGCTCGTCGGTGTACTCGCCCATCTCTTCGGCGGGCACCATGCCGAAG
>DASRSC010000335.1:0-2316 GCA_035695525.1 Pseudonocardia sp. | reverse complement strand
GAGACCGTCGCCTGGTGCAGGCACGACGGCACGATCGAGCGCGTCAAGGTCTCCGAGCTCTACGTCACCGAGGCCCTGGACCGCGTCGAGGCCACCGAGGCCGCGGCGGGCGAGATCATCTCCGTGGCCGGGATCCCGGAGATCACGATCGGCGACACCCTGGCCGACGCTGACGATCCCCAGCCGCTGCCGGTGATCACGGTGGACGAGCCGTCGCTGTCGGTCACCATCGGCATCAACACCGGTCCGCTGGCCGGCCAGGACGGCACCCTGCTCACCGCCAGCCAGGTCAAGGCCCGGCTGGAGCGCGAGCTTGTCGGCAACGTCTCGCTCCGCATCACGGAGACCGAGCGCCCCGACGTATGGGAGGTCCAGGGCCGCGGCGAGCTGGCCCTGGCCATCCTCGTGGAGCTGATGCGCCGGGAGGGCTTCGAGCTCACCGTCGGCAAGCCCCAGGTGGTGACCCGCGAGATCGACGGCAAGACCAACGAGCCGGTCGAGCGCATGAGCGTCGACGCTCCCGACGAGTATGTCGGCGTCATCACCCAGCTGATGGCCCTGCGCAAGGGGCGCATGGAGCAGATGGTCAACCACGGGACCGGCTGGGTGCGCATGGAGTACCTCGTGCCGGCCCGGGGGCTGATCGGCTTCCGGACCGAGTTCCTCACCGAGACCCGGGGCACCGGCCTGGTGCACCACGTGTTCGACCGCTGGGAGCCGTGGCATGGCGAGCTGCGCACCCGGCCCACCGGTTCGCTCGTGGCCGACCGTCGCGGCACGGTGGCCGCGTTCGCGCTGTTCAACCTCCAGGAGCGCGGGATCCTGTTCGTCGAGCCCGGCGACGAGGTCTACGAGGGGATGATCGTCGGCGAGAACTCGCGCGCCGAGGACCTGGACGTCAACGCGGTCAAGGAGAAGCACCTCACCAACATCCGCTCCTCGACGGCGGATGAGCTCGTGCGGTTGGTGCCCAAGCGGGAACTGTCACTGGACCAGGCGCTCGAGTTCCTGCGCGCCGACGAATGCGTCGAGGTGACCCCCCATTCGGTGCGCCTGCGCAAGGTGACGCTCGACAAGACCGACCGGGTGCGCGAGGCGCGGGCGGTGCGGGCCGCGGCCGGCTCGGCGGCCTGAGCTTCGAGCGCGGGTTCCGCCGCCAATCGGTGACAAACCGGGATCGGTGCCGCACGTTTGGCACGAGGTGGTCGCTATGCGCGCTCCAGCGGACAAACTGGCGCCGTGATCCCAGGTTTGGAACGGATTGGTTGTTGGTAGGCCGCCCCCGCACCCACTCTCCTCGATAGACGCCGTTGACGTGCGTTCGTGTCGCGCGCAGACGCGGAGGGCCCGCAGCTACCCGTGCTCCCCGGGACGGCCCTCGGCTGACGGGCCGCGCCAGGGCCGCGACGGAATTGCGGTGCAGATCGGGATGACAGCGCCATGGCGAAGGGCGCGGCGCGCACGCAGCGCCGCCGGGAGCAGCGGAACCGCCGCGGCCACAGCGCGCAGATGAGCCCGCAGCCTCCGTTCGCGCGCCGCATGCCACGCCCACCCGAGCTGCCGGTAGGCGACCAGTCCCAGCCAGCGTACAGGCCAGAAGCGGGCCACTAGCACGAGCGTGTTCCGGGTGGCCAGGAACGCAGCACCGCCGGGCAGCGCGCCCGAGGAGCCCTGCGCGGCGTGCAGTGCGACCGCAGGCTCGTAGCGGCAGGTCCACCCGGCCAGGCGCAGGCGCAGGGCGAGGTCGACGTCCTCCAGGTAGGCGAAGTAGGGCTCGTGGAAGCCGAAGGCGCTCACGACCGCGGACCGGCGGTACAGCGCGGCCCCGGCGCACGCTCCGAACACCTCGCCCGCAGCGTCCCAGCGACCGTCGTCGGGACCGAAGCGGCCGCGCTGCTCGCAGACGCCGTCGCGGCGCAGCACGTCGCCGGCGTCGTCGACGATCGTGGGGTCGCGGAGGGACAGCATCTTGCAGGCCACCGACGCCGCGCCCGGGTGGGCCTCCAACGCGGCGGCCATCCGCGCCAGCCAGTCGGGGGCCAGCTCGACGTCCGCGTTGACCAGCGCCACGAACTCGCCGGCGGGGATGCTGACCCCGATGTTCGCGGCGGCGGCGAAGCCGGTGTTGCGCGACAGGGCGAGGACCGTCACTTCAGGGTGCTCGTGGCGCAGGTACTCGACCGAGCCGTCGCTCGATCCGTTGTCGACCACGATGATCTCGTCCGGGGCGCGCTCCTGGGCGGCGAGGGCCGCCAGGCACCCGGGCAGCCACCGCCGCCCGTTCCAGTTGGGGATGACGACGGAGATCACCGAGGC
>DASRSC010000334.1:0-4050 GCA_035695525.1 Pseudonocardia sp. | reverse complement strand
CGTCGAGCACCGGTCCGGACCGCCCGTCCACCCCGACCGCGTCGAGCCGCACAGGCCCGGCCGAGGGGTCGGGTGCAGGCACCTCAGTGACCGGCACCCGTCCGTGGGGCGACGTGTCCAGCACCGCGAAGACGCTCTCCGCAGCGACCGCCCCCTCGGCGCTGTCGTGGAACCGGGCGGCCACGGCCCGCAGCGGTTGGTACACCTCGGGGGCAAGGACGATCACCAGCAGGCCGGTCGCCAGGTCCAGCTGCCCGCCGACGAGCCGCAGCCCCACCGACACCGCGACAAGTGCCACCGAGAGCGTGGCGAGCAGCTCCAGTGCGAGTGAGGACAGGAACGCCACCCGCAGGCCGCGCATCGTCTCGACGCGGTACTGCTCGGACATCGCCGCGATCTGGCGCCCCTGCCGGCGCGCTCGCCCGTACGCGGTCAGCACGTCGAGCCCGGCCACGACGTCGAGGAAGTGGTGGCCCAGCACCGCGAGCGCCCGCCACTGCCGGCCCGTCCGGGCCCGGGTGTGCAGCCCGATCAGCACCATGAACAGCGGGATCAGCGGGACGGTGACGCCGACGAGCAGCGCAGAGACCCAGTCGGCAGTGAATATCCGGATGCCGACGACGAGCGGCACCACGGCGCCGATGATCAGCTGGGGGAGGTAGCGGCCGACGTACCCGTCGAGGCCGTCCACGCCGCGGCCCGCGAGCGTCGCCAGCTGCCCGCTGGAGGGGAGTCCGGGGTGGCGCGGCCCGAGCCGCAAGACGTGGTCGAGCACGACGGCCCGCAGCTGCGCGACCGCGGAGGCCGCTGCCCGCTGGGAGGCGACCTCCCCGCCCCAGCCCAGCGCCGCCCTGCCCAGTACGACGCCGAGCAGGGCGACGAGCGGCACCGTGAGCTCGGCCGGCCCGGCCCCACCGAGGAACGCCCGGGCGACCGTGTTCGCCAGCAGCTCGGCCTGGGCGATCACCAGCAGCGCCGTGACCACGCCGATCGCGGCGGCGAGCCCGACGAACCCGCGGACGGCCGGGACGTGGCGCAGCAGGCGCCGGGTCGGCGCGCTCACGGTGCTCGGGTGATCATGGGGGGTGCGGCGGTGACGGCCCGACGGCCGGCCGATCCTTCCGGGGAGGCCCCTCGTAGACGTCCTGCAGCCGCTCGATCTGCTGCGTGGTGAATGCGCGCTCGCGTCGTGCGTCCCGAATGAAGGCGGCGGCCCAGGTGATCACCGCGCCGAGGCGGTTGCGGTAGCCGGTGAGGAAGGCGAGGTGGATGAACAGCCAGGCCAACCAGCCCCCGAAACCGGCGAACCGCACCGGGCCCGCCGAGACGACGGCGTTGCCGCGGGACAGGTAGGCGGCCGAGCCGAGGTCGTAGTAGCGGAAGGCTGCGATGCCCTTGCCGGTGCCGTGGCCGTTGCCGTTGCCGGTCCGGTCTCGGAGCCGCTGCCTGATCCGGTGCCCTGCGTAGAGCCCCGACTGCATCGCGACCTCGGCCACGCCGGGCAGCGCGTCGAGGCTCATCATGTCCCCGACGACGGAGATCTCCGGGTGGCCGCGGATGGTGAGGTCCGGCTCCACACAGATCCGCCCTGCGCGATCCCGCCGGGCGCTTGTGGCGACGGCGAGTGCCTCGGCCACCGGTGGCGCCTCCACCCCCGCCGCCCAGATCACGGTTCCCGCCCCGTGGCAGATGCTCTGTCCGGCGCGGTCGCGGACCTGCAGGCCCTCTCCGTCCACGTCGGTGACGATCGAGCCGAAGTGCAGCTCGACCCCGAGGTCACGCAGTGCCGCGGCCGCCTTCGCGGACAGCGCGGTCCCGAAGGACGCGAGCGGTGCGCTGCCCCCGTCGAACAGCAGGACTCGGGCGTCCTCCGGGCGGATGTGCCGGAACTCCTTCCGCAGGGTGCGGGTGGCGACCTCGCGGATCTGCCCGGCCAGCTCCACTCCCGTCGGCCCGGCACCCACGACGGCAAAGGTGAGCCAGCGCCGCTGCTCGTCAGGGTCCGTCGCGGTCTCGGCGAGCTCGAACGCACCGAACACCCTGCGGCGGATCGCCAGCGCATCCGCGACGGTCTTCATCCCGGGGGCCCATCGCGCGAACTCGTCGTGCCCGTAGTAGGACTGGCGCACTCCGGCGGCCACGACCAGGTCGTCGTAGGGCAGCGTCATCCGGTCACCGCCGGGGCGCACGGCCACGACCCGGCGGCCGGCGGCGTCCACGTCCACGACGTCGGCGAGCACGCATTCGACGTTGCGGTGCCGCTTGAGGACATCACGCAGCGGCGCGGCGATCTGCCCCTCGGACAGGATCCCGGTGGCGACCTGGTAGAGGAGCGGCTGGAAGAGGTGATGCTGGGCGCGGTCGACGAGTGTGATGGCGACATCCCGGTGACGCAGCGCCCGCGCGGCGAAGAGCCCACCGAAGCCGCCCCCGACGATCACGACACGGTGTTGTCCGGTCCGATCCGGATCATCTGGCGACACGCGGTCCTCCGATGCCCTGCGATGCCTCGGCCGGGATGGTCAGGCCACCGGGTCGTGCCAGTCGTCACCGTTGGGCAACAGGCTGTCGGCCTCCTTGGGTCCCCAGGTACCGCGCTGGTATCCCTGCACGGGGACCGCGTCGCCGAGCACCGGGTCGACGACCCGCCACGCGGCCTCCACGGTGTCCTGGCGGGCGAACAGCACCGGGTTCCCGTCGAGCGCGGCGCCGATGAGGCGGTCGTAGGGTCGCATGTCCGACGCGCTGTCCTCGGCGAACACGAGGTCCTGCATCTGCGGCTCGCGCCCGGCGCCGGGCTTCTTCCCCGCGAGGGCGAGCCCGATCTCCGTGTTGGGCCAGATCCGGAACCGCAGCGTGTTGTGCATGCGAGTGCGGGAGATACCGAACACGTCGAAGGGAACGGGCCGGAACCGGATGCTCACCTCCGTCGCGGTCACGGGCATGGTCTTCCCGGCGCGGATGAGGATCGGCACTCCCGCCCAGCGCCACGAGTCGAGCGCGAGCCGGACCGCGACGTAGGTCTCCACGGTCGACACCGGATCGACGCCCTCCACGTCGCGATAGCCGTCGTACTGACCGCGGACGGCGTCAGCGGGGGTCAGCGGTCGGAGCGCGGAGATCACCCGTGACTTGGCGTCCAGCCACGAGTCCATCCCGGATCCGTCCGGAGGGTCGGCGATGACGGTGGCGAGCACCTGCAGCATGTGGTTCTGCACGACGTCGCGGATCGCGCCGGTGTGGTCGTATAACCGACCGCGGTCGGCGACGTCGAACGCCTCGGCCATCGTGATCTGAATGCTCTCCACGTGGTCACGGTCCAGCAGCGGTTCGAACATCGAGTTGGCGAACCGGGCGACGAGGACGTCGTTGAGCGGGTCGAGGCCCAGCCAGTGGTCCACGCGGTAGATCGCGTCCTCTGGGAAGTGGTCGTGCATCGTCTGGTCGAGGGCGATCGCACTGGCCAGGTCGGTGCCGAACGGCTTCTCCACCATCACCCGAGCGCCGTCGGCCCGCCCCGCCGCCGCGATCCCCTCGGCGATGCGTCCGAACAGGACCGGGGGCACCTCCAGGTAGTACAGGGCCCGCCTGCAGTCGCCCATCTCCCGGGACATCGCCTCGTAGGTGGCGCTGTCGTCCAGGTCCCCGTCCACGTAACGGAGCAGGCCGAGCATCGTCCGGGCCGACGGTGCCTCCGGGTCCATGCCGTTGAGGCGTAGGGACTGTGCCGCGTACTCGCGGAACCGGTCCAGGTTCCACCCGCTCCTGGCCACACCGATGACGGGGACGGTGAGCACCCCCCTGTCCACCAACCCGACGAGGGCGGGGAACGTCTCCAGCTTGGCCAGGTCGCCGGTCGCCCCGAAGATGACCAGCGCGCCCACGGGATCCGCAGCCATGTGTGTACTCCTGTCCGTCCGATGTGGTCGCCAGGCGTCGTCAGCCGAGGCGTTCGAGCACGTGGTCACCGACGCGCAGCGCGTTCGCCATCGCCGTCAGGGACGGGTTCACGGCACCGATGCTCGGGAAGAAGCTCGTGTCGACGACGTA
>DASRSC010000333.1:0-14783 GCA_035695525.1 Pseudonocardia sp. | reverse complement strand
GGGGGAAATCGTGCTCGGCGAGCACATCGGCCAGGAGCAGGGGGTCGGCGTAGGATCGGTGACTGGGCAGGAACACGAGCGCATGCCGCCGGTTGCACTCGCGCAGCTTCTCCAGCCCGGCGGTGTCCACCTGGACGTCCCACGCCCTGGCGTGCAGCGGCCGCAGCGCGGACGTGAGCAGGTCGACCGCCATCGGGCTCATCGAGGCGACGAGGTCGTGCAGGTCGGCCTGCGCCTTCGCGGCCACCTCCGCCTCGGGACGCCCCAGCGAGGCGGCGAGCTCCCTGACCTCACGGCGGAACTCGGGGCTACCCTCGATCGCCTCGACGATCTGCCGGGGCACCTTGTAGCGGTCACCCACCAGGGCGCGCTCAGCCCGGTCGAGCGCCAGCGCGGCCTGCCGGGCGACGAAGTCACCGAACGCCCGCACCGACCCCGCGCCGGAGGGCCGCTCGACGGAACGGCTCGCCGCGAACCGGGCCCGCAGCGACCCCACGCTGGCGGGCTCGGCCACCACGAGCGCCACCCGGTCCGGCTCCCGCCGCACGATCCGGGCCTGCTGGCTCGCCGGTGGGTGCCGCGGATTGCGCAAGGACACGACGTCGGCCCAGCGAACCCGGCGTTGCCCGTTGCGCTCGCGGGGCAGCCACGCCACCCGTACCGCAGCGACGACGGCGTCCTCACCGGAGTCGACCAGCGGCTGGGCCAACGCCGGGCCCTTGACCGGCAGGACCGCCACCGGGCGCAGCTCCTCCTGCCGCATCCAGTCCTCGACGAGCCCACGCTCCACCGCCGTGGCCGCGTCGACGAGCATGATCACCGGGGTGTCATCGTCCTGCAGGCCGACCGGACGCACGTCCATTCCCCACCTCCCCGTCGACGCATCATCCTGCCCGGCCCCGGTCACGATGTGACCATCACGCCGAGTCGAGCGGCAGCGGTAGTGTCGGCGCCCGCACGCACGCAGAGTGGCCGGGCGTGCACGGCCGCCGCGCCCTGCGGGGGCCGTCGACGTCACCCGGAGGGCATGTGAAGATCGCGCACCTCGTCCCGACTCTCCACCCTGGCGGACCCGAGATCGGGCTGGTCGACCTCGCCGGGGCGGCGCGGGAGACGGGCCTGGAGCTCGTGGTGGTCGCGCTCGCGTCCACATCGGAGACGAGCCAGGTCAGCGCGCTGCAGCGGCTCGGAGTCCCGGTCGCGGAGCTGGGGCTCGCCCCGTGGGATCCGCGTGCGGTGCCCCGGATCGCGGGGCTGCTGCGGGAGCGGAAGGTGCAGCTCGTGCATACGCACCTGCCGCCGGCCGACGTGGTGGGGGCCGCGGCAGCCGTCCGCAACCGGATACCGGCCGTGTCCACCCTGCACCGCATCGAGAACCTGCCGGCCGACCGGCTCGACCGGCTCAAACGCACCGCGAAGATCCTCGCCCGGCAGCGGTTCATGACCCGGACGATCGCCATCTCGCAGGTGCAGCGGGAGTGGTACCGCGGCCTGTCGGGGTCCGAGAAGAACCTGGTCCTCGTCCCGAACGGGGTGGCCGACCCCGGCCCCCTCGACGCCGCCGAGCGGCATCGTCGCCGGGCCGCCCTGGGGGTCGGCGACGGCGACGTGCTCGCGGTGAGTACGTCCCCGATGCGCCGCGACCAGGGCCACGAGCTCCTGCTCGACGCCCTCGAGTCGCTGCCGGACGGGCTTCCGCTGGTGGTCGCGCTGGCCGGCGACGGGCCGCTGCGGCCATGGCTGGAGTCGCGCGTCGACGGGAGCGACGACCTGGCCGATCGCGTCCGCTTCGTGCACCGCCAGCAGGAACCCACGGCGCTGCTCGGGGCGGCCGACCTGATCCTGCACACCGGCCGTTCCGGCGCCGCACCGACGGCGTTGCTGCGGGCGATGGCCGCCGGGGTGCCCGCCGTCGCCACTCGGGTCGGGGGTGTCCCGGAGATCGTCACGGCCGGCAACGGTGTGCTCGTGCCGCTCGACCCCGGCGCCATCGCCGACGCGCTCGTCGCGCTCACCGAGGACGGCGCACGCCGGGAGCGGCTCGGCAAGGCCGCGCGCGCCCGGTTCCTCGCCGAGTACGAGGCTGTCGGGTGGGCCGGGCGGCTGCGGGACCTCTACCAGACCGTGCTGAGCTGATCGGGCCACATACCCGTCGACGCGACGTGCCGCATCCGTCAGAATCCGCGACCGTGCTGCACCCACCTGCGCCCCGCGAACGCCCCACGCCGCCCACGCTGTGTCGCGCCACCGCCGACGACCTCACCGCCATGGCCACGGCGGACGGCCGCGGGTTCGGCATGCACTACACCGACACGGACATCGAGGACTTCCGACCGCTGTTCGACCCCGACCGCTTCCTGTTGGCCCAGGACCCCGCGGACGGGGCGAAGCAGGACGGGCCGATCCTCGGGATCACCGGCTCGTTCCCATTCGACGTCACCCTGCCCGGCGGCACCACGCTGCCCGCCCCGGGCGTGACGTGGGTGTCCGTGGCGGTGACCCACCGCCGCCAAGGCATCCTGCGCGCGATGATGGAGGAGCAGCACCGCGGTTTCGTGGCCGACGCCTCCGCGGTCTCGCTCCTCACGGCCAGCGAGGGCGCGATCTACGGCCGCTTCGGCTACGGCATCGCCACCGTGCACCGCTCCGTGGAGATCACCCGCCGCCGCGCCACGTTCCGTCCCGGAGCTCCCGATCCGGGCGGCATCCGCCAGGTCGACGCCCATGAGGCCCGACTGCTCCTCCCCGAGATCCACCGCCGATGGGCCGCCCTCGTGCCGGGCGCACTCAGCCGCAGCGACAGGTGGTGGGACAACCACATGCTCGACCGCGAGTCACGCCGCGGCGGCGCCACGGCGCTCTTCTACCTCGTGCACGAGGACGGCTACGCCTCCTACCGGATCGAGCACGGGGAGCGGACCTGCCAGGTCGCTGAGCTCGTGAGTGTCACCGAGGAGGCGCACGCCGCGCTGTGGCGGGTACTGCTCGCCCTCGACCTCGTGGAGACGGTCGCCCGTTGGTCCCATCCGCTCGACGACCCGCTGCAGTACCTGCTCGCCGATCCACGGCAGGTGCGCACCACCCGTATCCGGGACGGGATGTGGGCGCGGATCCTCGACGTGCCCGCAGTGCTGTCGGCACGCCGGTATGCCGCCGAGCTCGACGTCGTCCTCGACGTGCACGACCCGTTCCTCGGCCTGGGCGGGCGGTTCCGGCTGCGCGGCGGGCCGGACGGCGCAAGCTGCGAGCGCGTGGACGCGGGCAGTCCGACCGTCGCGGTCGACGTCACGGTGCTGGGCTCGCTGTTGTTCGGCGGCGAACGGGCCGAGACCCTGGCGCGCGCCGGGCTGCTCGAGACGGACGACCCCGCCGCGCTGCGCCGCGTCGACACCGCGTTCCTGGCCGACCGCCTACCGCAGCACGGCACGGAGTTCTGAGGCTCGGGGCAGCGCCAACCCCCCGAGGGGAGCGGGCCGCATATCGGCGTGGCCATCGGGTAGCCCCGGCTCATGGCTTTCCAGGTGACCGAAGTGCAGCGCTTCCTCAAGGGTGCCGACTACCCGATGGACGGCAAGGCCCTCGCCGAGCTCGCCAAGAAGAACGGCGCAGGCGACGACCTCGTCGGGGCGCTGCGGGACATCGGCAAGGTGGACGGTCCGAACGAGGTGATGAAGCAGCTGAAGGGCGAGCTGGGCGGCTCCACCCCGGGCGGCGACAAGTCCGCTGAGAAGAGCTACAAGGACGTCCGGCGCCCGGCGTTCCAGGTCAACGAGGTGCAGAAGTACCTCAAGGGCGCCGACTACCCGATGGACGGCAAGGAGCTCGCCGAGCTGGCCAAGAAGAACGGCGCAGGCGACGACCTCGTCGGGGCCCTGCAGGGCATCGGCAAGGTCGACGGTCCGAACGCCGTGATGAAGGAGCTCAAGGACCACCTCGGGGGCAGACCCGGCGACGCCTGACGGGCCGCCGCCCGGTGGCACCGTGCAGGGGGGCCTGCGCGCTGACGGCCCTACAGTGCGGGCATGACCGACGCCGGGGGAACCCGCCCGCTCGAGGACGGCATCGTCCGCGAGTTCGGCGTCGAGAGCTCGCCCGATGGCCGGGTGAACCTTTCCTACGGCGCGTACCTGCACCTCGACGAGCTGCTGTCGGCGCAGCACCCGGTGAGCAGGCCGGTGCACCACGATGAGCTGCTGTTCATCGTGCAGCACCAGACGTCCGAGCTGTGGCTGAAGCTGGTGTTGCACGAGCTGTGCGCGGTGCAGGCCCATCTCGCGGCCGACGACCTGCGCCCGGCGCTCAAGGGGCTGGCCAGGGTCAAGCACATCCAGCGCACCCTGACCGACCAGTGGTCGGTGCTGGCCACCCTCACCCCGTCGGAGTACGCGGAGTTCCGGAGCTTCCTCGGCACCTCGTCGGGCTTCCAGTCCGACCAGTACCGCGCGGTGGAGTTCGTGCTCGGCAACAAGAACGCCGCGATGCTGGAGCTGTTCGGGCACGACGAGCGGGCCCGCGCGCAGCTGGCGGAGCTGCTGGGCCGACCGAGCGTCTACGACGAGTTCCTGCGCTACCTTGCCCGCCACGGCCATGACGTACCGCGCGAGCTGCTGGAACGTGACGTCACGCAACCGCACACGTTCACTCCCGAGCTCGTGCCGGTGTTCCGTCGCATCTACGAGGACTCCCATGAGCACTGGGAGGCCTACGAAGCCTGCGAGGAGCTGGTCGACCTGGAGGAGAACTTCCAGCTCTGGAGGTTCCGGCACCTCAAGACCGTCGAACGCACCATCGGGGTGAAGCGCGGCACGGGTGGCTCCAGCGGCGTCGCGTTCCTGCGGGCAGCGCTGGACCTCACGTTCTTCCCGGAGCTGTACGCGGTGCGCACGGAGATCGGTGGATGACAGCCGAGACACTCGACCTGGCACTCCGCGCGGCCGAGCTGGACGCCACCGATCCGCTCGCCGCGCACCGCGACCGTTTCGTGCCCAGCCCCGACGTCGTCGCCTATCTCGACGGCAACTCCCTCGGCCGCCCGCTGGCCGGCACTGCCGAACGGCTCGACCGGTTCGTCCGCGAGGAGTGGGGCGGCGGGCTCATCCGCGCGTGGACGGGCGACGGGCCCGCGGGCTCGGCGCAACCGTGGATGGGCTGGCCCGGGTGGGTCGGCGATCGGATCGCCGCCGCCGCGCTCGGTGCCGCCCCCGGCCAGACCGTGGTCGCCGACTCGACGACGGTGCTGCTCTACAAGCTCGCCCGCGCCGCGGTCGACGCGCAGGCCCGCGACGGCCGCACCGAGATCGTCCTCGACACCGACAACTTCCCGACGGACCGCTACGTCCTGGAGGGGATCGCTGCGGAGCGCGGGTGCGTCCTGCGCTGGATCGAGCCCGACCCCGCCGAGGGGGTCACCCCTGAGCAGGTCGCGGCAGTCGTGGGGCCGACCACGGGGCTGGTGCTGTTCAGCCACGTGGCCTACCGGTCGGGCTGGCTCGCCGACGCCGCGGCGATCACTCGGATCGTGCACGACGCAGGCGGACTCATGCTCTGGGACCTCTGCCACTCCGCGGGGTCGGTGCAGCTGGAGCTCGACGCGTGGGGCGTGGACCTGGCCGTCGGCTGCACCTACAAGTACCTCAACGGCGGCCCCGGCTCACCGGCGTTCGGCTACGTCCGGCGCGACCTGCAGGACGTGCTGCGCCAGCCGATCCAGGGGTGGATGGGCCGGCGCGACCCGTTCCTGATGGGCCCCGGCTATACGCCTGCGGCGGGCGTCCGCGGCGTGGTCAGCGGAACGCCCCCGATCCTGGCGATGGTGCCGCTGCTCTCGGCCCTGGACCAGCTGGACGAGGCCGGGATCGCCGCAGTACGGGCCAAGTCCGTGGCGCTGACGGAGTTCGCGGTCGAACTGGTGGACGCGTGGCTCGCCCCGCACGGCGTCGAGGTGGCCTCGCCGCGCGACCCCGCGCGCCGGGGCGGACACGTAACGATCCGCCGGGCCGGCTTCCACTCGGTGCTCGACGAGCTCTGGCGGCGCGGCGTGATCCCCGACTTCCGTGAGCCGGACGGGATCCGGATCGGCCTCGCCCCGCTGAGCACGAGCTTCGCCGAGGTCCACGCCGGGCTCGCTGTGCTCCGGGACGTGCTGGCGCGGCCGGGCTGATCGGGGCGAGATCCGGGTTCTGGCCCTGCGGAGGGCCGGAGCCTCGATCTCGCGGCGATCAACCACCCCGCGACTGTGCGGCCTACCGTGGCGGTGCTTCCCCTGGTCACGGGGCGAGCCGCCTACGCTGCGCCCTGTGCCCAACGCTCCGGCTCCCGAGGACCGCGACCCGGCGTCCGACGAGGTCGACTACTGGTCGTTCATCGACATCGCGGTCGAGCGGACCGTTCGCACCCTCCCCGCGGTGGACACGCGTGCCATGCGGTTGGTGCTCAGCCTCTACCGCGCGTCGAACGCGATGGTCTACGACCTGGAGTCGGCGATCCACCGCCCCCGTGGCTGGTCGTGGGCGGGGTTCCGGGTGCTGTTCGTGCTCTGGCTGGCCGGGCCGCTCGAGGCAAAGCGGGTGGCTCAGCTGGCGGGAATGAGCCGGGCGGCGGTGTCGGCGCTGGTCAATACCCTGGAGCGGGACGGCCTGGTGTCCCGCCGGAAGGCGGGCCACGACCGGCGAACCGTGGAGCTGTCCCTCGGCGATGCGGGCGAGCACCTGGTCGCGGCTGCCTTCGAGGCGCACAACGAGCGGGAGCGGACGTGGGCGTCCGCCCTGTCCGACGACGAGGTCGTCCAGCTCACGGCACTGTTGGAGAAGCTCATGGCGAGCAATGTCGCGGCGGCGGCGAAGCGACGCCGCTGACCTGGGCGGCGAGGTTCGGCCGGCAAATCGGGCGAAGCAGGCGATTCCGGAGCCCCCTTTTGGGGGTAGAGGACGGAATGACGCTATTCGGCTTCCATGCCTCGCACGAGCAGATCCATCCCAGCACCCTGTTGGCCGCGGTCCGCCGAGCCGAGGACGCCGGATTCGACGCCGCGATGTCGTCGGACCACATCTCCCCCTGGAGTGCGCGGCAGGGCCAGTCCGCATTCGCCTGGTCCTGGCTCGGGGCGGCGCTGCAGGCAACGTCGTTGCCGTTCGGCGTGGTCAACGCACCCGGCCAGCGTTATCACCCGGCGATCATCGCGCAGGCGATCGGAACGCTCGGCGCGATGTACCCCGGCCGGTTCTGGGCTGCCTTGGGCACCGGTGAGGCGAGCAACGAGCACATCACCGGGGACGGGTGGCCCCGCAAGGACGTGCGCAACGCCCGGCTGCGCGAGTGCGTCGACGTGATCAGGGCCCTGCTGCGTGGCGAGGAGGTGAGCCACGACGGGCTCGTCACCGTCGACAGGGCCCGTGTCTGGACCCTGCCGGAGGAACCGCCGCCGCTGGTCGGTGCGGCGGTGAGCGCCGCGACGGCGCGGTGGTGCGCCGTCTGGGCCGACGGCCTCATCACGATCAACCAGCCCGTCGGGACGCTTCGCGAGATCATCGGCGCCTATCGGGACGCCGGCGGGCGCGGCCGGCTGCACCTGCAGGTCCACCTCTGCTGGGACCCCGACGAGCGGACGGCCGAGGCGATCGCGATGGACCAGTGGCGCAGCAACGTCTTCCCGCCGCCCGCCTGCTGGGACATCGACTCGGCGAAGGTGTTCGACGCCGTGTCGGAGCATGTCCCACTGGAGCTGGTACGCAACTCGGTGATGATCTCGAGCGACCTCGGCCTGCACACCGCGCAGCTCGCGGAGTACGCCGCGCTGGGCTTCGACGAGATCGCGCTGCACCACGTCGGCCAGGAGCAGGACGGGTTCGTCGACGCGTTCGGGGCCAAGGTCCTCCCCCAGCTGCGGGGTGCGGCATGAGACTCACGCAGACATCCGACCTGTGGTGGAAGAACGCCGTCGTCTACTGCCTCGACATCGAGACCTACGCCGACGGCAACGGCGACGGCTGCGGTGACATCCGCGGCCTCATCCAGCAGATCGACCACCTCGACCGGCTCGGCGTCACCTGCCTGTGGCTGATGCCGTTCTTCCCCACACCCGACCGCGACGACGGCTACGACATCACCGACTTCTACGGGGTCGACGAACGGCTCGGCACGCTCGGCGACATGGTGGAGCTGGTCCGCACTGCCCGGGACCGCGGGATTCGGGTGATCGCCGACCTCGTGGTCAACCACACGTCCGCCCAACACCCGTGGTTCCGGAGCGCGCGCAGCAGCCCCGACTCCCCCCACCGCGACTGGTACGTCTGGCAGGACGAGCCGCCTGCCGAGGGCCCGCAGGGCGTGGTGTTCCCGGACCAGGAGACCAGCCTCTGGGAGTACGACAAGAAGGCGAAGCAGTACTATCTGCACCGGTTCTACAAGCATCAGCCCGACCTGAACGTGGCCAACCCGGCGGTGCGCGACGAGGTCGCGCGGATCATGGGCTTCTGGATGCAGCTGGGCCTGGCTGGCTTCCGCGTCGACGCCGTGCCGTTCTTCCTGGAGACCGACGGCCAGGACGACGCCACCGCGCTCCCCGACCCGCACGACTACCTCGCCGACCTGAGCGCGTTCCTCCGCAGGCGCAACGGCGAGGCCGTGCTCCTCGGCGAGGTCAACCTGCCCTACCCGGACACGATGCCGTTCTTCGGCACGAACGACGGCGGGGGCTCGACCGACGAGCTCACGATGTGCTTCGACTTCATCGGCATGCAGCAGATGTACCTTGCTCTGGCGCGGGCCGACGCCGAACCGCTGGCCGAGACGCTGCGACAGCGGCCCGACCCGCCAGAGGACGGGCACTGGGCCACGTTCGTGCGCAACCACGACGAGCTGACGCTCGACAAGCTCACCGACGGCCAACGCACGGAGGTCTTCGACGCCTTCGGGCCCGACGAGGACATGCAGCTCTACGGCCGCGGCCTGCGCCGGCGCCTGCCGCCGATGCTCGACGGGGACCAGCGCCGGATCCGGATGGTCTACAGCCTGCTCTTCTCCCTGCCCGGAACGCCGGTGCTCTACTACGGCGAGGAGATCGGTATGGGTGAGGACCTGAGCCTGCCCGGCCGGTTCGCGGTGCGCTCGGACATGGACTGGACGGCGGTGCAGGAGCAGCAGGCCGACCCCGACTCGTTGCTGTCCTGGATGCGGCTGCTCGTCGACAGGTACCGGGACTGCCCGGAGCTCGCGTGGGGCCGCTACACCATGCTCGACCCCGGACGGGAGGCCCGGCCGGTGCTCGCGCACCGCAGCGGCACCGACGGCACCACGGTCGTCGCGCTGCACAACTTCGCCGACGCCGAGGTCGAGGCCGTCCCGGTGCTGCAGGGGCTCGCCGGAGCGGAGCTCACCGACGTGCTCGATCCACGCGCGGATCCGGTCCGGGTCGGTGACGACGGGACGATCTCGGTGACCTTGCCGCCCTACGGGTACCGGTGGCTGCGTTGTGCCCCGGAGCGGGTGGCGCGGTCCTAGGAGCGCGCCCACCTCGGCGTCCGCAACCGGGTCGTCGGTGACCGAGGCGTCCCATGACACAGTGTCGGCCGTGAGCCCCAACAGCAGTGTCGCTGTCGTCACCGGTGCCGCCCGTGGGTTCGGCCGCGAGATCGCTCGCCGCCTCCTCGCCCGCGGGCACCGGGTAATCATCACCGACCTGGATGCCGACGCCGTCACCGCCACCGCAGCGGAGCTGGCGGCCTCCGGTGGCGACGTCACCGCGATCGTCGCCGACGCCCGCAGCGCGGCCGACCACCGCCGCGTCGCCGCCGTGGCCGCCGAGCTGGGGCCGGTGACGGTGTGGGTGAACAACGCGGGTGTGTTGCGCTCCGGACGGGCGTGGGGGCAGCCGGAACAGGACCAGGTGCTGATGGTCGACGTGAATGTCATGGGCGTGGTCCACGGTTCGCGGGCCGCGGTCGAGCTGATGCGCGAGCACGGCGGGCATCTGCTCAACATCGCGTCGATGTCGGCGCACGGGCCGGTGCCCGGACTTGCGGTGTACGCCGCCACGAAGTCGGCCGTGTTGACCTTCAGTACCAGCCTGCAAGGCGATCTCGACCTCGCCCGCGTGCCGATCCGGGTTCATGCGTTGTGCCCCGACGCCGCCGACACCGCGCTGGTGCGCGACGAGCAGGCGAGCCCCGATGTCGCGATCCTGTTCTCGCAGCGAACCCTGCTCACCCCCGGCGCGGTGGCCGACGCCGCGGTCGCGCTGCTCGACGGACGTCGCGTGGTCCGCTCCCTGCCCACCCACCGGGCGGGGCTCATGCGGCTCGGCTCGCTGCTCCCGCGCGTGGCCCTGCCCGTGCTCGCGCTGCTGCGGAGCCGCGGCGACCGGCGCCGGATCCGCTCGTGACGAGCAGGCCGGGCCGTCGCCACGACCACGACGCCGGAGGCGATCCGGAGCTGTTGGCGGCGAAGGCGGCCCTGCGGGACGAGGTGTGGGCGGCGCTCACCGAGGCCGGGGTGGCGCGCTTCCCCGGTGCCCGCAACCGGATCTCCAACTTCACCGGGGCGGAGGCCGCCGCGGAGCGGCTGCGCGAGACCGACTCGTGGCGGGCCGCAGAGGCCGTCAAGTCGAACCCGGACTCCGCTCAGCTCCCGGTGCGGCAGCGTGCGCTCGAGGACGGCAAGACCGTCTACATGGCCGTGCCGCGGCTGGCCGAGCCGGAGCCGTTCTTCCTGCTCGACCCCGATCACCTTGCCGACCCGCCGCGGAAGGCGGCGTCGATCGCGGGCGCCTCGCGATCGGCGCGCCGGGTAACTGTGGCGGAGCTGTCACCCGTGCAGCTCGTGGTGACCGGGTGCGTCGCGGTCGGGGAGGACGGTGCCCGGCTGGGCAAGGGCGGCGGGTTCGCGGACCTGGAGTTCGCGCTCGCCACCGCGGCCGGCCTGATCACCCCCGAGACGGTCGTCGTCACCACGGTGCACGAGTTGCAGGTGCGCCCCGCCGGCAGCGTGCCGACGGCGGCGCACGACGCACCCGTCGACCTCGTCGTGACGCCGGAGCGCGTAGTGGACTGCCGCGGTACGCGGGGTGACCGGCCCGTCGACGGGATCCGCTGGGCCGAACTGACCGAGGAGAAGATCGCCGCGATACCGCTGCTTCGGGCCCTGTCACCCCGTCATCGGGGATAGGGCCAGGGCCACGGGGTGGGGGTGCAGCCGTTCAGCCCGAGGGACTGCAGCCGCATCACGGGCGTCCGGATGACGAAGCGGGCGAAGGCGGCCATCTCGATCGGCAGCCCGTCCTCGACCTCGGTTGGTGAACGCGAACCGCAGATGCACGACGGGCCGGCCGCGCAGCGGCTCACAGTCGACGACCTCGGGCATGAACGCTTCGGCTGGCTGCACACGTTCACCGCGGACCGGCAGCTTCGGCAGTTCACGGATCGGAGGGGGACCCGGGCCAGGGCAGTCCAGGTGACCATGTCCCAGCACGTGCCCTACCTGGTGGTTGACGACATAGCGCCGGTAACCGGTGAGGCCCTGTCGACGACTACGCTGCGTGATCGAGTTGGCCCCGAATGGCGAGTGGCGCATCGGGTGGTCCGTCCGGTTAGCTACCGCCAGTAACACAGGGGGAGGGCGCGGTGGGGGGCCAGCACCGGAAGGGCGGACCGCGGCGCTGGCCGGTCGTGGCTTTCACCGCCGTGCTGGTGGTCAGCGCAGGCGGTGTGATCGGAGTCCGAGCACTCACCTCCTGCCGCCCGGTCGACATGACCATCGCCGCCGATCCCGCTGTGGCCGAGCCCGTGCGTCAGGCGCTGGAGGGCGAGGGCGCAGTGCGGTGCGTCACCGTCCGGGTCGTCGAGGCGTCGGCGACGCAGGTGGACGACATCCGCTCGGGCGCTACGGGGCTGCCGGTCGTCTGGATCCCGGACTCCTCGCTCGCCCTCGGAGACCTGGACACCGCATCGGGCTCGATCGTCGACCAGGGGCCGTCGCTGGCCTCGTCGCCGGTCGTACTGGTCGTCCCGCGGGCCGATGCCCGGAGATACGGCCAGATCGAGCAGCCCATCTCGTGGAACACGCTCCTCACCCATCCGCAACCGCCCGCCCTGCCCGACCCCCGCACCGACCGCGCCGGGCTGGCGGCGCTCACGGCCCTGCACACCGCGATCGGCGACGAGGGCAGCAGGCAACGCCCGGGGTTCGTCAACGCGGTGCTCGCACTGTCCCGCGGCTCGCTCCACTCGGCTGCGGAGGGATACGCCCGCATCGACCGCGACGGCGGGAGCGCCAGGGCCTTCTTCGCGTCCGAGCAGTCCGTCGTGCGGCGGATGCGGGCGGGTGCCACGGGGAAGGGCGGCGCACCCGTCGAGGCCATTGCCCTGCGGGAGGCGGCCGCCGCGCTGGACTTCCCGTTCGTCCGCATCCACACCCGGCAACCCGACGGGCTCGCCGACGCGGTGGACGCCGTAGAAGCCCAGCTGCGCGGCCCGGCCGGCCGGCAGGCGTTCGCCGCCGCAGGCCTGAGGGCACCGGACGGGACCCGGCTGCCCGGCCCCGGCGGCCGCGAGTCCGGGTGGCTGAGCACCCGGGTACCGCCCGCTGCACCCCCACCGCGGCCGTTAGCGGTCGAGACGCTGCGGGTGTGGAGCTCGCTCACCTTGCGCAGCCAGGTGCTGGCCGCGATCGACGTGTCCGGCTCGATGGCGGCGCGTGCGGGCAACAGCGACCGGATCACACTCACCTCGGCCGCGGCACAGTCCGGTCTGGACCTGTTCCCGGATACGGCGTCGGTCGGGCTGTGGGCGTTCTCCTCGCGCCCGCCGCCGCGGACCCCGTGGCAGGAGCTCGTGCCGATCGGCCCGTTGACCGAGCCGGTCGCCGGTGCAGCGTCCCGACGCGCCGCGCTCACCGCCGCCACCAGCACGCTGCCCGACCGCCTCGGTGGCGGGACCGCCCTTTACGACACGGTAGTGGCCGCCACCAGGGCCGTCCGCACCGACTACGAACAGGGGAGCTCGAACACGGTGGTGCTCGTCACCGACGGGGACGACGAGGCGAGCGACAAGACCGACCTACCCACCGCGCTGCAGACACTGGTGGCCGAGGCCGACCCGGCCCGGCCGGTTCCGGTGATCGCGATCGGGTTGGGACCAGAGGCCGACGGCGAGGCGCTGCGCCAGATCGCGCAGGCCACCGGCGGCCGGTTCTACGAGGCCGACGACCCGCAGGACATCAGCGGGGTCATCTTCGACGCGCTCTCCGAACGTGGGTGTCGGCCAGGCTGCTGAACCGGATCTCCTGGCATCCTCGGTGGATGGGTTACCAGCTGCTCGCCGACCTGGTGATGCTGGCCCACTTCGGGTTCCTGCTCTACGTCGCGCTGGGTGGGTTCCTCGCCTGGTGCCGCCGGTGGCTGATCGTGCCGCACGCCGCCGCGGTGGCCTGGGGCCTGCTCAGCGCGACCGTCGGTATGGCCTGCCCGCTCACCGCCTGGGAGGACGAGGCTCGGCGCCGCGCGGGTGAGCAGGGCCTGCCGCGCGGCTTCGTCGATACCTACCTGACCGGCGTGGTGTACCCCGCCGGCAGCCTCGTCGCGGCGCAGGTGCTGGTGGCGGCACTGGTGCTGGTCTCGTGGGTGGGGGTCGCGCACCGGCGCCGGCGCCGCACTGAGCTGCCGAGTTGACCCGCTCGGCCGGTCAGTCCCCCTCGGGATCGCGAGCACCCCGCTCAGCCCACTCGCGGTCGGCGCGGTCGGCGGCCTCCGTGCGCTCGCGCGCGATGTCGAGTGCTCGCGCCGCCGTCTCGCGGTCGGGGTAGGGGCCGAGGCGGTCGGCCGCGCGGCAGGCCTCCGCCGGCTCGACCGTGCCGTGCTTGAGGCAGTAGAACCATTGCTCGTCGCTCATGGGTCCACAGCGTGTCACCCCGCGGCCCCCGGCGCTCGTCCCGCCACGGCTCGGGCAGCATGGCCGACCATGGACGTGACCTGGCTGCGCAGTGCTGCACTGGGGGTGGGCGTGATCGCCCACGGTGCCCGGATCGTGGCGGTCCGCACGCCCGACCGCGAGGGCCGGTGGGCGGACGTCGCGCTCGGCATGGCCGACGAGGACGCCTACCGGCGCGATCGTGCCTACCTGGGCGCCTGCGTGGGCCGGTACGCCAACCGGATCGCCGGAGGCACGTTCACCCTCGACGGCAGGGAGCACCGGATCCCGCTCAACGAGCCCGCGACCGCGTTGCACGGTGGCCCCGGTGGCTTCGACGCCGTCCTCTGGAAGCGTGAGGACCCCCGCGACGCGTCGGTGACGCTGCGGCGCACCAGCCCCGAGGGGGAGAACGGCTTTCCGGGCACGGTGGAGGTCGCCGTCACCTACGCGGTCGAGGGGGCGGAGCTGCGCATCGAGCACGAGGCCCGCACCGACGCCCCGACCGTGATCAACATGACCAACCATGCGTACTGGAACCTCGCCGGGGCCGGCAGCGTCGAGGACCACGAGGTGCAGCTCACGGCGTCGCGCTTCCTGCCGGTGGACGAGCACCTCATCCCGTCCGGTCCGCCCGCGGCCGTGGCCGGTACCCCGTTCGACCTGCGCGCACCGGTGCGGATCGGCGCGCGGCTGCGCGAGGGCCATCCACAGCTGCAGGCGACCCGCGGCTACGACCACACCTACGTGATTGACGGCGAGCCAGGTACCGACGGACTGCGCCACGCCGCGCGTGTCGTGGAGCCCCGCACCGGGCGGACGCTCGAGCTGCGCACAGACCAGCCGGGCGTCCAGTTCTACACGGGGAACATGTTGGACGGGTCG
>DASRSC010000332.1:0-16868 GCA_035695525.1 Pseudonocardia sp. | reverse complement strand
CCCCGACCACGGCACCGGTCGGCACGACCGGGACCAGCGATCCGAGCAGCACCCCGCCGAACAGAGCCGGGTACCCGATGGAGGCCGCGTCGGTCCAGCTGCCGGACAGCGCGATCACGACATCTCCGAGTCGGCCGCCGGGGCCGGCAGGACGACCGCCGCACCCGGCTCCGTGACCGCGACCCTGGTGGTCCCGCCCGCAGCCACCACCGCCGCGGCGAACTCACGCGGCGGCTCGACGAGCAGCCTGCGCATCCTCGCCCCCGGCCGGCCGGGAACGCGGGCCAGCCCAGCCAGGGCGAGGGTCCCCCAGTGCACCGGCACCGCCACCCGGGGGCGCAGCAGCTCCACCGCTGCAGCGGCTCGGGCCGGGTCGAGGTGCCCAGCCCCGAGTGTCGGCCCCCAGCCCCACACCGGCAGCAGCGCGACGTCGAGCGGCTGCCCGGCGAGCGCGGCCATACCCGGGAACAGGTCGGTGTCGCCTGCGGCGTAGACCCGGACGTCCGGGCTCGCGAGCAGGTGCCCCATCGCCTGCGCCTGCGGGCCGCGCGTGGAACGCGGGCCCCAGCGGTGGCCGCTGTGCGTAGCGGGAACTCCGGTGACGCGCAGGTCGCCGTCATCCAGATGCTCGCCGGGGGCGAGCTCCTCCACCCGCGCGATCCCCCGCGCGCGCAGCCAGCCCCCCGCGCCGCGCGGAACCACCACCCGCGCGCTGCGCGGCAACCGGCGCAGCGACGGCAGGTGCAGGTGGTCGCCGTGCAGGTGCGAGATCAGGACGAGGTCGACGTCGGCGTGGTCGCCGGGCGCCGGGAGCGGCCCGACTCGGCGCAGTGGCCCGATCCCGCTGGTCAGAACCGGATCGGTGAGCACCACCCGCCCGGCCAGCTCCATCCGCACCGTGGAATGTCCGAGGAACCGCATCGCGAGCCCGTGCACGTGATCAGTATCGCGGGCGCAGGGTCTGCTCGCCGACTCCGCGCTACGGCCGGCGCCAGTCGTCCGAGGTCAGGTGCGAGCCCGCCATCGGGCCCATCTGGAGCATCCCGCCGTCCACCGGCCAGGACGCGCCGGTCACGTACGACGCGGCCGACGACGCGAGGAACGCCACGACGGCGGCCACCTCCCGGGCGTCACCGGGCCGGCGCAGCGGCACGCCGGGGCGGACGACCAACCGCGGGTCCTCGTCCTCCTGACCCGTCATCGGCGTCGCGATCTCCCCCGGGGCGACCGCGTTGACCGTGATGCCGTGCTCGGCGAGCTCCAGCGCAGCGACCTTGGTGAGCAGCCCGAGCCCGCCCTTGGCGGCGCAGTAGGGCCCGGCACCCACGCGCGGCTGGTGCTCGTGCACGCTCGTGATGTTCACGATCCGGCCACCGCGCCCGACGTCGATCATGCGACGAGCGGCGCGCTGCAGGCACAGGAACGCGCCGTCGAGATCAACTGCGAGCACCGACCGCCAGGTCTCGTAGTCGATGTCCAGCAGCAGGGTGCGCGTACCCGTGCCGGCGTTGTTGACCAGCACGTCGACGCCGCCGAGCGCATCGGCCAGGTCGTCGACGACGGCGGCTGCGCCGGGCAGCGCGGTGAGGTCGAGCTGCCGGATCTCGGCCTTCCGTCCGTGGGCGCGCACCTCGTCCGCGGTGTCCTGCGCACCGGCCTCGTCGGAGTGCCAGGTGATGCCGACGTCGCAGCCCGCCGCGGCGAGCGCGACCGCCGTCGCGCGCCCGATGCCGGAGTCGGAGCCAGTGACGATCGCGGTGCGGGGAAAGTCCTCGGGAGCAGTCATTCCTCCGGGGTACCCACGACGATCGGGATGTGCGCGTCCGTCAGGCGAAGCGCACCGGCTGCCCGGTGGACTCCAGCACCGCCATCCAGAGGTCGCCGTGCGGGTCGACCTGGTTGCGCCTGCTCACCGCCACCTTCATCGGGATGTGCACGAACCGCCGCCGGTACCGGCCCACCACCATCTCCGTGCGTCCCGACATCGCCGCGTGCACCGCCGCCTGCGACAGGCGCACGCAGTACACCGAGTCGTACGGGTTGGCGGGCACGCTGCGGATGGCGTAGCTGGGATCGATGTAGCGGATCGAGGTCTCCACGCCGGCGTCGGCGAAGTGGTCGCCGATCCGCCTCCGCAGGTACGGGCCGATGTCCTGCAGGCGGGCGTTGCCGGAGGCGTCGCTCGCGTCACCTGACCCGCCCAGCAGCTCCTGACCCGCCCCTTCGGCCGCGACGACGACGGCGTGCCCTCGCTCGGCGACCCTCCGGCGCAGGTGCGTGAGCAGCCCCTGGTCGCCGTCGAGCCCGAAGGGCACCTCCGGGATCAGCACGACGTCGGCCCCGCTGCGGGCCAGCGCGGCGTAGCACGCGATGAAGCCGGAGTGTCGGCCCATGAGCTTGACCAGCCCGATGCCGTTCGCCGTCGACTTCGCCTCGACCTGAGCAGCCCTGATCGCGTCGCTGGCGAGGCTGAAGGCGGTCTGGAAGCCGAAGCTCTGGTCGATGTAGGGAATGTCGTTGTCGATGGTCTTCGGGATGCCGACGACGGCGAGCCGGAGCCCGCGCTCCGCCACCGTGTGGGCGATCTGCATCGCCCCGCGCATCGAACCGTCGCCGCCGACGACGAACAGCACGTTGACGTGCAGGCGCTCGAGGCAGTCGACGATCTCCTCAGGGTCCTGCGGCCCACGTGACGTGCCGAGCACGGTGCCGCCGTCGGTCGCGATGTCCCGCACCGACTCCGGCGTGAGCTCGATGACGTCGTGCCCGTAGTCGGCGACGAACCCCTGGTAGCCGTTGCGGATGCCGACCACCCTGCGCACCCGGTAGTGGTAGGTCAGCGTCCGGACGAGCCCGGCGATCACATCGTTGAGACCCGGGCACAGGCCGCCGCAGGTGACGATCGCGGCGCGGGTCTTGGCCGGGTCGAAGAAGATCTTGCTACGGGGCCCGCACGGCTCCATCCCCGGCAGCTCTCCCGGGGGAACCCCACGCGAGGTGATGCCGGCGAGGGTGTCGTCGAGCAGCACGCGGTCGTGCTCGTCGACGTAGTGCTCTGTCGTGCGCCGGGACTCGAGCAGCGGAGCCATCGGCGAGGTGATGCGGCACGGTCCGAGGCTCGCGATGGCGAAGTCCGGCGCGGATTGGGCGCGGGTCAGCTCGACGACGCTCCCCTGTCGATCGTCCGAGCCGGCTGTGCTCACGGCGACGCTCCCTGCATCGACGGGACGGACGACCACGCCGCAGCGCCGGGACCATGGCCTTCTTGACCGTTCCAGGATGCCCTGCCGGCCATGCGCTGGCTAGGCCGGGCCGCAAGTCGCGCCCCCCGGCACGTGACGAACCTATCGAAGGCGACAAAACGCTTGCTAATGACAACAATTACGTGGTCACCTCATGGGCGTGGTCGCACCGTCTGCTCGTCCGACTCTTGTCATCGGCGTCCTTGCCTCGTGCGGCCTCGCCGTCTCGCTGATGCAGACCCTGGTCGTTCCGCTCCTGCCACAGTTCCCGCGCCTGCTCTCGGCGTCGCCCGGGACGGTGGCGTGGCTCGTCACGGCCACGCTGGTGGCGGGCGCGGTGTGTGCACCCGTGCTGGGCAGGCTCGGCGACATGTACGGCAAGCGCCGCATCCTGCTCGTGGCGCTCGCGATGGTGACCATCGGGTCGGCGCTGGGCGCCGTCGCGCCCGGCGTCGGGCTCCTGATCGCGGCCCGCGTGCTGCAGGGCGCGTCGCTGGGCGTGATCGCGCTCGGCATCAGCATCATGCGCGACCTGCTGCCGCCCGACCGGGTCGGGAGCGGCATCGCGTTGATGAGCTCCTCGCTCGGCATCGGCGGCGCGATCTGCCTTCCGATCACCGGCCTCGTCGCGCAGCACGCGAGCTGGCGCTGGCTCTTCGCGGGAGCCGCCGTGCTCGGCGCCCTGCAGTTCCTCCTGGTCCGCAAGGTGGTGCGGGAGTCGCCGCAGCGCTCCGGCGGCCGCTTCGACCTGCCGGGTGCCGTCGGGCTCGCCCTCGCGCTGGTCTGCGTGCTCCTCGCGATCTCCAAGGGCACCGAGTGGGGCTGGGGCAGCGCCCGCGTGATCGGCCTGCTCGCCGCCGCTCTGGTGCTGTTCGCGCTCTGGAGCAGGTTGGAGCTGCGGGCGCGCTCGCCGCTGGTGGACCTGCGGGTCTCGGCACGGCCCGAGGTGCTCTGGACCAACATCGCGTCGATCCTCATCGGGTTCGGCATGTTCGCCGGGTTCCTCGTGACCACGCAGGTCCTGCAGGCGCCCGTCGCGACCGGGTACGGGTTCGGGCTGTCGCTCCTCGCCGCTGGGGTCGTACTGCTCCCGATCGGAGGGGCGATGACGATCTTCTCGCCGGTCTCCGCCCGCGTGTCGCGTCGCCGCGGCGCCCGCACCACGCTCGTACTCGGCACCGTCGTGCTCGCGGTCGGCAACGTCGCGATGGCGACGCTGCCCGCGTCGATCCCGCTGGTGATGGCCGCATCCACCGTCACCGCCATCGGCGCCGCGCTCGCCTACTCCGCGCTGCCGCTGCTCATCATGGACGCGGTGCCCACGTCCGAGACAGCAGCGGCGAACAGCCTCAACACGCTGATGCGGATGCTCGGCACCTCCTCCTGCAGCGCGGTGGTGGCGGCGGTCACCACCGGCATGACCACGGTGGTCGGCGGACGGCTGCTGCCCTCCGGCGACGCGTACACCGTCGTGTTCCTCGCGGCGGCGGCCGCGGCACTGGGTGGGGCGGCGATCGCGGCCTTCACCCCGCGGGCGAAGGCGGCCGGGCCGAGCACTCCCGCGCCGGTGCCCGCGCCGGCACGGGCATGACGGGGCGATTCCACGCGCTCCTAGTGGCGCGTGTCCCGGCGAATCGGATGGTCCTCCGGCACCTGGACCAGCACGATCCTCGTACCGTTCGGATCCGAGATCCACATCTCGCGCAGGCCCCACGGCTCCTGGCGGGGCTCCCGCACGACATGCTCGGCGAGCTCACGGTGAGCGGCGGCGAGGTCACGCACCTGCAGCCAGAGCGCGACCGCGTCCCCCGGCGGCCCGTCGGCGGTCCCGGAGACCTCCAGGAAGCCACCGCCCAGGAAGAACACCGTGCCACCCGGGAACTCCCGGGCCACCGCGAGCCCGAGCACGTCCCGGTAGAACGCGACGCTGCGCTGCATGTCGACCGGGTGCAGCAGTACCCGGGAGGCGAGGACCTCCATCAGGACGACCGGACGCTGGCCATGGCCGGGACCCTAGTGTCGCGACGTCAGCCCGGGTACTCGCCCATCTGGTCGAGGAGCAGATCGGCGAGCTGACCGGGCGACTCGTCGAGGATCCAGTGGCTCACGCCGCGCAGCTCCACGTAGCGGAAGGGACCGGCGACCTGCTGCTGCGTCAGCTCCGTTGCCTGCCGGGTGATGGCGGTGTCGCCGTCGCTCCAGACGAACAGCGTGGGCACCTGTACGGGTGGGTCCACATCACCGCGCGTCCCGCGGAGCCCTCCGCGGTACCAGTTGATCGCCGCGGTCAGCGCCGACGGGTCGGCGAGCCCGGCCGCGTCCCGCTCCGCTGCCGTCCTTCCCTGCCCGGTCCGCCGCAGACCCGCGACCAGTGCCGCCGAGAACGGGCGGCCTTCGGCCCGGAGCACCCGCTCCGGCAGCGCAGGGAGCTGCAACGCGTAGACGTACCAGGACGCGAGCGCCTGCCGGGTGGTGAACAGCGAGCGCACGTACGTCGCCGGCGGGGGGACGGACACCGCGGTGAGCGAGCGGACGCGGTCGGGGTGCCGCGCCGCCAGGCGCCAGGCGACCGCGGCACCCCAGTCGTGCCCGACCACGTGCACGCGCCCGCCCGCACCGACCAAGGCATCCACCACCGCCAGCGCGTCCCCGACGAGATCGGTGAGCCGGTAGGCACTCCGGCCACGCGGACGCGCGCACGGCGAGTAGCCGCGCTGGTCGGGAGCGAGGGTCCGGTAGCCGTGCGCGGCGAGCCGTTCCGCGACCCCGTCCCAGGCGGTGCCGCGCTGCGGGAAGCCGTGCAGCAGCAGCGCCGGGACGTCGTCGCCGG
Organism: Pseudonocardia sp.; assembly: GCA_035695525.1. Taxonomy (GTDB): domain Bacteria; phylum Actinomycetota; class Actinomycetes; order Mycobacteriales; family Pseudonocardiaceae; genus Pseudonocardia. Next base: position 10,796 of record DASRSC010000332.1, on the reverse strand, counting down.
AGCCATGCTCGTGCACGTCGAAGGTCAGGTCGCCCCGCGTCACCGTCAGCACGGGATCATCATGCATGCGCCCCTCGGTGGGCGGTTACGCGCTCGTCAGTTGTGCGATGGCGGGAGGACGAGTTGGGTGGGCCCGGGCCAGGAGTTCCGGGCGCTCCGGTCCGCCGGAAGCGCCACGGGCGGGGCCGGCCCCTGGCACCAGCGACGAGAGTGAGTAGATCGTGACGGAGCAGTCGTTCTACCGGGTCGTCATCGTCAACCGGGGCGAGCCGGCGATGCGGCTCATCCACGCGGTGCGGGAGTGGAACGCTGAGATCACCTCGCCACGATCCGGCACCGACACCGAGGGCCGCACGGCCTTGCGCACGATCGCGCTGTACACGGCGGTGGACCGGCACGCGATGTACGTCCGCGAGGCCGACGAGTCCGTCCTGATCGGGCCGGACGACCCCGAGCAGGCCTTCGCTGCGAGCCCCTACCTCGATTACGCGGAACTCGAGCGCGCATTGCGCGTGGCGCGGGCCGATGCTGTGTGGCCGGGCTGGGGCTTCGTCTCCGAGAAGGCCGACTTCGCCCGGCTGTGCCGGGACCTCGGGATCGTGTTCATCGGGCCGTCGCCCGAGGTGATGGAGCGGCTCGGCGACAAGATCGCGGCGAAGCGGCTCGCCGAGGAGGTCGGCGTGCCGCTGGCCGCGTGGAGCGGCGGCCCGGTCCCCGACGTCGAGGCCGCCCGGGAGCACGCGGAACGGATCGGCTACCCGTTGATGGTCAAGGCCACCGCGGGGGGCGGTGGGCGCGGTATCCGGCGGGTCGACGCGCCGGAGGAGCTGGAGGAGGCCTTCGAGCGAGCGAGCTCGGAGGCGTCGAAGACCGCGGGCGATGCCACCGTCTTCCTCGAGCGGGCGATCCTCGGCGGGCGCCACGTCGAGGTGCAGGTGATCGCCGACGCCACCGGCGATGTCTGGACGCTCGGGGTCCGCGACTGCTCGGTACAGCGGCGCAACCAGAAGGTGATCGAGGAGTCGGCGTCCACCGCGCTCGACGCCGAGCAGGAGGAGCTGCTGCGGACGTCCGCGGCCGAGCTGGTGCGGGCGGCGGGCTACGTCAACGCCGGCACGGTCGAGTTCCTGTATGAGCCCAAGGAACGGCTGCTGTCGTTCCTGGAGGTCAACACGCGGCTACAGGTGGAGCATCCGGTCACCGAGGTCACCACCGGCGTCGACATCGTCAAGCTGCAGCTACACGTCGCCGCGGGCGGCCGGCTCGCGGACATCGCACCGGAGGCCCCACCCGCGCGCGGGCACGCCATGGAGGCGCGGCTGACGGCCGAGGACCCCGAGCAGGGCTTCGCACCGGCACCCGGTCGCATCGAACACCTGGCCCTGCCCAGCGGACCGGGCATCCGGGTGGACACCGGCGTCACCACGGGCGACCTGATCCCCCCCCAGTTCGACTCGATGATCGCCAAGGTGATCGCGTGGGGCCGGGACCGCGGCGAGGCGCGTGCGCGGCTCTCCCGGGCGCTGCGCCAGACCGCCGCGGTGATCGACGGCGGCACCACCAACAAGGCGTTCCTGCTCGACCTGCTGGATCGCCCGGAGCTCCGCTCCGGCGACACCGACACCACCTGGCTCGACAGCCTGATGGCCGGTGGCTACGCCCCGCCCCGGCGGCTCGACGTGGCGCTGCTCGCCACCGCCGTCGAGGCGCAGGACGAGCACGTTGCGCGGCAGCGCGAGCGGCTGTTCGCCTCGGCCGAGCGTGGGCGCCCCGAGGTGGGGCACGAGACATGGCACCAGGTGGACGTACGCGCGGCGGGCGAGTCCTACCGGCTGCGGGTGGCCCAGACCCGGCGCAACCGGTACCGGGTGGACGTGGACGGTCACGTCGTCGACGTCGACGCGGAGCGCACGGGGCGCTTCGAGCGCAAGCTCACCGTCGGCGGGCAGACCTTCGCGGTGCTCTCGGTGCCTCAGGGCTCGGACTACCTCGTCGAGGTCGACGGCGCGGTGCACCGCATCTCCGGTGGCGAGGCCGGGATCGTCCGCGCCCCGGCGCCGGCGATGGTGGTCTCGATCCCGATCGCGCCGGGCGATGTCGTCGAGGCAGGCGACGTGGTGGCCGTCGTCGAGAGCATGAAGCTGGAGACGGCGCTTCGCGCGCCTGTCGCAGGGCGGGTGTGCGAGGTGCTCGTCGACCCCAACACCCAGGTGGAGGGCGGGACGAAGCTCGTCCGCCTGGAGCCCGACGCCGACGCAGGTACCGCCCCGGGCGAGCGGTCCGATCTGTCCGGGCTGGCGGGGCCACCGGCGGTGGGGTCTGACCCCGGGGCTGTGGCGGCCGACGCGCTGATGTCGCTGCGGTTCCTGGTGCTCGGATTCGACATCGATGAGCGCGACGCCCGCCCGCTGCTGGCCGCGCTCACCGCGGCCCGTGCCGAGCTCCCTCCGGACGACCCCGGTGTGCTCGCCGGGGAGACGGCCGTCCTGCGCATTTTCGCCGACCTGAGCGCGCTGTCACGCAACCGCCGCGGCCCCGAGGACGAGACGCAGCAGATCGACCCGGCCGGCGAGGAGGCCCGCAACCCGCAGGAGTACCTGTACGCCTACCTGCGCTCCCGCGACGCCGACACCGAAGGGTTGCCGGAGTCGTTCCGGGAGAAGCTGCGCCGTGCGCTCGCGCACTACGGCGTGCCGGACCTGGAGCCGTCCGGCACGGTCGCGACGACCGCGCTGAGCAGCGCGCTCTACCGGATGTTCCTGGCCCACCGCCGGGCCGCTGCGCACGTTCCGGTGGTGCTCGAGCTGCTGCAGTGGCGGCTGCGCCACCCCGAGTCGTTGCCGGTGTCGGCCCGCGAGGAGTACCAGCGCACGCTCGACCGCCTCGTCCGGGCCACGCAGCTGCGGCACCCCGTCGTCGGTGGACTGGCCCGCCGCGTGCGCTACACCTGCTTCGACGCCCCGCTGATCGCCGCCGAGCGGGCAGCGGGCCAGGCCCAGGTGCGCGCGGAGCTGGACCGGCTGTCCGACGACCCCACCGTCCGCGCGGCGCAGATCGACACGATCGTGGCGGCGGCCGAGCCGATCCTCGGTGTGTTCGGCGAGCGGCACCACGCGGCGATGCTCGAGGTGATGACAAGGCGCTATTACCGCGTGCGGACGTTGACCGACGTCCGGGTCGAGGACCGGGGCGGGCGCCCGCTGCTCACCGCGACCTACTCGCTCAAGGACGGGTCCGGCCAGCACGGCTCCGACCAGGGCGAGGTCGAGCAGGTCGTGCTGGCCACCACGGTGCACACCGCGCCGGACGCGCCGCCGGCGGGCGACCCGATGGCGGTGCAGGGCGACCTGCGCCGGCTGCTCGCGCAGCTGCCGGAGGGCCGCACCGCATTGCTCGACCTCTACGTCATCGCCGGTGAGGCACCGGACGCCGACCCGGAGCGCTCCGGGGAGAAGATCCGCGCGATGCTCGGCAGGCTGCCCAACCGGCTCGCACGCGTCGCCGTGGCGGTGCGTAGACCCGGTGGCGATGAGCGGTCGGCCTGGTTCACGTTCCGGCCCGACCCGGCTGATCGCCGCCCGGTCGAGGACCGCACGCTGCGCGGGCTGCACCCGATGGTGGCTGAGCGGCTCGGGCTGTGGCGGCTGTCCGGGTTCGAGCTGACCCGGCTGCCGTCGCCGGTCGACGTGCACCTGTTCCGCGCGGTGGGCAAGGACGTGCCCGACGACCGGAGGCTGATCGCGCTGTCCGACGTGCGCGAGCTGACGGTGCTGCGCGACGAGCAGGGCCGAATCAGGGCGCTGCCGCAGCTGGAGCACGTCCTCGACTCGTGCCTCGATGCCCTGCGTTCAGCACGCGCCGCCGACAGCGGCGACGCCAAGCTGGACTGGAACCGGGTCCTGCTCTACGTCTGGCCGGTGGTCGACGTGCCGCTCGACGAGCTGGACTCGGTGGTCCGCGTCCTCGCGCCGCGCACCGAGGGGCTCGGCCTGGAGCAGGTACTGGTGCAGTTCCGCCACGGCGGCGACGGACGGGACATCGACGGACGCGGGGGCACCGCGAACGGCGAGCCGCGTGAGTTCCTGCTGCGGTTGTCCCGCCCGCCGGGAGCCGGGCTCACCGTCCAGGTCACCGAGCCGCCGACCGGCCCGCTGCGCGAGCTGGACGCCTACGCGCAGAAGGTGATCCGGGCGCGCCGTCGCGGGGCGGTCTACCCGTACGAGCTGGTCCCGATGCTGCTGCGCGACCCCGACAACGGTGGCTCCGCCGACACCGCGCGCGGTGCCCGGGGCGTGTTCACCGAGTACGACCTCGATCCGAGCGGCGCCCCGGTCGTGGTCGAACGTCCGCCGGGCGGCAACACCGCCAACATCGTGCTCGGCACCGTGACGACTCCGTCGCAGCGCTACCCGGAGGGCATGACGCGCGTCGTCCTGATCGGCGACCCGACCAAGGCCCTCGGCGCGCTCGCCGAACCGGAGTGCGCGCGCGTGCTCGCCGCGATCGAGCTCGCCCGCCGTTTCGAGGCGCCGATCGAGTGGTTCGCGGTGTCGGCGGGGGCCAAGATCGCGATGGACTCCGGTACCGAGAACATGGACTGGATCTCCCGGGTGCTGCGCGGGATCATCGAGTTCACCCAGGACGGCGGCGAGATCAACGTGATCGTCACCGGCATCAACGTCGGCGCCCAGCCGTACTGGAACACCGAGGCGACAATGCTCATGCACACCAAGGGCATCCTCGTGATGACGCCCGACAGCGCGATGGTGCTCACCGGCAAGCAGTCGCTCGACTACTCCGGCGGCGTGAGCGCAGAGGACAACTTCGGCATCGGCGGCTACGACCGGATCATGGGCCCGAACGGGCAAGCGCAGTACTGGGCTCCCGACCTGTCCGGTGCGGTGGATGTGCTGCTCGCGCACTACGCGCATACCTACCGGGCGCCCGGCGAGCGGTTCCCCCGCCCGGCCCATACCGCCGATCCGGTGGACCGCGACATCAGCGACTCCCCGCACTCCGGCCCGGGCTGCGACTTCGCGACGGTGGGCGAGGTGTTCACGGCGAACCCGGGGCGCAAGAAGCCGTTCGACATCCGCTCGGTGCTGCACGCGGTGGCCGACGCCGACCACCCCACGCTGGAGCGCTGGGTCGACATGATCGACGCCGAGTGCGTGGTGGTGCTCGACGCGCACCTGGGCGGGCAGCCGGTCGCGCTGCTCGGCATCGAGTCGCGTCCGCTCCCCCGCCGCGGGCGGCCGCCGGTGGACGGGCCGACGGCGTTCACGGCGGGAACGCTGTTCCCGAAGTCGTCGAAGAAGACCGCCAGGGCGATCAACGCGGCCAGCGGCAACCGGCCACTGGTGATCCTGGCGAACCTCTCGGGCTTCGACGGCTCCCCGGAGTCGTTGCGCCAGCTCCAACTCGAGTACGGCGCCGAGATCGGCCGGGCGGTGGTCAACTTCGACGGCCCGATCGTATTCTGCGTGGTCTCCCGCTACCACGGTGGCGCGTTCGTCGTGTTCTCCGCGACGCTCAACGACAACATGGAGATCGCCGCCGTCGAGGGCTCCTACGCGTCGGTGCTCGGCGGGGCGCCTGCGGCGGCCGTCGTGTTCGCGGGCGAGGTGAACAAACGCACCGCCGCCGATCCCCGCATCGCTGACCTCGAGACGCGGATCGCCGAGGCCCAGCAGGCCGGCTCGGAGTCCGAGGCGGCGCGCCTCACCGCCGAGCTCGCGGCACTGCGCCCCGGCGTCCGCTCCGAGAAGCTCGGGCAGGTGGCCGACGAGTTCGACGCGGCGCACAGCGTAGAGCGGGCGCAGCGGGTCGGCTCGGTGCACGAGATCATCCCGGCGACGCGCCTGCGCCCCTATCTGGCGGAGGCCGTGCAACGCGGAATGACGAAGACGGGCCCCCGCCGGTAGGCCGGGATCAGGAGCAGGCGCGCTTGGCCTTCAGGACGCGCGTCACCGCGGCGTCGTTCGCCCCGGGGTCGATGCGGCCTGCGGCCAGCGCCTGCGCCAGCCCGTCCAGCACCGGGCTGACGCGGCCGCCGCTGGACCACAGCGCCATGTCGGCACCGGCGGCCAGCGCCCGTTCGACGGCCTCGGGGAGCTCGAACGTGCCGGTCACGGCCTTCATGGCGCCCAGGTCGTCGGTGAGCACGAGCCCGGCGAAGCCGTACTCGGTGCGCAGCAGCTGGTAGACCGCGGGTGTGAGCGAGCTGGGCAGGCCGGTGGTGAGCCCCGGCACATCCAGGTGCCCGACGAGCACGCCGGTGCGCCCGTCGGCGAGTGGGCCGCCCGGGCCCAGCAGGGTGGCGTAGGGCTTCAGGTCGGCGCTGCGCAGCTCGTCGAGCGACGGGGCGGTGACCCGGCCCTTGTGCGAGTCGCCGACCGCGCGGCCGTGACCGGGGAAGTGCTTGAGCACGCTGAACACGCCCGCCTTCCGCTCGCCCTCCGCGAACGCGGCCGCGTAGCTCGCCACTGTGTCGGGGTCCGTGCCAAAGGACCGGTCCCCGATCACAGCGCCCGCCGGCTGGCCGCCGAGGTCGACCACTGGGGCTAGGTTCATCGTGATACCGCGGGCGAGCTGCTGCCGGCCCCGCTGGAGGCCGAGTTGCTGCACCTGCTCCGGGGTGAGCTGCGCTGCCATCTTCCGGGCGCTGGGCAGCTCGCCGTCAAGGTCGTCGATGCGCTGCACCCGGCCGCCCTCGTCGTCCGCGGCGACGGCGAGCGGGATGCGGGACATCGCCTGCACGCCCCGCAGGGCCTGGTCGGTGAGCAGCGCGGTGGCGTTGCCGCCCACGAAGATCCCACCCACCTGCGTGGCGCGGACCGTCTCGGCGGTGGTGGCCGGGTCGGCGGCGTCGACCCCCACCATGATCCGCTGCGCGAGCCGGTCGCGCGGTGACATCGCGGCGACCACGGCAGCGCAGTGGGGCAGCCGGTCGGGGCCGAGGTCCGCACCGCTGGGCTGGGCCGCCGGGTCGGCGGGCGATGCCGCGGCGGCACCGGGTGTCGCGAGGATAACCGTGAGGAGACACACCAGCAGGGCGGCACCGGCACGTGTCCGGCCCCGGCCGTGACTCAGCGGCAACGGCGCTGGCGACTGCGGGGACGACGGAGACGGCGCACGGGTCGGCATCGCGGCCATCATTCCCCCGGCGGTCGCCCGGGTCACGCGCGGGATCGCGGACTCAGGCCACCAGCTGGGTGTCCAGCGCGCGAAGGCCGGCATCCCGGTCGCCCTCCCACGCGAATGCCTCGTCGTCGACTAGACGTGGTCGAGCTCCGGGTTGCGTGCCTGGACCCCGGCCAGCGTCGCCAGCACCCCGACGAGCTGCTCGCGCACCCGCGGGTCGGTGATGACGCCGTCCGCGCCGACCGTCTGAGGATCCACGACGATCTTCACGCAGGCCGCCTCCACGATGTGGGCACCGGTGTAACCGAGTACCGCCCGCAGCGTGGCCTCGGCACCGTGACCACGGCCGATGGCGGCCGCGTCGACCCAGGCCACCGGCTTGTCGCAGATCTCGGTGCCGCCGACGGTCCAGTCCAGCAGGTTCTTGAACGAACCAGGCAGGGTGCCCGCGTACTCCGGGGTGCAGATCAGGATCGCGGCCGCTTCCGAGATCGCCGCACGCAGCTCGGCCACGGGAGCCGGCAGGGGATCGGTGTCGTCGTCGGGATTGAAATGCGGAAGCTCCGCCAGCCCCCTGTAGTAGGCGGCACTCACCTGTGCGGGAGCGACGGCCTGTGCGGTGCGCAGCACGGAGTCGTTGGAGGAACCGGCCCGCAGGCTTCCGCACAGCAACATAACTACCGGTGGTGGAGGCATTTACCCAACCTACCGAGCCGATATCCCGTCCCGCCGCCGCAGCAGCGGGTGCCTGCGCCTCTCGTCACGGCCTTCCTCAGCGGCCACTTCCCCCGTCGACCCCGCGACTGCAGGGCGCCCCGCCCTCCGACCTCCTCGCGGCGGCACGACGCTCGGGCATCGTCGGGGGCGCGGTGTACGACCTCGTGGTCGCGCTCAGCGCCGGCCAGGCCGGCGCCGTGCTGCTGAGCCTCGACCGGCGCGCCACCGCGACCGACGAGGTGGCAGGCGCCGGCTACGAGCTGCTCAGCTGATCGGCGGCACGCGCTCGTCGTCCGCTGGCGGCCCGGGCGGGGTGCCGTTCCCGAACGGGCGGCCGCCGAGCTCCTCCCGCCCGTGCGGGGTGAGCCAGCCGCTCGGGTCGGGCCCGAGCGGCACGATTCCTGACGGGTTGATCTGGGTGTGCACGCCGTAGTAGTGCTGCTTGATCTGCTCGAAGTCGATCGTGTCACCGAAGCCGGGCGTCTGGAACAGGTCGCGCGCGTACGCCCACAGCACCGGCATCTCGGCCAGCTGCTGGCGGTTGCACTTGAAATGGCCGTGGTAGGCGGCGTCGAAGCGCACCAGTGTGACCCACAGCCGCACGTCGGCCTCGGTGATCGTGTCGCCCACGAGGTAGCGCCGGGTGGCAAGCCGCTCCGACAGCGCATCGAGCCGGGCGAACAGCCCCCGGTAGGCACGCTCGTACGACGCCTGCCCCTTCGCGAAGCCGCACTTGTAGACGCCGTTGTTGACGTCGTGGTAGACGGCCTCGTTGATCTCGTCGATCTCCGCGCGCTGCTCCTCCGGGTAGAGGTCGGGCGCGCCGTCGCGGTGGTGAGCCGTCCACTGCGTGGAGAGGTCGAGGGTGAGCTGCTGGAACCCGTTGGTCACCACCTTCCCGCTGGCGATCTCCACGACCGCGGGCACGGTGATGCCGGCGTCGAAGTCGGGGTCGGCCTTGCGGTAGGCCTCGCCGAGGTACTCGATGCCGAGCACCGGGTCCCGGTTGTCGGGGTCGAGGTGGAACCGCCAACTCCGCTCGTCGTGCAGGGGTCCGGCGATGCCCATCGACAGCACCGGCTCCAGCCCGAGCAGCCTGCGGACGATGACGCTGCGGTTTGCCCACGGGCATGCCCTGGCAACGATCAGCCGGTAGCGCCCCGGTTCCACCGGCCAGCGCGAAGACCCGTCGTCAGTGATCCGCTCGGTGAGCGCCACCGGTTCGCGCTCGAACGCCTCCGTGGCGGGCTGCGTGGCAGTCATGGTCGCAATGTAGGCCGCAGACCGCCGGTGTGCGCGATCCCCGCCTCGTCGTGGTCGTCCGGGCCGAAGACCCAGTACCGCAGCACGAGGAACCGGATCAGTCCGCCGAGCACGCTCGCCACGGCCACCACCACCGTCTGCTCCCACGCCGTCGGCGAGTCGACAACCCCGTCGAGGAGCATCAGCACCGTGGAGCTGTAGAACGCGTAGAACAGCACCGTGCCGCCGCTCTGCACGTAGGACCGCCACCGGTGGACCTCGATGCCGCCGAAGGTGAACCGCCGGTTCACCTCGGTGCTCACCGCTGTGCTCAGCACGAGGGCGACGAGGTTGGCCGGCATGGTGTCCCACCACGTCCGCAGCACCAGGAAGATCACGGCGTTCACGACGGTGCCGAGGCCACCGACGATCATGTACCGGACCACCTGCACCAGCAACGGGTGCCGCAGCCGCACCCTGGACGCCCTCGACATCTCGTCCAGCGGCACGGTCACCGCAAGCGCTGCGCCCCCCACCTCGACCACGTCCCCCCACAACTCCGCGAACCTCGTGATCCCTTTATCGCAGGGGAACCGAAGTTCGCGCTGTCCCTCACCTGTGACAACGCTGTGAGCGATCATCGATTCCGGTTCGTCGCCACATCGTGAAGTGATCGGGAACACGGGGACGGAGCGGGGCAAGACGGCAGTCAGACGGCCAGGAAGACCGTCTCGCCCTCGCCCTGGAGGCGGATGTCGAAGCGCAGCTCGCCCTGGCCCGCCTCCTGCGCCACCAGCGTGGCGGCGCGCTCGGGCGGAAGCGAGCCGAGCAGCGGGTCGGCCGCGTTGGCGGCGGCCTCGTCGGGGAAGTAGATCCTCGTGACGACACGGTCGAGCAGTCCGCGGGCCAGCACCGTGACATCGATGTGCGGGGCCTGCCCGTCACCGAGCAGACCGGGCTTGACCGTGATGATCTCGAAGCGACCCTCGGCGTCGGTGGCGCAGCGCCCGAAGCCCCGGAACCCCGACCAGGAGGCCCCCCGCGGGTCGTCCGGGTGGTCGAACCGGCCGTCGGCGTCGGCCTGCCAGGTCTCGATCAGGCCGTCGCCGACGGGTGCGCCCGCACCGTCGGTGAGCACGCCGGCGATCCGGATCGCCCCCGGTGTTCCGGGCGGGACGACGAGGTACCCCTCGGGCCAGGTCAGCCCGAGGCTCAGGAACGGCCCGACGGTCTGTGACGGGGTCAGCAGCTCACTCATGCGGCTCCTCGAACGGGGTCTGCTCGCGGCCGCGGAGCACGATGTCGAAGCGGTACGCCAGCGCCCACTCCGGGCGGGTGGCGCCCAGGTCGAATGTCGAGATCATCCGCTGCCGGGCAGCGGGATCGGGCACGGAGTTGAAGATCGGGTCCTGGCCGAACAGCGGGTCGTCCGGGAAGTACATCTGGGTCACGAGCCGCTGCGTGAACGAGCGGCCGAACAACGAGAAGTGGATGTGCGCAGGGCGCCAGGCGTTGTGGTGGTTGCCCCACGGGTAGGCGCCGGGCTTGATGGTGACGAACCGGTAGTGCCAGTTCGCGTCCGTGACGGTGCGGCCGAGACCGTTGAAGTGCGGATCGAGCGGGGCCGGCCACTGGTCGTTCAGGTGGCGGTACCTGCCGCCGCTATTGGCCTGCCAGACCTCGATGAGCGAATC
>DASRSC010000331.1:0-8128 GCA_035695525.1 Pseudonocardia sp. | reverse complement strand
CATAGGGCCGGCGACCGTCGTGCTGGTACAGGTCCGAGGAGCCGGTGAGCCGGGAGGCGAACTCGCCGATGGTGCCCGGCTCGCCCCGCCAGAAGTCGCGCACGGTGTCGCGGTACTTGCCGTTCCACTCCGTCCACAGCGGCGGGAAATTGCCCACCTGGTAGCCGCCGGGGCCGACGTCCCACGGCTCGGCGATGAGCTTGGCCTGGCTGATCACCGGGTCCTGCTGCACGAGGTCGAAGAACACCGACAGCCGGTCGACGTCGTAGAACTCGCGGGCGAGGGTGGACGCGAGGTCGAAGCGGAACCCGTCGACGTGCATCTCGGTGACCCAGTACCGCAGCGAGTCCATGATCAGCTGCAGCGTGTGGGGGTTGCGCACGTTGAGCGAGTTGCCCGTGCCGGTGTAGTCCATGTAGTACCGCGGGTCGTCCTCGACGAGGCGGTAGTAGGCGGCGTTGTCGATGCCGCGCAGAGACAGCGTGGGGCCCATGTGGTTGCCCTCGGCGGTGTGGTTGTAGACCACGTCGAGGATCACCTCGATGCCTGCGTCGTGCAGGTCGCGAACCATCGCCTTGAACTCCTGCACCTGGTTGCCGGGGCGCAGGCCAGGCATGGCGTAGGCGTGGTGCGGGGCGAGGAAGGCGATGGTGTTGTAGCCCCAGTAGTTGGCGAGCCCCTTCTCCTGCAGGTGGTGGTCGTCGAGGAACTCGTGCACCGGCATGAGCTCCACGGCCGTCACGCCGAGGTTCTTGAGGTGATCGATCATCACCGGGTGCGCGAGCCCCGTGTACGTGCCGCGCAGCTGCTCAGGAATCTCCGGGTGCGCGATGGTGAGGCCCTTGACGTGCGCCTCGTAGATGACCGTCTCGTGGTAGGGGATGCGTGGCGAGCGGTCGGTTCCCCAGTCGAAGAACGGGTTGACCACCACGGACTTGGGCACGAACCGCGCGGAGTCGGCGTCGTTGCGACCCTCGGGGTCGCCGAACGGGTAGCCGAACACGGCCTCGTCCCACTCCACGGGGCCGTCGACGGCCTTCGCGTAGGGGTCGATGAGCAGCTTGTTCGGGTTGCACCGGAGGGCCTTTGCCGGGTCGTAGGGCCCGTGCACCCGGTAGCCGTAGCGCTGCCCGGGCTCCACGTTGGGCAGGTACCCGTGCCAGACGAAGCCGTCGACCTCGGTGAGCGGGATCCGCTCCTCCTTGCCACGGCTGCTGAAGAGGCAGAGCTCCACGTTCTCCGCGACCTCCGAGAAGATCGCGAAGTTCGTGCCCGAGCCGTCGTAGGTGGCGCCCAGCGGGTAGGCGTGACCTGGCCACGGCCGCATGAAGTCCTCCGGTGTTTCGTGAGTCGTTGTCCGGCCGCGGCCGTTCGTTCGATCGACCACTGGCGCGGAGCAGCGCTGGTCCGTCCGGAAGAGGTTACCGGCGTACCCCCACGGTCCGCCGGATGCGGCGGAGCGTCACCCCAGACGGGCGGGGAACCCGCCGGTGGCGATCGGGCTCCACCGGGTGGGTGTGATCCTGATCAGGGCCTTGCCCTGCGTGGTCATCGCGGCACGGTACTCGTCCCAGTCGGGATGCTCGCCGGAGATCGAGCGGAAGTAGTCGACGAGCGGTTCGAGTGCGTCGGGGAGGGTGATCAGCTCGGCGTCGCCGTCGACCTGCACCCACGGGCCGTCGAAGTCGTCCGACAGCACCACGACAGCGGCCTTCCCGTGCCGCGCGACGTTGCCCGCCTTTGCCCGGTCGGGGTAGGTGGAGATGACGATGCGGCCCTCGGCGTCCACCCCGGACGTGACCGGCGAGCCCTGCCAACCGCCGTCGTTGCGCGGCGTCAAGAGGATCACGTGGTGGCGCGGCCGGAGGAACTCGGTGAGCTCGTCGCGGTCGACGGTGGTGTTCGTGGCGATGGTCCTGGCCATGCTCCGACCCTAGCCGTCCACGCACGGGCGCTAGGGTCGCATCTGATGAGCACCCTCTTCTCGAAGATCATCGACGGCGAGCTGCCCGGGCGTTTCGTCTGGTCCGACGACCGTGCCGTCGGGTTCCTGTCGATCAACCCACTCGGGCCCGGCCACACGCTGGTCGTGCCGCGCGAGGAGGTCGACCAGTGGACCGATGCCGAGCCCGGCCTGCTCGCCCACCTGACGTCCGTGGCGCATGCGATCGGTGCGGCGCAGCGCAGCGTCTGGGAGCCGCCGCGGGTGGGGCTGGTGGTCGTCGGCTTCGAGGTGCCGCACCTGCACCTGCACGTCTTCCCCGCCTGGGAGATGGCCGACTTCGACTTCGCCAGGGCCGCGAAGTCCGTGGACGACGCGGAGCAGGACGCGCACGCCGATGCCCTGCGCGGCGCCCTGCGCGCGGCCGGCCACTCCGACAACGTGCCCGGCTGACGAGGTGCAGCTGGTCCTGGTCCGGCACGCGTTGCCGGAGCGCATCCACGCGTCCGACCTCGCGGAGGCCGACCGGCCCGGCGGACCCGCCGACCCCGGGCTGACGGAGCTGGGGGAGCGGCAGGCCGCGCGGCTCGTCGACGCGCTCGCGCCCGACGACGTCGCCGGGCTCTACGTCAGCCCGCTGGCCAGGGCACGCGGCACGGCGGCGCCACTTGCCGCTGTGCTCGGGCGTGACCCCGAGATCGTCGAGGACCTGCGCGAGTACGACGCCGACTCCGATCACTACGTCCCCGTCCACGAGATGGCCCGGCTCGACCCGGCCGCCTGGGAGCGGATGCGTGCCGGCCTGTTACCTGCTTACGTCGACGTCCCGGCGTTCACCGCGCGGGTCGACGCGGCGTTCGAGCGGATCATCGCGGCGCACCCCGGCCGGGAGACTGCCGTGGTCGTCGCGCATGCCGGGGTGGTGAACACCTGGCTCGCGCACCTTCTGCGGCTCGACCGCCCGCTGACGTTCCCGCTGGACTACACCGGGATCACCCGGATCCTCGCGGGCCGGGACGGCCGTCGGGCGGTGCGCACCGTCAACGAGATCGCCCACGTGGGCGACCTGCTCACCCTGACGGCAGGCGCCGAGTAAGGCAGGATCCCCGGATGCTGGTTGGAGTCCCGCGCGAGGTCAAGAACCACGAGTACCGGGTGGCGATCACTCCGGCCGGCGTGCAGGAGCTGACGAGCAGGGGCCACGAGGTGCTCGTCGAGCGCGACGCCGGGGCGGGCGCAGGTCTACCCGACGACGACTTCCGTGCCGCGGGGGCCCGCACCAGCGCCGACCCCGACGAGGTGTGGGGTGCCGCGGAGCTCCTGCTGAAGGTGAAGGAGCCGGTGCCGCAGGAGTACCACCGGCTGCGCGCCGACCAGGTGCTCTTCACCTACCTGCACCTCGCCGCCTCGAAGGAGTGCACGGACGCGCTCGTCACCGCCGGTACCACCGCCGTCGCGTACGAGACCGTGCGGCTGCCGGACGGGTCGCTGCCCCTGCTTGCCCCGATGAGCGAGGTGGCGGGCCGGATGGCCCCGCAGGTCGGCGCCCACCACCTGCAACGCACCGCCGGTGGGAGGGGTGTGCTGCTCGGCGGGGTGTCCGGGGTCCCGGCCGGGAAGGTCGCCGTCATCGGGGCCGGTGTCTCGGGGATGAACGCCGCCAGCATCGCGGTGGGGATGCAGGCCGAGGTGATGGTGCTCGACACGAACATCAACCGGTTGCGCGAGATCGACTTCACCTACCGCGGTCACCTGCAGACGATCACCAGCAACGCCTATGAGGTGGAGCGCGCCTGCCTGTGGGCCGACCTCGTCATCGGCGCCGTACTGGTACCGGGGGCGAAGGCGCCGACCCTGGTGTCCAACGACATCGTCTCCCGGATGCGGCCGGGTTCGGTGCTGGTGGACATCGCGATCGACCAGGGCGGCTGCTTCGCCGATTCCCGGCCGACCACCCACGACGACCCGGTGTTCGGCGTCCACGAGTCGATCTTCTACTGCGTGGCAAACATGCCGGGCGCGGTACCGAACACGTCCACCCGTGCGCTCACCAACGCCACCCTGCCCTACGTGTTGGCCCTCGCGGGACGCGGCCTGGCCGGCGCCGTCGGCGACGATCCCGCGCTCGCGGCGGGCGTCAACGTGGCAGCCGGCCACATCGTCCAACCGGAGGTGGCCGCGGCGCACGGGATGCCAGCCGTGCCGCTGCAGGACGTCCTCGGAGATCTGCCGGGGCCCGGCCGGGAGCGACCTGTCCCGGCCCGCGTTGCGAACCTCCCGCCGCGCGGGGCACGATGACGCGACCAAGCTGACGCCGCGAACACGACTGCTTACGCCGCGTGCTAGCCGGTTGAGTCCGCGGGCCCCGGCACCGTGTCGAGGGAGAGAACGAGCCGTATGGCGGATGGTGCACTGGGCGCGGTCTTCCGCGTGCGGGAGTTCCGCGTCGTCTGGGCGGCCGAGCTGCTGTCGATCGCGGGCGACCAGTTGGCGCGTGTCGCCCTCGCCGTTCTGGTGTACGGCCGCACCGGCTCGGCGGCATGGGCAGCCGCCACCTACGCACTCACCTTCCTGCCCGCGCTGCTCGGCGGGGTGCTGCTTGCCGGCCTCGCCGACCGGTACCGACGCCGTGAGGTCATGATCGCGTCGGACGTCGTGCGCGCCGTGCTCGTCGGCGCCATGGCGATCCCGCAGCTTCCGCTGTGGGCGCTCTGTGCGCTCGTCGTCGTCGTCGTGCTGCTCGGCTCGCCCCACACCGCCGCCCAGGGCGCGCTCCTGCCCGAGATCCTGCACGGGGAGCTCTACGAGCGGGGGCTCGCGGTCCGGCAGATCACGAGCCAGAGTGCACAGCTGGTGGGGTTCGCCAGCGGTGGGGTGCTCGTGGCCGCCATCAGCCCGTCCATGGCGCTGCTGGGCAACGCCGCGTCGTTCTCGTTGTCGGCGGTACTCGTCCGCGCCGGCCTGGCGGACCGGCCACGGCCCGGTGCCACGGAAGGGGGCGACGCCGCTGCCGGCGCCGACGCCCCCGTCGGAGGCCTCCGCGGCGCCGTCGCCGCACTGTTCGAGATCGCCGCCGACCCCCGGCGGCGCGCGCTCGTGCTGCTCGCGTGGCTCGTCGGCTGGTACGTCGTGCCCGAGGGGCTCGCGGCGCCCTACGCGGACCAGCTCGGCGCGGGCCCCGCAGTCGTCGGAGTACTGATGGCAGCCGACCCGCTCGGGAGCGTGATCGGCGCATGGCTGTTCGTGCGGTTCGTCCCGGCGCAGACGCGGGCGCGCATAGTCGGGGTGCTCGCTGTCGGGGCCGGGCTGCCGCTGGTGCTCTGCCTGTTCCGTCCCGCCGTTCCCCTCACGCTCGTGCTGTGGGCGGTGTCGGGGATGTTGTCCACCGCCTACCTCCTGCAGACCCAGGCGAGCTTCGTCAGGGCGACGCCGGTGGTGGGTCGCGGACGAGCGATCGGGGTCGCGGCGTCCGGCATCATCGCGGCACAGGGTGCGGCCGTGCTCATCGGCGGGGTCCTGGCCGACGAGTGGGACCCGTCCACCGCCATCGCGGTGGCTGGTGCGGTGGGAGCGCTGCTGTCGCTGGGAGCCGCCGTGGCGTGGCACCGGGCCAACCGGCACCACCGCGAGCCGGCCGACACGACCGTGCTGGCAAGCGGCTGATACTGGCCGATAGCCCCGCGGGCCGACGTGATCTGCCTGCCCGATCTGCCTGACGTCACCAGTTGTGGTTGCGCATGGCGCGTACTCCTCCGTGTGGGGTGAGCCGTGGGTCGGGGTCACCAGTTGTGGTTGCGCACGTCGCGCTCCTTCCCGGGGTGGCGGGTGATGGGCCTGCTCACCAGTTGTGGTTGCGCACTACGGGTGCTCCTCCGATCGGCCGGTTGGCGGGTGCGGGGTCACCAGTTGTGGTTGCGCACGGGTTCTCCTCCGGGCAGCGGGAACCTGGTCGTGTTCACCAGTTGTGGTTGCGCATGCAGAGCCTCCTCTCGAGGTCCGAAGTGCTCGTGTGCGCTCACCAGTTGTGGTTAGGCATAGCTGCCTCTTTTCCCACCGCGACGCGGTAGCGGATCGTGATCACCAATTGGTTGCCCATTGCTAACTCGGGTCGTCGAGTGGGTGTCGCGAAATTCCTTCACCAGTTGTGGTTGCGCATGCCGGTCCTCCTTCGGCTCGACGGGGATGACAGAGCGGGTTCACCAGTTGTGGTTGCGCACGGGCTTCTCCTTGGCAGGGCGGGCGTGGCCGGGCGTAGGCCCGGGCCGAAGCAGCGGATCGACGGGTCGGGGTGGGCTCACCAGTTGTGGTTGCGCACGGGCATCTCCTTGGCCGGGTCGGTGTGGACGTGGTCGGTTCACCAGTTGTGGTTGCGCACGTCTGCACTCCCTCCTGTGGATGGGGTTGGTCGTTCGATTCACCAGTTGTGGTTGCGCATGGCGCCTACCTCCTCGCCTCGTTCGTACGCGACGCCGCGGCCTCCGAGAGGTTCCGGTCTTGCGGTGCGCAGTCGAATTACGGGTGTGCGAGCGTTGCGCGAGGCTCTCCCGCACAAGTCGTTCGAACCGAGCGCGGGACTATGTTGCATATCGACGCCAGTTTGCGCCGATTGGGCCACACGGGCGCCGTGCATTCGGCCTACCTCACTGACCCGGAAGGGGGGTCGTTACGGCCTGTCGCTCCGAGCCGCTTCACTGTGACACGAGCGCTTCGTGATACCGCCCGTGCGGGTAGTCATCGCCGCCGGGCTGCACTACGCTCCCTTCGTCGCCCAGCGGACAGAGAGCGCGGATGGGATCTGAAGGAGCCACGGAGGCGGGCAGTTCCCGGGCCCACCCGAATGCTGTTCGTCGGTGGGCCATCTGGTCGCTCCCGACCCGGCTTCTCGCGCCTGTGCTGCTGGTCGAGGCCACCTCGGCCGCGCTCGTCGTCCTCGGGCTGCTCGGCCAGGCCCCGCCGACGCCCGCCCAACTCCAGGTCGCCGGCGTCCTGTGCCTGCTCGGCATCGCGCACACGGAGGTCGCCGTGGGCGTCGAGCGCGTCCGGCGCCGGGTCACCGAGGGCAACCACGTCGACCTGAGCTCGGTGTGGACCTTCGCGGCGGCGGTCGCTCTGCCCGCCTCCTACGCGGCGCTCGTGGCCGTGATCGTCCACTGCCACCTGTGGTGGCGGGCATGGCGGCTGCGCGTTCCCCTCTACCGTCAAATCTTCAGCTCCGCCACCGTGGTGCTCGCGTGTCTCGCGTCCGCCACCGTGCTCGAGCGTGCAGGCGGACCGGCCGAGGCCGGCAGCAACCGGCAACTGTGGGCGTTGGCGCTCGCCCTGCTCGTCTACACCACCGTCAACAGCTGCCTGGTCGCCGGCGCGATCGCGGTGAGCACCCCCCAGGCCGAGCTCTCCAAGGTGTTCGCGCCATGGGACGAGAACGTGCTCGAGATAGCGACCCTCTGCCTCGGGGCCATCACGGCCATCGCCATCGGCATCAACCCGTGGCTCGTCCTGCTCGTCCTGCCGCCCCTGTTGGTCCTGCACCGGGCCGTCCTCGTGCGGCAGCTCGAGGAGGCGGCCAGCACCGACGGCAAGACCGGACTGCTCAACGCCGCTGCCTGGCACGCCCAGGCCGAACGCGCACTACGGCGCTCGAACCGGCACGACGGCCCGCGCGGCGTGCTCGTCCTCGACCTGGACCACTTCAAGGCGGTCAACGACACACATGGTCACCTCGCTGGTGACCAGGTGCTCGCGGCCGTGGCCGACGCGATGCGCACCGAGGTGCGCGATCGTGACCTCGTGGGGCGGTTCGGCGGCGAGGAGTTCGTGGTCCTGCTCGCCGGCCTGGAGGGCAGCGGCTCGGTAGAGCTGGAAGCGGTGGCCGAACGGATCCGGCGGCGCGTCGCGAACCTGCGGGTCGAGATCCCCACCCCCGACGGCCCGCTGACGGTCGCAGGCCTCACCGTCTCGGTCGGCGTTGCCGTCTCCCCCGCCGAGGGTGGCGACCTGCGGACCCTGTTGCAGATCGCCGACACGGCCCTGTACGCCGCCAAGCGCGCCGGGCGCAACGTCGTGCGGTTGGGGCTCGCGCTGCCGAGCCAGCACCCCACCCCCACCCAGCTGCCTACTGCGGCTGGGGATCCTCCGGCTGCCACCGGCTGACGTGCGGGCCCGTGCGCGGATACGAGTGCTGGAGCA
>DASRSC010000330.1:0-5123 GCA_035695525.1 Pseudonocardia sp. | reverse complement strand
GCCCGCGAGTCGCCGCGAGACGCCCGTCCCGCGGGACGCCGCCCGGATCCCGCAAGCGACCCGCCGTCGTCAACCCGCGAGTCGCCCCTCCCGCGCGAGTCGCCCATATCCCGCCCCTGAGTTGCCCGGTTCAGCCCTGAGCCGCCGCTCTCCTGCCCGTCCACAGCCACGCTGCGGAGGCGCCGGGGTCGCGCGGTCAGGGGCGGGCCGGCAGGACGCGGCCGCGGACCTCGCCCAGGCCGATGCGGCTACCGGCCGTCCCGGGGGCCGTGGCGGTGATCGTGATCTCGTCGCCGTCCTGGAGGAACGTGCGGGTGTCGCCGGCGGGCAGCGGGATCGGCTCGGTGCCGCCCCAGCTCAGCTCGAGCAGCGAGCCGCGCTGCTCTTTCTCCGGGCCGGAGACGGTCCCGCTCGCGAGAACGTCGCCCGGACGCACCGACGCCCCGTTGACGGTCAGGTGCGCGAGCTGCTGCGCCGCCGTCCAGTACATACCGGCGAACGGCGGCCGGGACACGACGTAACCGTTGAGGGCCACCTCCAGCTCGAGGTCCAGCCCACGGTCGTCGACGTCGCGCAGGTAGGGCAGCAGTGGCGGGTCGCGCGGCGGCGGGGCGACCCGCGCCGCGTCGAGCGCGTCCAGCGGCACCACCCACGGCGAGACGGACGTGGCGAAGGACTTGCCGAGGAACGGCCCGAGCGGCGTGGACTCCCAGGCCTGGATGTCGCGTGCGGACCAGTCGTTGAGCAGGAACACCCCGAACACGTGCGCGGCGACGTCGGCGACCGCGACCGACTCCCCCATCCGCGTGGCCCCGCCGAGGACGAAGCCGACCTCGGCCTCGATGTCCAGCCGCGTCGACGGACCGAACTCCGGCCCGGCGTCGCCCCGGCGCTGTCCCTGTGGACGGACGATGTCGGTGCCGGACACGACGATGGTGCCGCTGCGTCCGTGGTAGCCGATCGGGAGGTGTTTCCAGTTCGGCGTGAGCGGCTCCGAGCCGGGCCGGAAGATACGGCCGACGTTCGTGGCGTGGTGCTCGCTGGCGTAGAAGTCGACGTAGTCCCCGACGTCGACGGGCAGGTGCAGCTCCACCTCCTCGACCGCCAGCAGGTGCGGCCGCAGCACGTCGGCGGGGCCGTGGATCCAGTCGGTGAGGCGGGCACGCAGCTCGGTCCACGTGGGGCGACCGGCTGCGAGCAGCGGGTTGAGCACCGGCGCGGCGAGCAGCCGCGCCAGCTCAGCGCCGCAGTCCGACGCATCCGCGAGCGGGGCGACGTCGAGCACGTGGTCACCGATCGCGACGCCGATCCGCCGCCGCCGGTCGCCCGGCACGGAGAACACCCCGTAGGGCAGGTTCGCCGGGCCGAACAGCGTGCTGCCGGGGAGTTCGATCACGAACGGGGTCCCCGTCCCGACCAGGTCCAGGCATAGCCCGAGTCCTCGGCGGCCCGCCCGCCCTCGCCGAGCTCCAGCGGCCGGAACGTGTCGACCATGACGGCGAGCTCGTCGACCTGCTGCACCCCGATGCTGCGCTCGTACGATCCCGGCTGCGGACCGTGACTGTGACCGCCGGGGTGCAGCGAGATCGAACCCTGCCCGATGCCCGATCCCTTGCGGGCCTCGTAGCTCCCGCCGCAGTAGAACATCACCTCGTCCGAGTCCACATTGGAGTGGTAGTACGGCACCGGGATCGACAGCGGGTGGTAGTCGACCTTGCGCGGCACGAAGTTGCAGATCACGAAACCGGCGCCCTCGAACACCTGGTGCACCGGCGGAGGCTGGTGCACCCGGCCGGTGATCGGCTCGAAGTCGTTGACGTTGAACGTGTAGGGGTACATGCAGCCGTCCCAGCCGACGACGTCGAACGGGTGCGTCGGACAGACGTAACGGGTGCCGGTGATCCCCTGGCTGCCGCGGTGCTTCACCAGCACCTCGACGTCTGTGCCGTCGACGAGCAGCGGCTCGGCCGGACCGTGCAGGTCACGCTCGCAGTAGGGCGCGCTCTCCAGCAGCTGACCGAAGCGGGAGAGGTAGCGCCCTGGCGGGGTGATGTGCGAGGCCGCCTCGATCACGTACAGGCGCAGCGGTGCGGCGCCGACGGGCAGCCAGCGGTGCGTCGTCGCCCGCGGCAGCAGCACGTAGTCGCCCTGCCGCGCGTCGAGCGTGCCGAACACCGTCTCGACGGTGGCCGCCCCCGACTCGACGTAGACGCACTCGTCACCGATCGCGTTGCGGTAGAGCGGCGACGCCTCGCCAGCCACGACATAGGAGATCCGGACGTCGGCGTTGCCGAGCACGAGCCTGCGCCCCGTGACGGCGTCCACGGCCTTCCAGTCCTCGCCGGGGAACAGCTCGTGCAGCTTGAGGTGCCGCGGGACCAGCGGGTGGTTCGGCGTGGTGTCGACGGCGGGCAGCTCCCACGGGCTCGCGTCGACGATCGCCGACGGGATGCCGCGGTGGTAGAGCAACGCGGAGTCGGACGAGAAGCCCTCCTCCCCCATCAGCTCCTCGTAGTAGAGCCCTCCGTCGGGCGTCCGGTGCTGCGTGTGCCGCTTGGGCGGCACCTCACCGGACCGTCGGTAGTACGCCATGGTCGTCCTCCTCACGGTCGGTGGTGGCCAGCGCGCGATGCAGCGCAGTCTGGATGATGGCCGACGTCGGATGCTCGAGCACGGCGGCGACGTGCGCGTCCGGTCGCACCATCCAGACGTCCCCCGGCCGCGCATCCAGCGCGGCACCGAGCGCGCCGGTCTGGTCGATCGCCGCGAGCTCCAGGACCCGCACCGGGGCTTCGGCACCCTGCGTGGCCGCCTTCGCCGCGGCGGCGTCGGCGCCCGGTGCGACCAGCAGTAGGAGCCCCTCGCGCGCGAGCTGTCGGAACCGCCGTGCGTGGATACGAGTGCCAGAGCCCTCGTCTCCGCGCACGAGCACCGGCGCATCGGGTACCAGGATCCCGGGCCCCGCGGGCGGCACCGTCCCCCGGGGCGGCCTGCCGATGAACGGACGGGCGGGGCTCGGCGTGGTGAGCGGCGAGTCGACGTACCAGAACGGCTCCGCGAGCCGCCCGGAGTCGACGAGGGCGCGAGCGGCGGGATCGTGACCGGCGCGGGAGAGCACGTGGTGGCGGTGCGCCACCTGCGCAGCGCTCCGCGGGGTGAGGAAGTCCATCGTCGCCGTGGTGATCTCGAGGTTCTCCCGCGCCGCGGCGTGCCGCTCGTGGTGGTAGCTCTCCAGCAGGTCCACCGGGGCCCAGCCCTGAACCACGAACGCGATCTTCCAGGCGGCGTTCTCAGCGTCCGCCACCCCGGAGTTGAGGCCGCGCGCACCGAACGGCGACACCAGGTGCGCAGCGTCCCCGGCCAGCAGCACCCGCCCGACGCGCATCCGGTCGACGCAACGCGACTGGAAGCGGTACACCGACTTCCAGAGGACCTCGTACGGCCGGTCGCCGATCACCGCACGGATGCGCCGGTGCAGCGCGCCAGAGTTCTCGTCGACGTCCAGGTCGTAGTCAGAGGGCAGTTGCCAGTCGATGCGGAACGTCGAGTCCGGGCAGGGATGCAGCAGCACCTGCCGGCCCGGGTTCCATGCGGGGTCGAAGTGGAAGTGCCGCTCGGTAGCCCATTCGGGCAGGTCGGCACGGATGTCGCAGATGAGGAAGCGATCGTCGAAGGAGTGGCCGTCGAAGCTGATACCGAGCTGGGCGCGCAGCTCGTCGCACCGCGCCCCAGTGCACGCGACCACGAACGACGCCTGCACCTGCGTGCCGTCGTCACAAGCCAGCACCACCCCGTCGGCGTCCTGCAGGAGCGAGGTGACCCGCCTCCCCCACCGCACCTCGATCAGTGGCTGCGCACCGATGCACTCGTCGAGGATCTCCTCGATGCGCGACTGCGAGATGTTCACGAACGGCGGGAACGGTGAGCAGCCTGCGTCGACGAAGGTGTGGCTGAACAGCTCCGCACCACGGTGGAAGGTCCGAGCAGTGGTCCAGGTGATGCCCTCGGCCGCAATCCGAGCTCCGGCATCGACGGCATCCCAGACGTCGAGCACATCGCGCTGCTGACAGATCGCCTTCGAGCCGACGCGGTCCCGGACGGGCCGCTGGTCGAGCACCACCGTCGCCACGCCCCACCGGGCGAGCAGCAATGCGGCGGTCTGACCGACCGGCCCGTTCCCGATGACGACGACCCGGTTCATGACTGGAGCTGGTCCCAGACCTCCTGGTCGCGTTCCGCCGTCCAGATGATCGGACGCTCGACGCCCGACAGCTCGTCCCAGAGGCGGGAGACGTCGAAGGGCAGGCAGTGCTCGAAGATCGGCCACCGCCCGTACCGCTCGTGCAGCGCGCCGTGGCTGCGCTCGAACGCCTCCTTCAGCGTGCCGCCGTGCTGCTGCACGGCTCCTACCTCGGTGATCAGCACCTGCAGGAAATGCCGCGTCTGGGCAATGGCCGACCCGACGGCAGGGGCCCCGTGGCTCACGCCGCCGCGCCCGCCGACCAGCATCTCGGCCCCCATCGCCGCCACCCGGTCCAGCGTCGCGCCGGCCCAGTCGCGGTGGAACGCGTCGCCGGTGTAGAGCGCTGCCTCGGCCTCCACGAGATCGCCGGCGAACAGGATCCGGTGCCGCGGCAGCCAGGCCACGATGTCGCCCTCGGTGTGCCCGCGCCCGCAGTACTGCAGCACCAGGTCACCCCGGTCACCGCCCAGGTCGATCGTCATGCGGTCGGAGAAGGTGAGGGTGGGCCAGGTGAGACCGGGTACGGAGTCGGCGCCGTCGGCGAGGCGCGGCATCCGCGCGAACTCGCTCTCCCAGTCCTCCTTGCCCCGCTCCGCCACCAGCGCCCTGGTGTTCTCGTGGGCGACGATCACCTCGGCGTCGAACGCGGAGGCACCGAGCACCCGCACGGCGTGATAGTGGCTGAGCACGAGGTAGCGCACCGGCTTGTCGGTGTGCTCGCGTAGCCGGGCCAGCCATTTCCGCGCCGCGACGGGAGTGGCGAGCGCCTCGAAGCAGACGAGGAAGTCCTCACCCTCGACGGCACCGATGTTGGGGTCGCCGTCCGCCGTCAGCGCGTAGACGCCGTCGGCGAGCACCTCGAGGGTCTGCTCCTTCGCGG
>DASRSC010000329.1:0-5861 GCA_035695525.1 Pseudonocardia sp. | reverse complement strand
AGATCGAGCGGGACAACGGGCAGGCGCTCGCCCACGTGGCCGGCGAGATCCAGGCATTCCTCGACGCCCCGGACCTCATGGGCACAGCAGGCAACGGCCGGTTGAAGGAGGAGCGCGCGCTGCTCGGCGTGGCCCTCGCCGACGTGCAGGGCATGTTGGGGGCGCTCACGGGCTACCTGATGGCCTCCGCCGAGGACCCGTCGAGCATCTACAAGGCCGGGCAGCACACCGTGCGGCTGCTGATGGCCGTCGGCGACCTGCTGATCGGATGGCTGCTGCTACGCCAGGCCGAGGTGGCGCTCATCGCGCTCGGCGAGGATGGCCCGGCCACGACCGGCGCATCCAAGGACGGGGCCTTCTACGAGGGCAAGGTAGCCGTCGCCCGGTTCTTCGCCAAGACGGTGCTCCCGCAGCTCACCGCCCAGCGCGTGGTGGTCGAGACGGCGGACAACTCACTGATGGAGCTGGCGGAAGCAGCATTCTGAGCAGCACCGACGGCGCTCTCGTCCGGTGGGTCCGGACGAGGGCGCCGTTCGTTTCGTCAGCCGGCGATGTAGCTCTGCAGCTGCTCGCGCTCGGACTCGAGCAGGTCGATCCTCGCCTTGACCAGGTCGCCGATGCTGACGATGCCGGCCAGCTTGCCGTCGACCACCACGGGCAGGTGCCGGAACCGGCGGTTGGTCATCACAGCGGCGATGTCGGACACGCTGTCGCCGGGCGCACAGGTGGTGACACCGGGGATCATGATGTCCCCGACCCTGGCCTCGAGCAGCCCCGGTCCGTCGGCGTGCAGCCTGCGCACGACGTCGCGCTCGGAGACGATCCCCACCAGCTGCCCGCCCTCGACGACGGGCAGCGCCCCGACATTGTGGGAGGCCAGCTCACCGATCAACTCGGCGACAGTGGCCGTGGGGTCGACTGTGGCCACGTTGGTGCCCTTGCTCCGCAGCACGTCCGCGATTCGCATGTCCAACCCTCGATCCTTTGGCGCCATTGGACCGAGAGTACGAACTGTGACCCGTTTCGCGGAAGACCCGAGCCACGAGTGGGTTACTGAGGTACGCCGGCGCTCACCCTCCGCACGCAACAATCGGAGACGGGTTGTACCGGACGGTCCGAGTCTCGTTGCGCGACTCGCCGGTGCTGACGTTGCGAAGCGTGCGGGTGTCGGTGACGGTGAAACCAGGTGCGCCCTGGCTCGGGCTGCACGGCTCTCCGGCCGGGATCGTGATCGTTTTCGGACTCGTCGGCTTGGTGCGCGGGCCCGGCGTCGACGTGACGTCGTAGACCTTCGTGCCGTAGAGCCGCACGGTCAGCGAACTCGGCGTCCACACCGTCTGGATCAGCACGCCCGTGGGGTTGTCGTTGCGGAACTTCAGATCGATGGAACCCTCGAAGACGGTGGCCTCACGACCGGCCGGGTACCGGCTGATGTAGAAGCTGTGCTCCTTGTGCGCCACGTCGACCATCCCGGCGAAGTACGCCGCGTTGTACAGCGTGGTGGCCACCTGTGAGACGCCGCCACCGATGCCGCGCGAAGCGTGGCCGTCGGAGATGATGCCGGCTTCCACGTAGCCGTGGCTCGCATCGCGGGGCTCAGTGGCGCCGTTGAGGCTGAACGTCTCCCCGGGCTTGACGATCATCCCGTTGATCTGCTCCGCACCGCGCTTGATGTTCCGGCCGGAGTCGGCGGCGAAGCCACCGGTGGTGAACTCGCCGATCACGCCGGTGATGCCGAGCCCGTTCAGCTCCTCGGTGGTGAGCTCGGCGGGCTGGTCTGCGTAGACGGCCGTGATCTGGCGCGGCCCGGTGCCGGTGAGCACGTCGAGCAGGCTCGCGAGGCTGGCCGTGTAGTCGACACCGCGGCCGTCCTGTGACGGCACGACGACGGGGCCACCTGAGGAGAAATCGAGTGACGCGTCGCGACCCGGAACCTCTGATGACGCCAACTGCGGCTTCAGCGCATCGGTGACGGCATTCGGGTTGATCTCCGGGACCAGCCGGTCGCCGTCGGCGCGGAACGTCAGTGCCGAGGCGATGACCTCCGGCTCGACGGTGCCCTGGGCCCCGCCCTCACCGATCATCCTGACCGGCGCCGACACGGCGGGCCGTGCGACCTGCTCGATCGCGGCGACGACGTCCTCCGGCGTGGTGGACGGCGGCAGCTCGTTGAGCGGCAGGGCTACCAGCCGTCCGGAGGCCCAATCGCGCTGGAGCACCCCGGCCGCTGCCGGCACGTCGAGCTGCTGGCCCGCCACCGGGTCGACCGGAACCGGCGTGGCGCCCTCGAACCGCACCGACCCCTCGACGGGAGCCTTGTCGACAATCGGCGACAGCTCCTCGAGCGCCGCGGTGAGCGAGTCGTCGTTCTTCGTGGTGACCACGCCGATCTCGTGATGCGTGAAGAACGACGCAATCCGGGTGATCGGGTTGAGCGGCTGGGAACCGGCCACGGCCAACGTCGCGTCCCAGTCGACGCCGAGGCCCGCAGCGGCGGGATCGATCTCGCTGCGTGCCTCACCCACGCTGACCTGGATCGGCTCGCGCGTGCGCGGTTCGATCTCCCCGCGCAGCCGCTGCTCGGCCTCGTCCAGGCCGAGGCCGCCCACCTGCACCCCGACCACGCTGACGCCGCGCGGCACCGATCCGGAGCTGAGAACCAGGTCGCCGACGTAGAGCACGGCCAGTGTGCCGACCACCCCCGTGAGCAGGAGGAGCCTGCGCCTGCGCGGAGGACTCTTACCGGCCTCCGGCCGGTCGGCATCGGGGCCGTCGGTGGGCGGGAGCCCCGGAGGGCCGGACGTCGCCGGCGCTGCGGTGCCGACCGACGTGGCCGTGGCGTCAGGAGATGCGGTGACGCGGGTGATGGAGAGGCGTTCAGTGGGTGGGTCTGCTGCCGGCGCCGGAGGGCCGGCCGGCGCGACGGGCGTGCGCGGGATCAACTGGGTGGACTCGTTGTCGACCGGGTTGAACCAGGCCGTTGACGCGCTGGTTCGCCCGGCGGGGCGGGCCGGTGGCGCCGCAGCGGACGCACCGGCAGCGCGCACGGCGACAGTCGGCGCCTGCCCCTGGGCCGGAGCCATGCGGGCCGACGCCGGGGCGCCGGTCGCTGCGGCCCCATGGGCCGGGGCGCCCCCTGCGCGGGCCCGGTCGGCCGTGGATCCGGGACCCGGGGTACCCGGAGCTGGGGAACCGACCGTCGTGCGGACCGTCGGGCTCTCGTCCTCCGCGGCGGCAGAGCTGCCGACGGCGGTGCGGACGGTCGGGCTCTCGTCGCCCTCGGGCGCCGGCCGGGGGCGCGGGCGGGGTCGTGCCGATGACGCCGGTCGCGCCGGGGTGGGTCGCTGCCGCAGTGGACCGGGCTGCGCCTGCTCCGCCGGGCGTGCAGATGGAGCCGGCTGAGGCGGTGCCGCTGCACCTGCGCTCACCTCGGCCCCGGGTTGCGCCATCTCGACGGCAGCAGCAACGTCCAGGACGGGCTCGTCACCGGTGGGCGCGACGGCGGTGGGTTCGACCGGACCGGGCTCGGTTGCCGGCGGCGATCCCGCGACCTGTGCGGCCACCTGCTCGGCCACCGCGACGTCTTCTGTCCCCCCTGCGGAGTCGGTCGGGCGCTCCTGCGCCGCCGATCCCCGGCTGCTGTCGTTTCCCGTCACATCCGTCTCCGGACGGGCCGTCACCTCGCCGGGCGAGGACTGCCGCTCGGGCATGAAGTCCGTTTCCCCTCACAACTCGGACCGGGCCTTCAGCGGACCCGGTTCGTCACAGGTACAACCCCGTGCCGTGCTCGGTGCGCTCTGTGGCGACGGCGTGCAGCTCACGTTCCCGCAGAACCAGGTACGTAGCGCCCTGCACGTCGACCTCGTACTGGTCGTCGCGGGCGAACAGCACCCGGTCGCCGACCTTCACCGTGCGGACATTCGCCCCCACGCCGAACACCTCTCCCCAGACAAGACGTTTGGCGACCTCCGCGGTTGCCGGGATCACGATGCCAGCGCCGCTGCGGCGCTCGCCTGTGGTTTCCGGCTTCAGCATCACGCGGTCGTGCAGCATCTGGATCTCGAGCTTGGGGTCCTGCACCGTCCAGATGCTACGGCCTCCCCTGATCGTCCCGTTCCTGACCTCGTCGTTCGTCGGGCCGGCAGCGGGCCGGGAACGAGAAGGCCCCGCGGTGCTGTCAGGTCGGGGGTCCGACAGCACTGCGGGGCTGTAAGTCCTATCGAAGCGGGTCGAGCACCCGTTACTTCGCCAAGCACTAGCATCATGTTTCACCCATTCGGGCTATGACTTCACCCTTGCGTGAGAAGGTAGCGCCCGAAATGCGGCACCGTGAAGGCGATCTGCCCACGCTGCGCGGAGAACACCAGACCCTTCTTCAGCAGGCTGTCGCGAGCAGGTGACAGGGACGAGGCCCGGCGCGCGAGGTGCTCGGCTATCCCGGCGGTGGCCACGGGCTCGTCGCGGCCGTCGGCGAGTTCGGCCATGGCCCGCAGATACTCCCGCTCGGCCGGGGTGGCCCGCTCATAGCGGGAGCCGAAGAAGCCGACGGCGAGCTCGGCCTCGGCCTCCGGGGCCGCCAGCTTGACGTCCGCCGCGCTGATCGGGCTGCGCGGAGCGGCGTCCCATGCGGCCTTGCCGTAGGCCTGGACGAAGTAGGGGTAGCCGCTGGAGGCGTCGAAGAGGGCATCGAGGGCATCGGTGTCGAACGAGGCGTCCTCGCGTTCGGCCGGCGCGAGCAGCGCGAAGTCTGCGTCCGGCCGGTCGAGCTGGCCGATCCGCACGTACTTGAACAGGCGCTCCGAGTAGGACTTGGACGCCGAGAGCACCGCCGGCAGGTGCGGCAACCCGGCACCCACCACCACGAGCGGCGCGCGGGACTGGGACAACTCGTGGCAGGCCGCGCAGAGCGCCGAGATGTCGTCGGGCCGCAGATCCTGCATCTCGTCGATGAGGATCGCGACGCCGGTGCCGACGTCCGCTGCCAGCTCGGCCACCTCGGTGAACAGCTCGACCAGGTCGATCTCGATGTCCCCGGAGTCGGCGCGCCCTGCCTTGACGGGCACGTCGATGCCGGGCTGCCAGCGGTCGCGCAGCTTGGCGCCGTCCGGCGCTGAACGCAGGGCGAACGCCTTGAGGATCCCCAGCACCTCGTCCACGCGGTCGGGAGCACGGTGCCGCACGGCGAGGTCCCGGATCGCCCGGTGCAGGGCAGCCGACAGTGGCCTGCGCAGATCCGCCTCGGGCCGCGCCTCGATCTTGCCGGCTCCCCACCCCGCGCGGACGGCCATGGAGCGCAGCTCGCCGAGCAGCACGGTCTTCCCGACGCCGCGCAGACCGGTGAGCACCAGGCTGCGCTCCGGGCGCCCGCGCGCAACCCGCTCGAGCACGATCTCGAACGCATCGACCTCACGGTCGCGCCCCGCGAGCTCTGGAGGTCGCTGGCCGGCACCGGGGGCGAACGGGTTGCGCACGGGATCCACGCATCGGACGGTATCGGCGAATCTTGTGCCCACCGTAGAAGCGGCTAGCAACCCCGATGGCGTGTCGCAGATCGGATGCTATTCCTCTATCTCGGTGAATCGCTAGAAAGCAAGAGAAAGCCCGATCAGGCGCGCCGGGTGGCCGCGTCGGCCAGGCAGAACAACCCGAACGCGGCGAACCCGGCCGCCACCACCACCAGCAATGACGAACCCAGCGCGGTGCCGCTCAGCGTGCGCAGCGCGGCGTCGAGTCCACCGGCGCGTGCCGGGTCGGCGAACAGCGCGGCAGTTCCGGCGAGGAAACCGATCACGCCGAGGGCGAGTGCCCGCGCCAGGTGCCCGGCCGACCCGACGAGCTCGATCGCCTGCCGGGCGGCGGGG
>DASRSC010000328.1:0-6225 GCA_035695525.1 Pseudonocardia sp. | reverse complement strand
GGGGAGACCGCCGCCGAGCCCCTTCGCCAGCGTCACGACGTCGGGGACGATCCCATTGCGCTGGTGCGCGAACCAGGCGCCGGTCCGACCGATGCCGGTCTGCACCTCGTCCAGGACGAGCAGTGCCCCGCGGGTGGCGGTGATCTCACGGGCCGCCTCGAGGTAGCCCGCAGGCGGGTTCACCGCGCCGGCCTCGCCCAGGATCGGCTCCAGGAACACTGCGGCGGTGTCCGGGCCGACGGCCGCGTCGAGCGCGGCAACGTCGCCGTAGGGCACATGCGAGACGCCCGGGGTCATCGGCTCGAACGGGGTGCGCTTCGGCGCCTGGCCGGTGAGTGCGAGCGCACCCATCGTGCGACCGTGGAAGGCGTTCTCGGCGGCGATCATCTTCGGCCGGCCGGTGCGGCGCGCCATCTTGAACGCCACCTCGTTCGCCTCCGCGCCGGAGTTGCAGAACAAGACCCTGGCCGCGGGCTGGTCGAGCAGTTCCAGGAGCTTCTCGGCCAGATCGAGCGGAGGCTGGGTGATGTAGAGGTTGCTCGTGTGCCCGAGCGTGGAGATCTGCCGCGTCACCGCCTCGACGACAGCGGGGTGCGCGTGACCCAGCGCGTTGACGGCGATCCCGCCGACCATGTCGAGGTAGCGGCGGCCGTCGGCGTCCCACACCTCGGCGCCGCTTCCGCGCACGAGCGCGAGCGGCGGCGTCCCGTAGTTGTCCATCATCGCGGTCTTCCACCGCGTGGTCAGCTCCTCGCTCATCGCACTCCCTCGCTACGCTCGGTCAGCGCTGCGCGGAGGCGCTGTATCGATGATTCGCTCGCAAGCTCGCTCATTACGGGACCACCATCGTTCCGACTCCCTCGCTGGTGAACACCTCGAGCAGCACCGAGTGCGGCACCCGCCCGTCGATCACGTGGGCCTGCGGCACGCCGCCGCGCACCGCCCGCAGGCAGGCCTCCATCTTGGGCGCCATCCCACTCTCCAGCGTCGGCAGCATCGGCTCCAGCTCCTCGGCCCTGAGCGCGCTGATCACCGACTCCGGGTCGGGGTAGTTCGCGTACAACCCCTCGACGTCGGTGAGGACGACGAGCTTCGCGGCGCCCAGGGCGGCGGCGAGCGCGGCTGCTGCGCTGTCGGCGTTGATGTTGTAGACCGTGCCGTCGATGTCGGGGGCGACGCCCGCGACAACCGGGATGCGCCCGGCCCGGACGATGTCGAGCACCGCGTCCGGGTTGACGTGGACGACGTCACCGACCAGCCCGATGTCGACGGGTTCCCCACCGACGAGCGCGGTGCGCTTCTCCGCGGTGAAGAGCCCGGCGTCCTCTCCCGACAGCCCCACAGCGTACGGGCCGTGCTGGTTGACCAGCCCGACGAGCTCACGACCGACCTGCCCGACCAGCACCATCCGGACGATGTCGATCGTCTCCGGCGTGGTGACGCGAAGGCCGCCACGGAACTCGGCCGGCAACCCGAGCCGATCGAGCATCGCGGTGATCTGCGGCCCCCCGCCGTGCACCACGACCGGATGGATGCCGGCGAGCCGCAGGAACACCATGTCCTGCGCGAACGCCTGCTTGAGCTCCTCGTCGATCATCGCGTTGCCGCCGTACTTCACGACGACCACCTGGTCGTGGAAGCGCTGCAGCCACGGCAGTGCCTCGGCCAGCACGCCGGCCTTCTCCCCCGCCCGCTTCAGGCGCAGGGCGGTGGAGCCGGTCCCGTCGGCGTTCGCCTCAGGAGGGATAGGCACTGTTCTCCTCCACGTAGGCGTACGACAGGTCGGTGGTGCGGATCTCGGCGGTGCCGCTGCCGATGCCGAGCTCGATCGCGACGAGGACATCCGGACCCGACAGATTCGCGTCCGTGCGTCCGCCTGCCGCGACACCGCCCCGGCACAGCAGGGAGCCGTTGATCGTGATGTCGAGGCGGTCCGGGTCGACGTCGGCATCGGCGTAGCCGGCGGCGGCGGCGATGCGGCCCCAGTTGGCGTCCGAGCCGAAGATCGCCGTCTTGACCAGGCTGTCCCGGGCCACCGTCCGGGCGACCGTCACGGCGTCGTCCTCGTCGGCCGCACCGGTGACCTGCACGGTGATCCGCTTGGTGACGCCCTCTGCGTCGGCCTGCATCTGCCGTGCGAGGTCCTGGCACACCGACGTCAGCGCGGCGTCGAACTCATCCGGCGCAGGCGTCACTCCCGACGCACCTGACGCGAGCAGCAGCACGGTGTCGTTGGTGGACATCGAGCCGTCGATGTCCAGGCGGTCGAAGCTGACGCGGACTGCGGCACGCAGCGCGGGCTCGAGCTCGGCCGGGTCGAGCACCGCGTCGGTGGTCAGCACGGTCAGCATCGTGGCCATCGACGGCGCGATCATGCCCGCGCCCTTGGTGAACCCGCCGATGCTCCAGGCGGCCGGGTCGACGTGGGCGGCCTGCTTCGCGACGGTGTCGGTGGTCATCACGGCGGTGGCGGCGGCCAGTCCGGCTTCGGCGGTGGCGTCCAGCCCTGCGGTGGCCTTCTCGACGCCGGCCAGCACCACGTCCCGCGGCAGCTGCTTGCCGATCAGCCCGGTGGAGCACACCGCGACCTCCACCGCGCCGCAGCCCAGCAGCTCGGCCGCCTTCTCCGCGGTGGCGTGCGCAGTCTGGAAGCCCTCCGGACCGGTGCACGCATTGGCCCCGCCCGAGTTGAGCACGACAGCGCGCAGCCGCCCGCTGGTGAGCACCTGCTGGGACCACAGCACCGGCGCGGCCTTGACCTTGTTCCGGGTGAACACGCCCGCGGCCCCGGCCTCCGGCCCGTCGTTGACGACGAGCGCGAGGTCGAGAGCTCCGCTGGCTTTGATCCCGGCGGCGACCCCCGCCGCCCGGAACCCCTTCGGCGAAACAACGCCCTCTCTCGACTGCTGGCTCGGAAGCTCACTCGGCGCTGATGGTTCGTTCGCAAGCTCACTCACGGAGCCACCCCCGTCAGCGGCAGGCCGGTGGTCTCCGGCAGCCCGACGGCCAGGTTCATGCACTGCACCGCGCCTCCGGCGGTGCCCTTCGTGAGATTGTCGATCGCGGCGACGGCGACCAGCCGCTGCGCGTCGGGATCGACGGCGACCTGTAGATGGGCGGTGTTGGCACCGAGCGTCGCCGCCGTGGTGGGCCAGGTGCCCTCGGGGAGCAGGTGCACGAACGGCTCGTCGGTGTAGGCCTTCTCGTACACCTCGCGGGCGTCAGCGCCGTCACCGGCCAGCGGCGCGGAGCAGCTGGCCAGGATCCCGCGCGGAAGCGGGGCGAGGACGGGCGTGAAGCTCACGACCACCGGGGTGCCCGCTACGCCCGACAGGTTCTGCGTCATCTCCGGCGTGTGCCGGTGCACGCCGCCCACCCCGTACGCCGAGAGGGAGCCCATCACCTCGGCACCGAGCAGGTGCGGCTTGAGCGACTTCCCGGCGCCGGAGGTCCCGGTGACGGCGGTGACGACGACGTCGGGCGTGACGAGGCCTGCTGCCAGCGCCGGGGCCAGCGCGAGGGTGACCGCTGTGGGATAGCAACCCGGGACGGCCACCCGGGTGGTGCCACGCAGCGCGTCCCGGGCGCCGGGCAGCTCAGGCAACCCGTAGGGCCAGCTCCCGGCGTGCTCACCGCCGTACCAGCGGTCCCACGCGGCCCCGTCCGTGAGCCGGTGGTCGGCGCCGCAGTCGATAACCACCGTGTCGTCACCCAGCTGCGCCGCCAGCTCCGCGGAGCGCCCGTGCGGCAGCGCCAGGAAGACGACGTCATGTCCGGCTAACGTCTCCGGCGTCGTGTCGACGAGGATGCGACCGGCCAGCGGCAACAGGTGCGGCTGGTGCGCGCCCAGCGGCGTGCCCGCACTCCCGCCCGCCGTCAGCGCGCCGATCTCCACCTCGGGATGCGCGAGGAGGAGCCGGAGCAGCTCCCCCCCTGCGTACCCGCTGGCACCTGCCACTGCGATCCGAAGCACGTGCATGACTATGCACGAGAGCGCAACTCGATGCAAACAAAAAGCGCGCGACGCCGATCACCCCATGGTCTTCTGCCCGTCCATGGACTCGCGGATGATGTCGGCGTGCCCAGCGTGCTGGGCGGTCTCCGCCATGATGTGCAACAACACCCGCCGGTGCGACCAGCGCGCACCCTTCTCGAACCACGGGGCCTCGGGCAGCGGGTGGGAGGCGTCGAGGTCGGGGAGCGTGCTCACCAGTTCGTCGGTGCGCCGTGCCACGGCCTCGTACTCGGCGAGCGCGCCGGCGAGGGTCTCCTCGGGGAGCAGGCGGAAGTTCGCCGGCCACGAGTCGATGACCTCCTGCGGAGGCACGCCGCCCTCCCAGCCCCCGCCCATCGCGGACGGGCCCTCGAGGATGAAGTCGACCCATTTCCGCTCGACGTCGGTGAGGTGCTTGATCAGGCCGCCCAGGCACAGCTCGCTGGCCGTGGTGCGCTGCCGGGCCTGCTCGTCCGTCAGGCCCTGCACGGTGTGGCGCAGGAAGTAGCGGTGCTGCGCAAGCGTCTGCAGCAGATCGGCTCGCTCTCCGGTCACGGTCGCACCCGCAGTGGTGGTTGTCGTCGTCATCGTCTCTCCGCCTTCCGGATCGGTCGCCCCGTCGAGGAGTACGTTATGAAGCCCAAGTGCCAGTTTCTGACCTCAATTGCGGGAGAATCGGAAACATGGCCAACACGAGCTCGCGGACGCTGCGGTTGCTCTCGCTGCTGCAGACCCACCGGTACTGGCCGGGCGCAGAGCTGGCGGACCGGCTCGAGGTCTCCGTGCGAACGTTGCGTCGGGACATCGACCGGCTGCGCGAGCTGGGCTATCCCGTGGAAGCGAGCCGCGGGGTCGACGGCGGCTACCAGCTGGCGCCGGGTGCTGCGCTCCCACCGCTGGTGCTCGACGACGAGGAGGCGGTCGCCCTCGCCGTCGGGCTGCAGACGGCCGCGCAGGGCGGGGTCGCGGGGATCGCGGAGTCGTCGGTGCGAGCTCTGGCCAAGGTGGTGCAGGTGATGCCACCGCGGCTGCGGCACCGGGTGGACGCCCTGCGCGCGATGACGGTGCCTGCGGGGTGGGGGAGCTCCGGCCCGAGCGTGGACCCCGGCGACCTCACCGTCCTCGCCCAGGCCTGCCGGGACACGGAGCGGCTCGAGTTCGGCTACACCTCGGCGAGCGGCGAGCGGACTGAGCGCCATGTGGAGCCGCTGCGGCTCGTCCCACTCGGGCGCCGCTGGTACCTCGTGGCCTACGACCTCACCCGGCACGACTGGCGCAGCTTCCGCCTCGACCGCCTCGACCGGCCGCGCAGCACCGCCGCCCGGTTCCGGCCGCGCGAGCTCCCCGCGGAGGACGCGGCGGCGTTCGTGCGGGCGGGCATCGGCCAGGTCCCGGCCCCGCACACCGTCGAGGTTCTGGTCGAGGCCCCGGCGGCGGTCGTCCGTGAGCAGGTCGGGCGCTGGGGGACCGTCGAGGACGCCGGGGACGGCCGGTGCCTGCTGCGGATGAAGTCGGACTCGCTGGACTGGCCCACGATGGCGCTGGGCGGGCTGGGTGCGGACTTCACGGTGCTCTCCCCTCCCGAGCTGCTCGACCACGTCCGCAGCTGGGCCCGAACCTTCAGCCGGGCCACCGGCCCGACTGGACACGACTGACGTGACTGACCCGGCGCGGCTCGGGGCGCGCGCCCAGACACCTGTCCGGCAGGCCGCACGCCGCGTGCAGGGCGTGTACCGGCACGGCGATCGGTGGGTGATTCGACGTACGGTTCCCGGCGTGTGTCCGATCGTCGATCGTGCCCGCGCGGGCCTCGCGGAGCTGGCCGATCCGGTCGCCGCGGCGGCGATGCAGCGGTACATGAAGTCCGCGATGCCGTTCCGAGGTGTCGCGAAGCCTGCGCGGGAACGGCTGCTCCGCACGCTGGTTGACGAGTGCCCGTTCCCCGACGCCCCTGCACTGCGGGACGCCGTGCGGGAGCTGTGGGGCGGGGCGCGCTTCCGCGAGGAGCGCTACCTCGCGCTCGCCCTCGTCGATCACCGCCGATACCGGCAGTGGCCCGACCCGTCGTGGGTGCCGCTGCTCCGGGAATGGATCGTCGCGGGGGCGTGGTGGGACTTCACCGACGAGATCGCGAGCAGGCGGATCGGCCCGCTGCTGCGGGCGCACCCGGTAGCGCTGACGCCCGTGCTGCGGCTCTGGTCCACCGACCCGGACCGCTGGCTGCGTCGCAC
>DASRSC010000327.1:0-2309 GCA_035695525.1 Pseudonocardia sp. | reverse complement strand
CTCGGATCCGCTCTACCGGCTCGTGACGCTGGAGATCGGGCTGCTGGACGTCGCGGTGTGGGAGCTGGCACAGGACATCTGGACGCTCACCGGGCTGGTCGGCGAGCTCCCGGCCGACCTGCCGCGACGCGCCGAGGTGCTGCGGGCCCTGGAGCGCATGGTGGACGTCGTGGACCCCGACGAGGTGTCCGGCTGCGCCGCACTCGGGCGGGCCGAGCTCGCGTCGGTGCTCGCCGCTCCGGCCCACGCCAGCGCGCACCGCGTGCATGCGGTGGGGCATGCCCACATCGACTCCGCCTGGCTCTGGCCGGTCCGGGAGACCGTCCGCAAGGTGGCACGCACCTTCTCCAACGTGCTCGACCTGATGGACCAGGACGAGGAGTTCGTGTTCGCGGCCTCGTCCGCGCAGCAGTACGCCTGGCTGCAGGAGCACTACCCGGAGCTGTTCGAGCGGGTCAAGGCCCGGGTGGCGCAGGGCCGGTTCGTGCCCGTCGGCGGGATGTGGGTGGAGTCGGACACCAACATGCCGGGCGGGGAGGCGCTGGTGCGCCAGTTCGTCATGGGCAAGCGGTTCTTCCTCGAGAAGCTGGGCGTGGATCCGCTGGAGGTGTGGCTGCCCGACTCCTTCGGCTACTCGGCGGCGCTGCCGCAGATCATCGCCGGGGCGGGCGCCCGCTGGTTCCTCACGCAGAAGATCTCGTGGAACGAGACCAACGTGATGCCGCACCACACCTTCCGCTGGGAGGGCATCGACGGCACGCAGGTCTTCACCCACTTCCCGCCGGTCGACACCTACAACTCCGAGCTGTCCGCCGCCGAACTGGCCCGGGCGCAGCGCCAGTACGCCGAGAAGGGGAGGGCCAACACCTCGCTGGTGCCGTTCGGCTGGGGCGACGGCGGCGGCGGACCGACCCGCGAGATGCTGGCCGCGGCCGCCCGTGCGCGCGACCTGGAGGGCTCGCCGACGGTGCGGATCACCACGCCCGCCGAGTTCTTCGCCACCGCCGAGGACGAGTACCCGCGACCGCCCGTGTGGTCGGGCGAGCTGTACCTGGAGTTCCACCGAGGCACGTACACCTCGCAGACGCGTACGAAGCGGGGCAACCGCCGCAGCGAGCACCTGCTGCGGGAGGCTGAGCTGTGGGCCACCACCGCCGCCGTGCGCACCGGCGCTGCCTACCCCGCCGACATCCTGGAGCGCTGCTGGCGCACCGTGCTGCTGCAGCAGTTCCACGACATTCTGCCTGGCACGTCCATCGCCTGGGTGCACCAGGAGGCCGAGCGAAACTACGCCAGGGTCGCCGCGGAGCTGGAGGACGTGATTGCGCGGTCGCTGGCGGCGCTTGCGGGCGACGGCGACCGGGAGATCGTGGTCAACGCCGGCCCCTACGCCCGCGACGGCGTCCCGGCCCTCGGCGGAGCCGTGCGTGGATACGAGTGCTCTGACACTCGTATCCGCGCACGGCCCCGCACCGGCGAGGACGTCACTGTGACGGAGACGGCGGACGGCGTGGTGCTGGCCAACTCCGCCGTCCGGGTTGTCGTCGACGCCCGCGGCCTGCTGACCTCCGTGCGCGACCTCGCCGCCGACCGGGAGCTCGTGCCGCCCGGCGCCACGGCGAACCTGCTGCAGCTGCACCGCGACACGCCGGCCAAGTGGGACGCCTGGGACATCGACGAGCACTACCGGCGCACCGTCCGCGACCTCGTCGACCTCGACGAGCTGGCGGTGGTCGAGCGGGGCCCGTCCCGCGCCGCGGTCCGGATCGTCCGGTCGACCGGTTCGTCCACGATCACCCAGGTCGTCGCCGTGCACGCAGGCTCTGCGGAGATCGACGTCGTCACGGACGTCGACTGGCACGAGAGGCAGAAGCTGCTCAAGCTCGCGTTCCCGCTCGACGTGCACGCGGACCGCGCCACGTCCGAGATCCAGTTCGGCCACGTGCACCGCTCGACCCACGCCAACACATCGTGGGACGCGGCGCGGTTCGAGACGGTCGCGCACCGCTGGGTGCACGTGGGCGAGCCGGGATACGGGGTGGCCGTGGCCAACGACTCCACCTACGGCCACGACACCCTCCGCGCGACCCGTCCCGACGGCGGCACGACGACCACCGTGCGGCTGTCGCTGCTGCGCGCGCCGCTGTTCCCCGACCCCACCGCCGACCAGGGTGCGCACCGGCTTGCCGTCGCGCTGAGGGTTGGTTCGACGATCGGCGACGCAGTGGCCTCGGGTTATCGGCTCAACCTGCCGCTCCGCACGGTCCGCGGCGCCCACGCCGTCGCCCCACTGCTGGCGGTCGACGATC
>DASRSC010000326.1:0-6446 GCA_035695525.1 Pseudonocardia sp. | reverse complement strand
TCCGCAGGTAGAAACGCTGATGGGCGGCTCCCCCGACGAAAGGGAACCGCCCATCGTGCCGTCGGGACGACAGGATTTGAACCTGCGACCCCTTGACCCCCAGTCAAGTGCGCTACCAAGCTGCGCCACGTCCCGGCCGCCCCCGAGGAGGCTCGATCAGCCTACCGCACCGCTGATCCGCCCCCACCGGCCGGTCGTGACTCCCCCCACTGGCCCGGTAGCTCCACTTCCCGCCACTCCCCGCGGCTCTCGTGAGGTCACGGCCCGGCCAGTTTGTGCCGGACGAGTCCAGCGCACTACCGCCCTCGGTCGCCCTGCGCGGGCGACCTTCGTGGGTACCGGTCGGTAGCCGTCAGATCCCCGACGGCTCCGCCAACAGCTCCGACACGGCCTGGTCGATGAACGCGATGTCGACCGGGTTGGCTCCGCCACCGGCGAAGTGGCCCCAGACGCCCGGGATGACCCGCAGCTCCGCGTTCGGCATGTGCGAGACCGCCCATTGCTCGTCCTCTGGCGGGAAGTAGAGGTCCTTCTCCGCAGGCATGACGAGGGCGCGTGCGCGGATCGAGGCGAGCGCAGCCTCGGTCGAGGCGAAACCCGGCGTGGTGCCGACGTCCCCGTGCCACCAGGTGTCAAGCATCGTCAGCAGGTTGTTGGGGTCGCGGTCGTCGAGGAAGAAGCCCTCCCAGAAGCCGACGGCGAAGTCCTCGAGTGAGCTGTACCCGAGCTCACGCCAGACCTCGTCCCAGTAGAACGCCTGGGAGAAGCCCCAGCCGGCGTAGATCCGGGCGAACGCCCGCAGGCCCCGCACCGGCCAGGCGTCCGGTGGGTACCAGCCCTCGGCGAACGCGGCGTCCGCGCGCAGGGCGTAGCGCAGCGAGTCGAGGAAGACCTTGTTGTGCGGCGCTGTACGCGAGGACCCGCAGAACGGCACGATCCGTTGCACCATCTCCGGGTGGCTGACCGCCCACTGGTAGGTCTGTCCCGCACCCATCGACCACCCCAGCACGAGCGGGAGCGTCTCGATCCCGAACACCTCGGTGACGAGGCGGTGCTGCGACGCCACGTTGTCGCGCACCGCGATCTGCGGGAACCGCGCCCGGTCCCACGGCGGCGGCGTGTTCGACGCCGACGAGCTCAGCCCGTTGCCCAGCATGTTCGGCACGATGATGAACCAGCGTTCGGGGTCGAGCGCCAGCCCCTCGCCGATCAGCCACTCGTTGTCCCAGTGCCGGCCCGAGTACCAGGTCGGGTAGACGATGGCGTTGTCCTTCGCCGCGTTGAGCGTCCCGTACGTCTGGTAGGCCACCTTGGCGGGGCGCAGCGTCGCACCACATTCGAGGGTGAAGTCGGGAATCTCGTGGACGTCGTACGGGGCATCAGGTCCGGTCATGATGACACCGCGCAGCTCCCCCGGTCCGCCTTCACGGGGCCCGATGCCGATGGCCGGATGTCGAAGTCGAAGATCGCGGTCGGGAGGTAAAGCGAGCAGCACGCGTTGGGGATGTCCACCACCCCGCTGACCCGGCCCTCGATGGGCGCGGCTCCGAGCAACAGGTAGGCCTGCGCACCCGAGTATCCGAACTTCTTCAGGTACTCGATGGCGTTCAGACACGCATTGCGATAGGCGACGGTGGCGTCGTTGTAGAGCTGGGTGTCGCTCGTGTGGTCGACGCCGATGCCGATGAACGTCACGAACTCCGAGTAGCGCGGCTCGACGTTGCCCGGCATGAGGATGGGGTTGGTCGTCACCCCGTAGGTCTCCATCCCGCCCTTGATCAGGTCGACGTGGAAGTCGATGAAACCGCCCATCTCGATCGCGCCGCAGAACGTGATCTCGCCGTCGCCCTGGCTGAAGTGCAGGTCCCCGCCGGAGAACAGCGCACCGGGCACGTGCACCGGGTAGAAGACGCGCGAGCCGCGGGTGAAGTTCTTGATGTCGTGGTTGCCGCCGTTCTCCCGGGCCGGGACCGTGCGGGCGCCGTCGCGGCCGATGGCGGCGAGGGCTTCCCCGGTGGCGGTACCGCCGAGGGTGGACTCCTCCAGCGGCGGCAGGGCCAGCGGCGGAACGCGGTCGGGATCGGTCGCGATGAGCGCGCGCTCGCGAGCGTTCCAGCGGGCGAGCAGGTCGGGTGACGGGGCGGTCCCGAAGAGGCCGGGGTGGGTGATGCCGGTGAACTCGACACCCGGGATGTGCCGGGACGTGCACTTCTGCCCGGCGAAGTCCCAGATCGCCTTGTACGCGTCCGGGAAGGTGTCGGTGAGGAAGCCACCGCCGTTGGCCTTGGCGAAGATCCCGGTGTACCCCCAGCCCTGACCAGGAACGTCGCCGACCTCCTGCGGTACGGGACCGAGATCGAGGATGTCGACGACGAGCAGGTCGCCGGGCTCGGCACCCTCGACGAAGATCGGGCCGGACAGCATGTGCGCGTGGGTCAGGTCGACGTCACGCACGTCGTTCGCGGAGTCGTTGTTGCCGATCTGGGCGTCTGTCCATTCACGACACTCGACGCGGATCGACTGCCCGGGTCGCACGGTGGCCGCGGGCGGAATGTCGGGGTGCCAACGGTTGTGCCCTGGCACCCGCTGGTCGCGCATCGACTTGGCCTGGTCGATCGAAAAGACGACGTCGGGCATGGGGACCTCCAAGGAGGGAAGTTGAGACCGCCAGCTCAGGGTCGGGGCAGGCGGGCGTGCCGGGGATCGGTCGTGATCGGGGTGGCCCGTCGGGAACGTCCGGGCACGGAGGTCACCACCTGCGGGGCGTCGGAGCTGCGCACCTCGGCGTCGAGTGCACGGCGCACTCCGGGATCGAGCCTGCGCAGCGCCGGCCCGCCGAAGATCCGACGTGCGACCTCGCCGCAGTCGGGACACCACGCCGGGTCCGATGCCTCGGCCATCGGCCGGACGAGCTCGAAGGAACCGCACGAGGGGCACCGGTAGCCGTAGGTCGGCACGGCTCACCTCCTGATCAGAAACTGTCATATGAAAATATTGCGATAGGAATGACCAGTCAAGGCGCAAGCTGAGCGACGACGTCCAGCTCGAGCCCGTCCGCGCGCGCCAGGTAGACGTTCTGCATCAGGTGGTTGCCTGCCATCTGCACCGTCCCCCGAGGGCTGTCGTAGGCCAGCGTCTCGGCGGCGAGAGCCAGCTCCGCCTGCCCGAGGCCGCCTGCCCGCTCGATCAGTCGCGCCAGCAGCAGAACGCCCTCGTAGCAGGACTCACCGAGCGAGCCGAGCACCGGCGCCTGCACGCCGAACCGGGCCGCATAACGCCGGGAGAAGTCGAGGCCGGACGCGGTGGCCAGCGCCTCGAAGAAGCCCGCCGCCGCATACAGCTCGCGGGTGGCGTCGACGCCCGTAGCGAGCACCATGTTCTCCTCCATGAGGGGACTGAGCCGCACGCACGCGGCGTCGAGCCCCGCGGTGGCGAATGCGCGGTTGAAGCGCACGGCGTCCGAGCCGACCAGCAGCATCAGCACACCGTCCGCGCCGCTGCGCTCGACCCGACCCACGGCCGCCGCGAAGTCCTGGGTACCCAGCGGCACGAAGACCTCGTCGAGGATCCAGATGTCGGCGCAGCGGTGTGCGTATCGCCGCGCCACGTCCGCCGAGACGAGAGGCCAGACATAGTCGTCGCCGACGACGCACCATGTCCGTACGCCCCGCTCCCGGGCCATCCAGCGCAGTGCCGGGAGCAGCTGCCGGTCCGGGGTCTCGCCGGCCAGGAAGACCCCCGGTGTCCGCTCGCCGCCCTCGTAGAGCGGGCTGTACACGTAGGGCGCGCGCCCGGACACGATCGGCGCGAGCTGCTGACGCACAGCCGAGATGTGCCAGCCGGTGACCGCCTCGACCGTTCCGGCAGTGATCAAGTCATCGATTTCGCTCGCCACCCTGCCGGGCGAGCGCCCCCCGTCGACGACCCGAAGCCGCAGCTCGCGGCCGAGCACCCCGCCGTCCGCGTTCACCTCGTCGGCGGCCAGCAGGCCGCACGCCTCGCAGGACGGCCCCACGATCGCCGCCGGGCCGCTGCGCGGCACCACGAAAGCGACGTCGAGCGTATCCCGTGCCATGGCGCACCCCCGGTCCCGCACGTCGTCCGGTTCGAGGTGACTTCCTCTGAGCTGACTTCCTCTGGGCTGGCTTCCTCTGAGCTGGCTTCCTCTGGGCTGACTTCCTGCCAGACCATAGTGTTGACGATGTCGGTGCCGACGTCACGCGCCGAAGGAGGATGACGTGACCACTTCTCACCCGTCCGTGGCGGGACCAGCCGCGCTCCCCCGCGCGCTCCCGGAGCTGCTCAGCCAGGTGGCGCATCAGGTCTCACGCCGGGTTGAGACCGCGCTCGGGCCCGACGGGCCCACGCTCGACCAATGGCGGGTGCTGGCGCTCCTCACCGACGGTGCAGGTCACCCCATGACCGAGATCGCCAGTCACGCAAGGGTCCCCGCCCCCACCCTGACCAAGATCGTCGACCGGCTGGTGGACCGCGCGCTGGTGTACCGGCGGGTGGACGAGGGCGACCGGCGGCGCGTGCTGGTGTTCCTCTCCGAGCACGGACGCACCATCCACGAGCGGCTGGCACCGGCGGTCGCCGGCATCGGTGACGCGCTGATGGACGAGCTGGGCAGCCACGAGGCCCACCGGCTCGTGGAGTTGCTGGAACGCCTGCGCGAACTGCCCCGGTGACGCCGGCTACCTGACGGCCGGCAGCT
Organism: Pseudonocardia sp.; assembly: GCA_035695525.1. GTDB lineage: Bacteria > Actinomycetota > Actinomycetes > Mycobacteriales > Pseudonocardiaceae > Pseudonocardia. The sequence continues at coordinate 1,729 of DASRSC010000326.1, read as the reverse complement.
GCTCCTCGTGGGCCGGTGCGGCGGCGGGTGCCGGTGCCGGCTGCCCGCGCAACGGGAATGTGGCCCGCACGGCGAACCCGTCGGCGGCCGTCGGACCCGACGACAGCTGCCCACCCACCGACGCAACGCGCTCCGCGAGGCCGGTCAGGCCGGCTCCGCCGCCGCCCAACGGGTCGCGCCGCCAGCGGGACGGGCGGGTCGGGGGTCGGTTCTGCACCTGCACCTGCAGCTCCAGCGGATTCCAGCGCAACTCAACGCGTACCGCTGCACCCGCCGCGTGCCGAGCCGCATTCGTGAGCGACTCCTGCACCACGCGATACACCGCCCGTCCGACGGCAGGACCGACCTCGCCCGGCGCGCCGCTGTTCAGCAGCTCCACGTCGACACCGGCCGCCTTCGACCCGGCCACCAGCGCCGCGATCTCGGTGAGCCCGGCGGCGTGCTCGCGCCCGTCGAGCAGGCCCAGCGCGACCCGCATCTCCGCCAGCGCCCGCTTGGCGAGGGCACGGAGCTGCTCGGCCCCGCGGCGCGTCTCGTCCTCACCGGTGGAGGCGGCAATCGCCGCCGCTCCGACCGCGATCAACGTGGCGTGGTGCCCGACCGCATCGTGGATCTCCCGGCCGATCCGCGCGCGCTCCTGAGCCCGCGCCGCGTCCTGCGAGGCCGCAAGCGCCTCGTCGCGCGCGCGTTCGAGCTCACGCAGGCTCTCGGTCAGCCGTTCGCGGGTGGCCATGAGCAGTCCCAGCGAGGCAGGCACCACCGTGTACAGCCCGACGAACGCTACGGTCAGCACCATGCGCTGCCAGGGCAGCGCCTGGGTCATCAGCACGGGTGTGACAGCCGCGACCACCGGCAGGACCAGCCAGGGAATCGTGGTGGACACGCGTCCGCCGCGCCTACCCAGTGCATAGAGCGCGACCAGCGCGGCGGGCCATCCGAGTCCGCCCGCCAGGCCCCACAGGCCACCCACGACGGCGAGCGGGGGCGCGATGTGGCGCAGCTGCAGCAGCCCGCAGGCCACCAGTGCCGACGGCACCGACCAGGAGAACGGCGGCTCCGACCACAGCACCGCGACCGCGGGCACCAGCACGACCGCCAGCTCCGACGCAGCGCGGGGCAGATACGCCCTCCGACCCGCCACCCGATCTCCCCCGCTCGGTCCTCCCGCCGACCTGCGCCTCAGTTGAGGCCCCAGCCCTGCGCCAGCAGGGCTGCCTGCACGCGGTTCTCCGCACCCAACTTGGTGAGCAGCGCCGACACGTACTTCTTGACGGTGGCCTCGGCCAGGCCGAGCCGGGAGGCGATCCCCGCATTCGAATCGCCCGCGGCGAGCCCACGCAGAACCTGCTGCTCGCGCAGGGTCAGCCCGGCAGGTCGCGGCGCGGCCGAGCCGGCCGCGAGGCGGGGGAGCAGCCGCGCTGTGATGCGCGGATCGAGCACGGCGCCACCGGCCGCGAGATCACGCACGGCCCGAACGAGCGCCTCCGGCTCGGCGTCCTTGAGCAGGAAGCCCTGCACCCCGATCCGCAGGGCCTCGGCGACGTAGTCGTCGAGGTCGAAGGTGGTGAGAACCGCGGCGGGCGGCGCATCGGCGCGGGCGCGGAGCATCCGCAGCGCGGCCAGCCCGTCGATCCCAGGCATCTGGACATCGGCGAGCACGACGTCCGGTCGGTGAGCGTCGACGGCGGCGAGCAGCGCGGCGCCGTCGCCCGCCTGCCCGACCACCCGG
>DASRSC010000325.1:0-10881 GCA_035695525.1 Pseudonocardia sp. | reverse complement strand
TGACGTGCGGCGGACGGGCGGCCTTCGCCTGCCCGGTCGCGCGCTGAGCCGTACCCGAGGTGGTCCATCATCTCCCCGTGGCTGCGGCGATGACGATCGGTACGGCGGAGCGACGGGCACGGCTCGGGCGGCGCCATCTCCTCGCTCCCGCAACAGGCGCGCCGGGCTCGGTGGCCGGAGTGGTCGGCGTGGCCGACGCGCTCGTCGCGCTGCACGCCACCGACCCCGCGTCCGTCGTGCTGGCGGTCCTCGCCCGGTCCGGCGCCGACGTGCCCACGGTCGAGCGGGTGCTGCACGACGAGCGCGCACTCGTGCGGATGCTGTCGATGCGGCGGACGGTCTGGGTGGTGGCGCTCGACGTCGCACCGGTGGTGCAGGCCGCGTGCACGCTCGACGTCGCCGCTGTCCAGCGCCGCAGGCTCGTCGAGCACATCGGGCGGTCCGGGGTGACCGACGAGCCGGCAGCGTGGCTCGCCGACGTCGAGGCGTCCACGTTGAAAGCGCTGCTGGAACGGGGGGAGGCCACGGCTGTGGAGCTCGTGGCCGACGAGCCGCGGTTGCGCACGCGGCTCGCCGTACCGCCCGACGACACCGCGCAGAACATGACGAGCCGCGCCATGCTGCTGCTCTCCGCCGACGGTCACATCGTGCGCGGTCGCCCTCTCGGCGGTTGGACCTCGACGCAGTACCGCTGGTCGCCCGTGTCGGCGTGGTGGCCGGACGGCATGCCTGAGCTGGAGCAGGGTGCGGCGCGAACCGAGCTGGCGCGGCGGTGGCTCACCGTGTTCGGGCCGGCGCCAGTGGCCGATCTGAAATGGTGGACGGGCTGGACGATGGCCCGCACCCGCGCCGCGCTCGCCGCGCTGGGTGCGGTTCCCGTGGACCTCGACGGCGTCCCCGGGGTGGTGCTGCCCCACGACGTCGAGCCGGTGCCCGACCCCGGGCCGTGGGTGGCGTTGCTGCCCGCGCTGGACCCGACGCCGATGGGCTGGCAGGACCGGGCCTGGTTCCTCGGCCCGCACAAGGCCGCCCTGTTCGACCGCAGCGGCAACATCGGCCCGACGGTCTGGTGCGACGGGCGGATCGTGGGCGGCTGGGCCCACCGCGCGGACGGCACAGTTGCACTGCGGCTGCTGGAGGACGTCGGCAGCGAAGCGACCGCCGCCGTGCACGCGGCGGCCGAGCGACTCGCGGCGCGGATCGGCGACGTCCGGGTGACGCCGCGGTTCCGCACGCCACTGGAACGCGAGCTCGTCGCGTCGTGACCGGGCCCCGCAAGATCACGCACCCATGCGTGCCGCCATCACCCCGAGGGTGAGCAGCAGCCGGTCCCGGGGATCCCCCATGGAGCGCCCGGTGGCCGCCTCGATCCGGCGCATCCGGTAGATCACCGTGTTGCGGTGGCAGAACAGCGCCGCCGCGGCGTACGTCGGCGAGCCACCGTGTGCCAGCAGCTCCTGCAACGTCTCCAGCAGCATGTCCCGGTCAACGACGGGCAGATCGAGCAGGCTACCCAGCCCCGTACGCACGACCCGGGGCACCAGCTCGGGGCTGTCCACCAGCAGCGCCTCGGGAAGCCGCTCGTCGAGCACCGCCAGACCGGGCCCGGACAGCGTGCGGGCCGCGGTGTGCGCCATCCGGTACCCCGCGTCGATCGCCCCGAGCCCGTCCACCACCGGGGAGACGCCCACCCGTCCCTCGGCGCACGGGCGCAGCGCGTCGAGCGCCACCTCGTGCGGCCGTGCCGCCAGCGCCACCACGCCGACCTCGTCGCGTGGGCGCAGGAACCAGGACGAGACGAGGCCGTGCGCGGACAGCGCCTCCTGCGGTGACCGCAGGGGGTCCTCCCCGGACGGCTCCACCGGCGCCACGACGCACAGCACCGGACCGCGCTCGGGCAGCCCGAGGACGGTGGCCGCGTCCCGCAGGAACGCCGGATCACTCCCACGGCCCTCGATGAGACCGTCGAGCACGGCGTGACGCCTGCTCAGGTCGTGGCTCTGCAGCCGCAGCTCCTCGAGCCGGTACGCCTCGACGAGCGCCGACGAGCTGCTGTCGTTGACTCGCCAGACGTAGCTCGCAGCGTCCAGCAGCACGTCGTCGTACCGTCCGGAGAACCGGCCGCGCGAGGCGCCGAGCAGGGCCTCCCACATGACGCGCCCGCCCAGCCGGTACGCGCGCAGGACGACCTCCAGCGGCACGCCCTGGCGCGCGCGGCGCCTGCCGGTCTGCCGCGAGGTGTCCTCGGGGTCCACCCCGCCCGGTACCTGCTCGGCGAGCACCTGCACCCCGCGCTCCAGGTTCACCCGGCAGGCGCCGCGCAGCTCCTCCACCATGTCCAGTTCGGCGTACACCGGCTCGCGCTGCAGCACCATCACCGTCAGCCGGTCGGCCAACCCGTCGACCTCGTCGAGGAGCACGCCGCCGAGCACCCGCAGTGCCTCGGAGGACTCGTCCGGGAGCGGGCGCGCGGGCGCACGGGATGCGCTGTAGGTCGGGGCAGCGCCGGCGCTCCCTGCATCGTCGACACGGTCTCCGCCAGCGTTGATACGGGTTCCGGGGGCGCTCCTCCCGGTGGGCAGCATCCGCGCACTCTGCAACAGCGCGCACAGCTCCGTCCACCCCCAGGGGCGCTCTGCCCAGTTTTCGGGCCACGATCTTGGGCGCCGCGCACATGGTGCGTGCTGGGCGCGGCGCCCAAAGTGTGGGCACCCCCGGTGATCGGGGTCACCGCCGCCCGAGCCCCGGGAGACGCCCACGTGTCAGCGCTGACATCACCGAACGGGCCGACATCACCGAACGGACCGCCGGCACAGCCGGATCTTTCGACCGCCGTCTTCGCAGCCAGCGCGATCGGCGTCCGGTTCGGCGGGCTCGTCGCCCTCGACGACGTGTCCCTCGCCGTCGGGGCCGGTCAGGTGCACGGGGTGATCGGCCCGAACGGGGCGGGCAAGACCACCCTCTTCAACGTCTGCTGCGGCTTCGTCCGTCCGGACACCGGCACGGTGCTGCGCCGCGGGAAACCGGTGCGCGACCTGCGCCCGCACCGGCTCGCCGGGATGGGCATCGCGCGCACGCTGCAGGGCGTCGGGCTGTTCACGGGGCTCACCGTGGCCGAGAACGTGATGGTGGGTGCGGACCGGCACCGCAGGTCAGGCTTCGCCGCCACCCTGTTCGCGCTGGCCCGCTCCGACCGGGACGAGCGGGCACTGCGCGAGCGCGCGATGGCCGCGCTCTGCGAGCTCGGCGCGGACGGCTACGCCGACCGGCTCCCCGGCAGCCTCCCCTACCCCGTGCAGAAGCGGGTCGCGCTGGCCCGCGCGCTCGCCGCGGAACCCGACCTGCTGCTGCTCGACGAGCCGGCCAGCGGGCTGAGCAACGACGAGATGACCGAGCTCGGCGAGCTGATCCGGACGCTCACCGACCGGATGTCGGTGGTGCTGGTGGAGCACCACATGGACCTCGTGATGTCGGTCTGCGACCGGATCACCGTGCTCGACTTCGGCAGGGTCGTGGCCGAGGGAACCCCTGACGAGGTCCGCGACGACCCCGCGGTGATCGACGCCTACCTGGGCGAGGAGGCGACGCACTCGTGAGCGAGCCTGCGAGCCCGTCATCAGCGGTGCGCACGGGAACGCTGGAGGTCCGGGGCCTCACCACGGCGTACGGCCCGGTCACGGCGCTCGACGCCGTGGACATCACCGCCGAGCGCGGGAAGGTCACGGCCGTGCTCGGCGCCAACGGGGCCGGCAAGTCGACGCTGCTGCGCACCATCTCGGGCCTGGTCCGGCCGGATGCGGGACAGGTGCTGCTGGACGGCACCGACCTCACCCGCGCTCCGGCCGAGGCGATCGCGCGCGCCGGGATCGCGCACGTGCCCGAGGGCCGCGGGGTGATCACCGAGCTCACGGTGGAGGAGAACCTGCGCCTGGGCGCGCTGCTCGGAGCGTCCCGTCGACGCGCGGGATCGATGCCGCAGTCCGACCGTGCGGGCCGCAGCTTGGCGCAGGTGTACGAGATGTTCCCGCCGCTGGCCGAGCGCCGCCGCCGCGACGCGCACGTGCTCTCCGGGGGCGAGCGGCAGATGCTCGTCATCGGACGCGCGCTGCTCTCCGGCCCCGACGTCCTGCTGCTCGACGAGCCGTCGCTTGGCCTGGCACCCCGGATCGTCGCGCAGATCTTCGGTCTGCTGCGCGACCTCGTCGACAGCGACGGCGTCACCGTGCTGCTCGTCGAGCAGAACGCGCGCAGCGCCCTCTCCATCGCGGACGTGGGGATCGTGCTCAACCTGGGCCGGGTGGTGGCGCGGGACAGCGCGGCGGCGCTCGCGGCCGACGACGGCCTTCGCCACGCCTACCTGGGCTTCTGAATCGCCCGCGCTTGATGAGGGGAGAGCAGTGCAGCAGTTCCTCAACGTCACGCTGACCGGGCTCGGTCAGGGGGCGGTCTACGCGGCCTTTGCACTCGCTCTGGTGCTGATCTGGCGGTCCACCCGCATCGTCAACTTCGCCCAGGGCGCCATGGCCATGTTCACGACCTACCTGGCGCTCACCGTGATCGAGGGTGGGCAGTCCTACTGGGTCGGGCTCGCCGTCGCGCTGGTCACCGGGCTGGTGCTGGGCGCCGTCGTCGAGCGACTGGTGATCCGGCCCGTGGAGGGCGGCCCGGAGCTCAACGCCGTGATCGTCACGCTCGGGCTGTTCGTGGCGCTGCAGGCGCTGGCCGCGATCCTCTTCGGCTCCACGTTCCGGTCCTTCCCTGCACCGTTCGACCTGCGCGGGTTCGCAGTGGGCGGGATCAACATCGCGTTCACCGCGAACAGCATCTACACCATCGCGGCCGTCGTGGTGGTGATGCTCGCGCTGGTGGCGCTGTTCCGCTTCACCGATCTCGGGCTGAAGATGCGGGCCGCCGCGTTCAGCCAGGAGGTGTCGCGGCTGCTCGGCGTGCCGGTCGGGCGGATGCTCACGCTCGGCTGGGCGCTGGCCGCGGTGGTCGGGTCGCTGTCCGGGCTGCTCATCGCCGGCGGCAGCTTGGTCTTCCCCGCCTACATGGACGCGGTGATCGTCTACGGGTTCGTCGCCGCGGTTCTCGGCGGGCTCGACTCCCCCGGCGGCGCCGTGGTCGGCGGGCTGACCATCGGACTGCTGCTGTCCTACGTCAGCGGCTACCTCGGCAGCGAGTTGGTGGCGCTGGCCGCGCTGGCAATCCTCGTCGCGGTGCTGCTGGTGCGGCCGCAGGGCCTGTTCGCCCGCACCGCGGCGCGGAGGGTCTGATGGCCCAGCAGATCGACAGGACCGGCACGCCGGCGGCCGAGCGGGTCCCCGCGGCCGAGGCGCCCGCGGCGGGAGCTCCCGGCCGGCGCTTCGCCCCGCTGCGCCGCCGGATGCCCCGCTCGACGTTCGGCCGGCACGCGCTGATCACCCTCGCCGCGCTCGTTGCCGTGGTGCTCGTGCTGGAACTGACGAGCCCGTTCCGCAACTCGCAGTTCGCGACGATGTCCTACTACGCCATCGCGGCCGCCGGGCTGACCGTCCTGACCGGACTCAACGGCCAGATCTCCCTGGGCCACGGCGCCCTGATGGCCGTAGGCGCCTACACGACGGGGCTGCTGCTCACCGGCGACGGGGGCCTGCCGCTGCCCGTCGTCATGCTGGTCGCGGCCGCAGTCACCGCGCTGGTCGGCGCCGTCGTCGGGGCGGCCGCGGCCCGGCTGCACGGGCCCTACCTGGCCGGAGCGACGCTGGCGCTGGCCGTCGCGGTACCGGGTCTCGCGATCTACTTCGACACGGCGCTGGGCGGCGAGCAGGGTCTGCCCGTCACCTCTCCCCACGTGCCCGGCTGGTTCGCCGACGCCGTCTACTTCCTCTCCGCCAACGAGACGCCCACTGCCAAGTACCTCGCCTACGTCGGCTGGGGGACGCTGCTGCTGGTGCTCCTGCTGCTGGCCAACCTGATGGCCGGACGCACCGGGCGGGTCTGGCGCGCCGTCCGCGACGACGAGGTGGCCGCCGAGCTGGCCGGCATCCGGCTGGGCCGGGTGCGCGTGCTGGCGTTCGTCGTCAGCGCGGCCTGCGCCGGCCTGGCCGGGGCGGTACTCGGCATCGTGGTGCGCCTGGCTGCACCCAGCGGATTCACCATCGTGCTGTCCCTGGGGCTACTCACGGCGGTGGTCGTCGGCGGGCTCGGCAGCCTCGTGGGCGCGCTGCTCGGGAGCGCGCTACTGGTGTTCCTACCGCCCGCCGTCACCAACATCGGTATCGGCGCCGGGCTCGACGGCACGCAGGCCGCGCAGCTCGCGCCGTTCGTCTACGGCGTGGTGCTCGTGCTCGTGATGCTGCTCGCACCGTCGGGAGCCGTCGGCGTGATGAAGAAGCTGTGGAACCGGAGCAGGAGAAATCGGCGGGGTCCCTCGACGAGGAGGACAGGATGATCAGGAGAAGCAGGCGCTCGACGCTGGCGGCGGCGGTAGTCGCGGCAGCGCTGGTCCTCAGCGCGTGCGGTGCAGGCGGCCGTCCTGACGGCGGGTCTGGCGGCGAGGGCGGTCCTGCCACCGTCGGCATCACCGCGACGTCGGTGAAGATCGGGGCGCACTTCCCCCTCACCGGCGTCGCGGCGCCCGGCTACAGCGAGATCCCGACGGGGGCGAAGGCCTACTTCGACTTCGTCAACGCCGCAGGCGGCGTCAATGGCCGGAAGATCGACTACGTCTTCCGCGACGACGCCTACAACCCGACGCAGACCAGCCAGGTCGTCAACGAGCTGGTGCTGCAGGACCAGGTGTTCGCGCTCCTCAGTGGGCTCGGCACGCCCACGCACTCGGCCGTGCTCGACTACCTCAACAGCGAGGGTGTGCCCGACCTGTTCGTCTCCTCCGGCTCACTGCTGTGGGACCAGCCCGCCAAGAACCCGCAGACCTTCGGCTGGCAGCCCGACTACGAGATCGAGGGGAAGATCGTCGGGCAGTACGTGGCGCAGAACTTCCCGCAGGCCAAGGTCGGCCTGTTCCTCCAGGACGACGACTTCGGCCGGGACGGCGAACTCGGCGCCCGCCGGTACCTCGGCGCCCAGATCGTGGCCGCCGAGCGGTACACGCCGGGCAACACCGACGTCGCTCCGCAGATCGCCGCGTTGCAGGCCGCCGGGGCCGACCTCGTCATCGGGTTCAACGTGCCCTCCTACACCGCGCTGTCGCAGCTGCAGTCCCTGCGGCTGAACTACCGCCCGCAGTGGATCTACTCCAACGTCGGCTCGGACCCCGGGCTCGTCGGGTCTCTGCTGGCCCGGTTCTCCCAGGGCGCCGTCACGGACGCCGGCCTGCTCGACGGCGTGATCACGACCGAGTACCTGCCCGGCGTGGACACGCCGGACAACCCGTGGACGCAGATGTTCCAACGCGTGTGGGATGAGCACGGCGGCGACGGCGAGCTGACGAACTACCGCATCTACGGCATGTCCCAGGCCTACACCTTCGTGCAGGCGTTGCAGGCCGCGGGGCCCGACCCGACCCGGCAGGGTGTCGTCCAGGCGGTCGAGCGGGCCGGGGCCCAGTTCCAGGGACCGTGGGTCGCGCCGTTCCGGTTCTCCGCCGACCGGCACGCCGGCATCTCCGGGATGGAGGTCACCCGCATCACGGGCGGCAAGACCGAGAGCCTCACGCCGGTCCTGGTGACGGACAACGGCGACGCCCCCATCACCCAGTCGACCAGCCGGCCCACGACCCCACCGGCGAACGGCATCCCGGCGGTGCCCGCAGCGGGCTGAACGACCTCCGTGACCGTCAGCGGGGTCACGTCGTCGACGCCGACGAGTGACCCCGCTGACTCACGCGGGCCCAGCGGCAAGGAACTCCCGGATCCGAGGGAGAACCGCCACATCGATCCAGTGACCGCCGTCGTGCGGGAACTCGACGACCGCCGCGCCGCGGTCCCGCAGCTGCGCGACGAGCGTGCGCGTCTGGGCTGCGGTCGCCATCGGGTCGCGGCGGCCGTTGACGACGGCCACGCGCTTACCCGTCAGGTTCACATCGAGGCCCGGCACGTCGCCGAACGGCACCATCGCCGCCAGCAACACGGCGCCGGCCAGCGCCTCGGGGCGCCGGAACAGCAGCGCGGACGCGATGTTCGCGCCGTTGGAGAATCCGACCGCCACCCACGATCCCGGGGCCACCCCGTGCTCGGTCCCGGCCGCGGTCAGGAACTCCGCCAGCTCGTCGGTCCGCTCGCGCAGGTCGTCCTCGTCGAAGACGCCCTCACGGAGCCTCCGGAAGAACCGCGGCATGCCGTTCTCCAGCACCGTCCCGCGCGGCGACAGCACCGGGGCGTCAGGGGCAAGGTGCCCACGCAGCGGGAGCATGTCGTGCTCGTCGCCGCCGGTTCCGTGCAGGAACAGCAGTGGCGGTCCGCCGGTGCCCGGGAGCCAGACGTGCGGACGCTGCAACGTCGGACCCGTCGCTGCTTCCCTCATGACGACTCCACGGGCTCGTCGACCCGCAGCGGCGGCAGCGCCGCCGCGATCTGCTCCCGGCTGGGCTCCAACCACGGCGGCAGCTTCAACGACCGCCCCAGCTCCAGCAGCGGCTCGTCGACGGTGAAACCCGGCTGGTCGGTCGCGATCTCCAGCAACACTCCCCCCGGCTCGTGGAAGTAGATGGAGGTGAAGTACTGGCGGTCGATGATCTCGGTGACGTGCAGCCCCGCCTCGACGAGCTCCTGCCGCCAGCGGGCCTGGGTGGCCTGGTCGGGGGCGCGGAAGGCGATGTGGTGCACAGTTCCGCCCGCCTGCAGCCCACGCGGGCGCGAGTCGGCGGCCACGTCGACCACCGCGCCGGTGCCACCTGCCCCCATCGCAAAGCGCGTGCGGTCGCCGTCCTCGCCCTGCAGCCGCATCCCGAGCGTCGCGGAGAGCAGCTCCGCGGTGGCCTCCGGCAGCCGCTCCGACATGGTCACGGCGTGCAGTCCCCGTACCGCGTGCTCGGCCGGCACGCCCGCCACGCCGTCCCAGCCCGAGCGGGCGTCTCCCGCAGCCGCGACGAGGTCGATCACCATCCCGTCGGGGTCGCGCAGGGTCAGCACCTCCTCGCCGTCGCGGGTGCGCGGCCCATCGAGCTCGAGCCCGAGGCCCGTGAGGTGTCGCTGCCACCAGCCCATCGACTCCGGCGGCACGCTGAACGCGGTGGCCGTGGTCAGGCCGCTGCCCTGGCGTCCCGAGGGCACACCCTGCCACGGGAAGAAGGTCAGGATCGTGGACGGCGTGCCCTGCGTGTCTCCGTAGTACAGGTGGTACGTGTCGGGCGCGTCGAAGTTGACCGTCTGCTTGACCAGCCGCAGACCCAGGACCCGGGTGTAGAAGTCCACGTTCCGTTGCGGGTCCGACGCGATCGCGGTGACGTGGTGCAGTCCGTGCGGAGCGATGTCGCTCATCCTCGTTCTCCCCTCACCTGGCGGCATGATAGTTGCTAAAGCAAGCAGATGCACGGATTGTTCCGGCTGCACGCGGAACTCCCCTTCGGGGCGAGCGCCTGGCAGAGTTCACCCAGTGGACGCTCCCTCCCTCGACCTGGCCGCCGACCTCGTGGGTGGCTGGCTACAGCTGCCCGGTTCCGCCTCCGCCGAGCTCATGGGCTCGGTGGGCTTCGACTTCGTCTGCGTCGACCAGCAGCACGGCCTGATCGGCGACGACGCCCTGCTTCCGATGGCCCAGGCGCTGGCCGCGACCGGCACGCCGGTCGTGGTACGCGTCACCGGCAACGAGCCGAGCGCGATTGGCCGGGCGCTGGACCGCGGCGCAGCAGGCGTGATCGTGCCGTTGGTCGACACCGCGCAGGACGCGGCGCGGGCCGTCGCCGCGTGCCACTACCCGCCGCGGGGCGGCCGCAGCTACGGCCCGACGCGCCGGGCCTGGTCGCCCGGCGGACCGGACCCGCAGTGCATCGTGATGGTCGAGACCCTCGCAGCAGTCCAGGCGCTGCCCGACATCGTTGCGGTCGAGGGACTGGACGCGGTGTTCGTCGGGCCGTCGGATCTGGCCCTGAGCGCCGGCCTACCGCTGGGCGCCCAGTACGACGATCCCGGATTCGAGCGCCTCCTGCACGAGATCGTCGACGAATGCCGGAGCCGCGACCTCCCGGTGGGCATCTACTCCGCCTCTCCCGCGCACGTCCATCGTTTCCGCGAGCTCGGGTTCACCTTCTTCACACTCCTGTCCGAGGCGGCGATTCTCCGGGCGGCGGCCCTGGCACACCTGACCAACGCTCGCGCCAGCGGTGTTACGCTGTAATTCGGTAATCGATGGGAGCGCTGCCGTGTCCGACCCCGTCCCCACGCTCTACGACTGGTGCGGCGGTTCCGCTGCCCTGCATCGGTTGACCGAGGTGTTCTACGACCGGGTCCTCGCCGACCCCGTGCTCGAGCCCGTGTTCCGACACATGGGTGCCGACCACCGCGACCACGTCGCCCGCTGGCTCGGCGAGGTGTTCGGCGGCCCCACGGACTACACGCACCAGCTCGGTGGCTACCCGGCGATGCTGCAGCACCATCTCGGCCTCGGGATCACCGAGGAGCAGCGGGCCCGCTGGGCGGCACTCATCGCCACGAGCGCCGACGAAGCCGGCCTGCCCGACGACCCCGAGTTCCGCTCCGCCTTCGTCGCCTACGTCGAGTGGGGCACCCGGATCGCCCGCGCCAACTCGGTGCCCGGCGCCACTCCCCCCGAGCACGCGCCCACACCGCGGTGGGGCTGGGGCGAGGCCCCTCCCTACTCCGCCTGATCCGATCCGTCCGAGCGCGGGGGCAGGACGCAGAACTCGTTGCCCTCGGGGTCGGCGAGCACCACCCACGGGAGCTCGGGCTCGTGCGAGACGCGCGTGGCGCCCAGCCCCAC
>DASRSC010000324.1:0-9005 GCA_035695525.1 Pseudonocardia sp. | reverse complement strand
GCGTGCGAGTCGGGACGCGAACGCGGCCCCGATGCCTGCGGTGGCTCCTGTGATCAGCGCGGTGGGCACGGCGCGAGCCTAGTGACGGACCACCCGCGCGCCACCTCGCGGCCGGATGGGCGCGTCCGAGAAGGTCAGCGGTCCACGCCCGGCCCGACACCGAGCGACTGCTCGAGCACGGTGGCCACGTCCGCGAGGTCGGCCAGCAGCGCCTGTACCCGCTCCGCGCTGGAGCCGAGCGGCGCCGTCGCAAGCACCCAGGACTCCTCCGCCCACAGCAGCTCCACGTCGTCCCCGACCCGGTCGCTCGCCTCCGCCAGGCGTGGCGTGAGCAGGGGTCGCACGGCCTCCGCGTCGGACACGAACGCGTACCGTTCGCCGACCGGCTCCAGCAGGTCGAGACCGGCGTCGTCGGGCAGCGGGGCCGACGGCAGCCGCAGCTCGACCGCGGCGGGCAACTGGTCCTGAACCTGCACCGCCGCCAGCACGGAGTTGAGCCTGCCGGCCTGCTCGTGGTCGAACACGTAGGCGTGCCGCGACCCGTAGGACGTGGGCACGTCGCCACTCATCAGATTGCGCGCCACACCTGGCCCGCCCTGGTGGATCGTGCCGTAGCGCCACCGGCTCGGAAGCACCGGATCAGTGTCCAGGTACTCCCAGCCGTGCGCGGCGGCCCAGCGCTTCCGATCCTTGGCGCCACCCGACCCGCCACGGCGGTCGGCAAACAGCAGCGCGGCGCCGAGGAGCAGCGCGATCACGGCGATGACGAACCACACCGTCGACGAGAGGCCCACGGGCGGAGCCTAGACCGATGGCGCCGGAAGTGCGCAGATGCCACGAACCAGCGCTGACCCCTGTGGGTGAATCGGCGCGAGCCGGCGCTCCAGGACGCCGGTTCGCGCCGGGCCGTACCGATGGCAGGGCTCAGGACATCGTGACCGGCAGACCGCGGCCCACGATCAGCCCGCCCATGCCGCCGTCCGCGGTGGGGTCGAGGTCGACGCGCACCGTGTCGCCCTCGCGGACGTCGCCGGACAGCAACTCCTTCGCAAGCTGATCGCCGATGGCGGACTGCACGAGCCTGCGCAGCGGACGTGCCCCGTAGACGGGGTCGAAGCCGTTCATGGCCAGCCACTCGCGTCCGGCGTCGGAGACCTCCAGCGTGAGCCTGCGCTTCGCCAGGCGCCGGCGCAGCACGTCGAGCTGGATGTCGACGATGTGCGTGAGTTCCTCCGTGGACAGTGCGTGGAAGACGACCACGTCGTCGAGCCGGTTGAGGAACTCCGGCTTGAAGTGCCGCTGAACGTTCGACATCACGGCGTCGCGCCTGCCGCGGTCGTCGAGCGACGGGTCGGCGATCGCCTGCGAACCGAGGTTGGAGGTGAGCACCAGGATCGTGTTGCGGAAGTCGACCGTGCGGCCCTGGCCGTCGGTCAGCCTGCCGTCGTCGAGCACCTGCAACAGCGTGTCGAAGACGTCGGGGTGCGCCTTCTCGACCTCGTCGAACAGCACCACGGTGTACGGGCGGCGCCGAACGGCCTCGGTGAGCTGCCCACCCTGGTCGTAACCGACGTAGCCGGGTGGTGCACCGACCAGCCGGGCGACGCTGTGCTTCTCCGAGTACTCGCTCATGTCGATCCGGACCATCGCCCGCTCGTCGTCGAACAGGAACTCCGCGAGAGCCTTGGCCAGCTCGGTCTTGCCCACACCGGTGGGACCGAGGAACAGGAACGATCCGGTGGGCCGGTTCTCGTCGGCGATGCCCGACCTGGCCCTGCGCACGGCGTCGGACACGGCGCGTACGGCCTCGGACTGGCCGACGACGCGCTTCGCGAGCTCGTCCTCCATGCGCAGCAGCTTGGCCGTCTCGCCCTCGAGCATGCGGCCTGCCGGGATGCCGGTCCATGCGGAGACGACGTCGGCCACGTCGTCCGGGCCGACCTCCTCCTTCAACATCACATCGGCGTCCGGAGCGGTGACGGCCGTGGCCTCGGCCAGCTGCTTCTCCAGCGTGGGAATCTTTCCGTAGCGCAATTCGGCGGCCCGGCCGAGCTCGCCGTCGCGCTCGGCACGCTCCGACTCCCCACGCAGCGCCTCCAGCTGCTCCTTGAGCTCGCGTACCGACTCGATGGCGTCGCGCTCGTTGTGCCAACGGGCGGTGAGGGCGGAGAGCCGCTCGCGCTGCTCGGCCAGCTCGGCCCGCAGCGCCGCGAGCCGCTCGACCGACGCTGCGTCGGACTCCTTCTCCAGCGCCATCTCCTCGATCTCCAGTCGGCGCACAGCGCGCTCGACGGTGTCGATCTCGACGGGCCGCGAGTCGATCTCCATCCGGAGCCGCGAGGCGGCCTCGTCGACCAGGTCGATCGCCTTGTCCGGGAGGAAACGGGCGGTGATGTACCGGTCGGACAACGCGGCAGCTGCAACCAACGCAGCGTCGGTGATCCGCACGCCGTGGTGCACCTCGTAGCGCTCCTTGAGCCCACGGAGGATGCCGACCGTGTCCTCCACCGACGGCTCCCCCACGAACACCTGCTGGAACCGGCGCTCCAGCGCCGGATCCTTCTCGATGCGCTGGCGGTACTCGTCGAGCGTGGTGGCTCCGACCATCCGCAGCTCACCGCGGGCGAGCATCGGCTTGATCATGTTTCCGGCGTCCATCGCGCCCTCGCCGGTGGCACCCGCCCCGACGATCGTGTGCAGCTCGTCGATGAACGTGATGACCTGGCCCGCGGAGTCGGTGATCTCCTTGAGGACGGCCTTCAGCCGCTCCTCGAACTCACCGCGGTACTTCGCGCCGGCGACCATCGACCCGAGGTCGAGTGCCACGACGCGCTTGCCGCGCAGCGACTCCGGGACGTCGCCCGCCACGATCCGCTGGGCCAGCCCCTCGACGATCGCCGTCTTGCCGACGCCCGGCTCGCCGATCAGCACCGGGTTGTTCTTCGTGCGCCGCGACAGCACCTGCACGACGCGACGGATCTCGGTGTCGCGACCGATCACGGGGTCGAGCTCGCCCTTGCGGGCCCGCTCGGTGAGGTCGACGCCGTACTTCTCCAGTGCCTGGTAGGTGCCCTCCGGATCAGGGCTGGTGACCCGGGACGAGCCGCGAACCTTCGCGAACGCCTCGCGCAGTGCCTCGGGCGTGGCGCCATGGCGGCGCAGCAGGTCGGCGACCTGGCTCTGCCCCACTCGACCGGGCGCCGACGCGAGCCCGACGAGCAGATGCTCGGTGGAGACGTACTCGTCACCCATCTCGGTGGCGAGCTGCTGGGCCGCGTTGATCGCGGCAATCGCGTCCCGGGACAGCTGCGGTGCGCTCACGGTGGCGCCGGCCGCGGAGGGCAGCCGGTTGACCAGCTGCGCGAGATCGGCGCGCACGGCCGCCACGTCCGCGCCGACCGCCGTGAGCAGCGGCACGGCGATCCCGTCGCCCTGCGCGAGCAGGGCCCCCAACAAGTGCGGGGCGCCGACATCGGGGTTGCCGGCGAGCGCAGCGGCCTGCACCGCGGCCGAGATGGCCTGCTGCGCCTTGGTGGTGGGGTTGAAGGAGTCCATCCCCTGTTCCTCCTGCATTGTCGCCTGGACACCATCGTGCCCTTCGATCGTCACAACGTCAGGAAAGTTGAGCGTGTTCCGCTCAGCTCAGCTCTCCCGCCGTCGACGGCTGAGACCCGCCCGCATCGTTGCTCAGGGTGCGGGGTGCCCGGAAGGCCCGTGAGGGCGATGAAGTCACCGCTTTCCGGGGACCTTGCGTGGCCGTTGTGCTCGTCGACGGGCGCCCGAATCGCCGTGCGCCGAACGGTCGCCGGGGCCGGGACGAGCGGGTGGACGGACGGCTGTACCCCGTGAACCGCGTTACCGGTGGGCAACGAGGGTCACCAGACCGTCTCTCGGGCGTTAGGCTGCCTCACCCGGGACCCACGTCCCTTCCCCCGACACCGAGCAGGAAGTACCGGCCCCTTTCATGACCGCTGAACAGTTGCTCACCGCCGACCTCCCCAACGTCGGTGAGTCCCGCAGCGAGCAGTCCGGGATGGTCGAGATCATCCGCTCCAGCTTCGCGATGGTCGAGCCACGCGCCCACGAGCTCGGACGGCACTTCTACGCCACGCTGTTCCGGATCGCCCCGGAGACGCGGGACCTGTTCCCCGTCAACATGGAGGTGCAGCGCAGCCGCCTGCTCAGGGCGCTCGTGCACGTCGTCCAGATGGTCGACCAGCCCGACGACCTCGTGCCCTTCCTCGAGCAGCTCGGCCGCGACCACCGCAAGTTCGGGGTGCTCGCCCAGCACTACGACGCCGTCGGCGCGGCGCTGCTCGGCACGATCGCCCTGCACGCGGGCGCCGCCTGGACGCCGGAGGTGCAGAAAGCCTGGACCGACGCGTACGGAATCGTGGCCGGTGCCATGATCACCGCTGCACAGGCCGAGCGCGGCCCGGCATCCTGGCTCGGGCGCGTACTGGAGCACACGCGGGTCGGCTGGGACCTCGCGATGATCACCGTGCAGGCCAGCGAGCCGATTCCGTACCGGGCGGGCCAGTACCTGAGCGTCGAGACACCACAACGGCCGCGCCTGTGGCGCTACCTCTCCCCGGCCAACGCGCCCCGCGCCGACGGGGTGCTGGAGTTCCACGTCCGCGCGGTCGACGGCGGCTGGGTGAGCCGCGCCATCGTCGCCCACTCGCGGGTCGGCGACACCTGGCGGATCGGTCCGCCGATGGGCCGCATGCACGTGGAGCCCGGATCGGGGCGGGACCTCCTGATGGTCACCGGCGGCACCGGCATGGCGCCGATCAAGGCGCTGCTCGAGGACCTGGCGGCGCGGCCGGAGACACCCCACACGCAGGTGTTCGTCGGCGGGCGCACCTGGGACGACCTGTACGACTTCCCCAGCCTGCGCAGGCTGTCCTACAGCAACACCTGGCTGGACGTCATCCCCGTCGTGGAGAAGGACGAGGGGGGCTCCGGGGCCGAGCGCGGCACCCTGGCGGACGTCGTCACCCGGTACGGGGCGTGGGCCGACCACGACGTGCTGGTCTGCGGCTCACCGGCCATGATCCGGTCGACCGTGTCCCGGATGCTCGTGGCGGGCACGCCCCTCGACCGCATCCGGTACGACCCGTTCACGATGGATTAATGAGAGCTGGGTCAGAGAGTCGGGCGGCCGTCCTGCCCGACATGCTGGCGCACATCGTGCGGCCAGCTGGACCTGATACTGCCCGAGAACCTCAGACTCACGGTGGCCGGACCACAGTTGTGCTCTCGACGGCGGGTGGCCGTACGCCGACGTCCAGGATCTTGTGATCCCGCACCTGAGTACTCCCACCGGCGGGACGACCACCGGGCGGATGGTCGTCCAGCCGACGGGCTGAGACGGGACGTCACGCCCGCGGCTTCGGCCGCCACACCACCAAGGCCTGCCGGCGATCCACCGGCACGAGATCCCGACGGTAGGACGCATGGACGCTCGCTGCCGCCTGCTCGGCCGCGCTGTGCGCGGCGAGCAGCTCCCGGGTCATGTCGTCGAGACGGGCCCGGAGCTCGTCGACGAGCTCCTCCAGCTCGATGATCCGCTTGATGCCCGCGAGGTTCACGCCCTCCTCCTGGGAGAGTCGCTGCACCTCGCGGAGCAGGGCGATGTCGCGAACCGAGTAGCGCCGACCGCCGCCCGGCGACCGGCCGGGGCTCACGAGCCCCAGCCGGTCGTAGCTGCGCAGCGTCTGGGCGTGCAGCCCGGCCAGCTCCGCCGCCACCGAGATCACGAACACCGGGCTGTCCGGGTTGGCACCCGGGGGCAGCGCCGGACCGCCCGCAGTCATCGCCGGCCTCCGAGCAGGTCGGCGCGCGGGTCGAACGATTTGGTGGCCTCGGCGTAGGCCTGCAGCGACTCGGTGGCCGCGTCGTCCAGCGAGCTCGGCACCGCCACCTCGACGGTGACCAGCAGGTCGCCCGTCTTTCCGCCCTTGCGCTGCACGCCGCGCCCACGCACGCGGAACGTGCGCCCGCTCGCCGTACCGGCGGGGATCCGCACCGACACGGGGTCCCCGAGCGTGGGCACGGTCAGCGTGCTGCCGAGCACCAGCTCCGGGTAGGTGACCGGAACCGTGAGGGTCAGGTCGTCCGGATTGCGCTCCGACCGCCCGAACAGCCGGTGCGAGTTGACGTGCACCTTCACGTACAGGTCACCGGCCGGAGCACCGCCCCGGCCGGGCTCGCCCTGCCCCTTGAGCCGCACCTGCTGCCCGTCCGCCACCCCGGCCGGGACGCGGACGGTGAGCAGACGAGTGCGGGTGCTGACGCCGTCGCCGCCGCACTCGGGGCACGGGTCGTCGATGATCCGGCCGGTGCCGCGGCAGTCGCGGCACGGCTCGGAGAACGCGAACGCGCCCTGGCTGCGGCTGACCAGACCGACGCCGCCACACGTCGGGCACTGCCGCGGCGTGCTGCCGGGGCGGGACCCGGTACCACCGCACCGCTCGCAGCGCCCCGGCGACGACAGCCGCAGCTGCACCTCGACACCACGCACGGCGTCGACGAAGTCGATTCGGAGCTCGCTCTCGACGTCGGCACCGCGCTGGGCCCGGGCGCCCGTTGTGGTGGGGCCCGTCCCGGCACGGTTGCCGAAGATGCCGCCGAGGATGTCGCCCAGACCTCCGGCGCCGGCCGACCCGCCGGCACCGGAAGCACCGGCGCGACCGAACAGGTCGTTCAGGTCGAAGCCCTGGCCGGATGCGCCGCTGCCGAAACCGCCGGGGAACCCACCGCCGCCCCCGAAACCACCCCCACCCGCGAACAGCGCGCGTGTCTCGTCGTACTCACGGCGCTTCTTCTCGTCGGACAGCACCCCGTACGCCTCGGACACGGACTTGAACCGCGCCTCGGCGTTGGCGTCGCCGGGGTTGGCGTCCGGGTGCAGCTCTCTGGCGAGCTTCCGGTACGCCTTCTTGATGTCGTCCGCGGACGCGCCGGAGGCGACGCCCAGCTCGCGGTAGAAGTCCTTCTCGATCCAGTCGCGCTGGGTCACTCCGCCTCCTCGCGTCTGCTCAGGGCCCCTCGGCCGGGTCGGGTTCGGTGGTGGTCGGAGCAGGCTCGGTACCGGTGCCGTCGTCGGCGCGGTCGGCGACCATCACCATGGCGGGCCGCAGGACGCGGTCGGCGATCCGATAGCCGCGACGGAGCACCGTCGAGACCACCGTGATGCTCGGCCCGTCGACCCCGCTGTCCTCGTGCTGCACCGCCTCGTGGACGGACGGGTCGAAGGGCTCACCCTCCAGCCCGAACGGCTCCAGGCCGAGCTTCTGTACGACGGCCACCAGCTTGTCGGCGACGGCCTTGAACGGGCCGGTGAGGTCACCGTGCGCCTCGGCCCGATCCAGGTCGTCGAGCACGGTGAGCAGCTCGGAGACGAACTGCACCCGAGCCCCGACCAGCACGCTCTCGCGGTCACGGTCGACGCGGCGCCGATAGTTGGCGTACTCCGCGCTGACCCGCTGCAGGTCAGACGTGCGCTCGGCCACCTGGGCGGCAAGCTCGGCAGCGGCGACGGCATCCAGGCCGGTATCGGCCTCCGGTGCCTCGGTGGGGGCGGTCCCGGCCGGCTCGCCGACCGGGACCCGCACCTCCCCGGTCACCGGGTCGATCCGGCGCCGGTCCCGGACCACGACCCGCTCGCCGTCGGCGCCGTTCTCGCCGCGCTCGTTGCGGTCGTGGTCGTTCACTTCTTGTCCTTCTCCTCGTCGACGATCTCGGCGTCCACGACGTCGTCGTCGCCGGCGTTGTTGCCCTGCGCCTGCCCGGCATCGGCGCCCGGAGCAGCACCGTCGGCACCCGGCTGCTGGTACAGCGCGGTGCCCATCTTCTGGGACTCGGTGGCGAGCTTCTCCATCGACGACTTGATCGCGTCGGTGTCGGTGCCCTTCAGCGCCTCCTGCGCCTCGCCGAGAGCGGCGTTGACGCCGTCCTTGACGTCGGACGGGAGCTTCTCGTCGTTCTCCTTGACGAACTTCTCCGTCTGGTAGACGAGCGACTCGGCCTGGTTGCGAACCTCGGCCTCCTCGCGACGCTTCTTGTCCTCCTCGGCGTGCTGCTCGGCCTCGCGCATCATCCGGTCGATCTCGTCCTTGCCCAGTGCGGATCCGCCGGTGATCGTCATGGCCTGGCTCTTGCCGGTGCCCAGATCCTTGGCGGACACGTTGACGATGCCGTTGGCGTCGATGTCGAAGGAGACCTCGATCTGCGGCACGCCGCGGGGAGCGGGCGGCAGACCCGTCAGCTCGAACATGCCGAGCTTCTTGTTGTAGGCCGCGATCTCACGCTCGCCCTGGAACACCTGGATCTGCACGGACGGCTGGTTGTCGTCGGCCGTAGTGAAGATCTCCGACCGCTTGGTGGGGATCGTGGTGTTGCGCTCGATGAGCTTGGTCATCACGCCGCCCTTGGTCTCGATGCCGAGGGACAGCGGGGTGACGTCGAGCAGCAGGACGTCCTTGACCTCACCGCGCAGCACACCGGCCTGCAGGGCGGCGCCGACGGCGACGACCTCGTCCGGGTTGACGCCCTTGTTGGGCTCCTTGCCGCCGGTCAGCTCCTTGACGAGATCGGTGACGGCGGGCATGCGGGTGGAACCACCGACGAGCACCACGTGGTCGATCTGGCCGACGGCGATACCGGCGTCCTTGATGACCTGGTTGAACGGTGCACGGGTGCGGTCGAGCAGGTCGGAGGTGATCCGCTGGAACTCGGCCCGGGACAGCGTCTCGTCGAGGAACAGCGGGTTCTTGTCCGCGTCGACCGTGATGTAGGGAAGGTTGATCGTGGCGGTCGACTGGCTCGACAGCTCGATCTTCGCCTTCTCCGCGGCCTCACGCAGCCGCTGCATCGCCATCTTGTCCTTGGTCAGGTCGATGCCCTGGCCGTTCTTGAACCGGTCGACGAGCCAGCTGATGATCCGCTCGTCCCAGTCGTCGCCACCGAGGTGGTTGTCACCGTTGGTGGCCTTCACCTCG
>DASRSC010000323.1:0-4618 GCA_035695525.1 Pseudonocardia sp. | reverse complement strand
CACCGCCAGGAGATAGCCGATGAGCACCGTGACCACGCGGACGGGGATGCTGCGGCTCCGCGAAGCGATGCCGGCGGCGATACCGGTCATCACGGTGAACAGCGGATGGGCGAACGGTGAGAGCACGCCCCGCAGCAGGAGGACGGCGAGCACGCCGCTGCCCTGCCCGACCATCGCGTCGTCTGCGAACGCCCGGCCGATGTAGAGGATGTTCTCGGTGAAGGCGAAACCCCCGCCCACCAGCCCGGCGTAGACGATCCCGTCGACGATTCCGTCGAACTCGCGCCTGCGGAAGACGAGCAGGCCGACGAGGAAGGCGCCCTTGACCGCCTCCTCCACCACCGGCGCGACCGCGACGGTCCCGACGAGGTCGCCGCTGCCCTGGCCGAGCACCTGGTCGGCCACCAGCACCGCGCTCGAGTTGACCAGCAGCGCCGAGAGAGCAGCGAAGCATGCTCCCCACAGGAACGCCACCAGCAGCAGCCGTGGCGGCTCGGGCTCCCAGCGGTCGATCCACAGGAACGTCGCGACGACAGGGCCGACCGGCAGCAGCGCGCAGAGCGCACCGACGAGGACTCCGCCCAGACCGACAGTGCTGCCCACCAGGCCGATTACCACGAGCCCGCAGATGGCCAGCCCGACCAGCCCCAGCACCGGGGCGAGCACGCCGCGGCGCTGCCTCTTCTGAGTGGGCAGCGGAACGCCCATCGTCGCCTGGGCCATCATGCGCCGAGCCTACGGGCGGCCGCTGTGGTGCCCTGCACGCATCACTCGCCGAGCTTCTCGTCGGATTCGTCGTCCGGAGTGCGGCAGCACCACTCGAGCCACAGCGCGCCGCCGACGAGTACGAGTGCGCAGGCCAGCCCGACCCCAGCGGCCAGTGCGTCGCTCGCGGCCGCCGCGACGTCCGCAGCACGGGGCAGCACGTGGGCGAGCAGCCCGCCCCACACGCCGGCCATGACGGCACCCGCGAGCGACGACGCCTTGGCGACGAGCACCGCCCTGGCCGCCACCAGCGGACGCACCGGCTGCGTGCCGGGACGGCGCCGGATACGTGCGCGCAGGAGGTTGCCGGCCACCACCTCGGCCAGCCCGAGGACGCCGAACGTCGCGCCCGCCGGGAGCGGCAACGGCGGAAGCGAGTTGTAGGTGAGCCGCACCGCCAGGTTCACGACCAACGCCGTCACCAGCGCGACGGCGAGCAGGTGACGCGGGCGGGTGAGGGTCATGGCACGAGGACCAGGTCGTCGCGCCGCCGCATCCCGCTCTCGGCGCCGGGTCCGAGGGCTCCGAGCAGCGCCGCGACCGGACCAAGTCCGGGCAGTTCAGCGCTCGCATCGATGTCGAGCCAGGGGCGGAGCACGGTGGCCCGCTCCGGCGTGCCGGGATGCGGGAGCAGCAGTTCGGGGTCGCTGCTGCGGACCGCACCGTCTGGCCCATCGACTGTGACGACGTCGACGTCGAGCGTCCGCGGTCCCCACCGCACCTCACGGACCCGGCCGGACGCGTTCTCCAGGTCCTGTCCCCGGCGCAACCAGCCCCACGCGTCGGTGCCGGGGTCGTCGACGACGATCACGGCGTTGAGGAAGTCGTCCTGCTCGACACCGCCCCACGGCGCCGTCTCGTACACGGGCGAAGCCGCGATCAACACGTCGGCGAACCCACTGACGGCCGCCCGCAGGTGCGCGAGCCGATCGCCGAGGTTGGACCCGAGCGACAGCACGGCGCGGGTCACGCCGGAATGATCCGTGCCCCCGGCGCACTGCGGCGGGAGCGGCGGGCGACGACCGAGACGTCGGCGAACTCCAGCGGGATCGGGGCCTGCGGCTTGTGCAGCACGACCTCGACCGCCTGCACACGTTCGTCGCCCATCACGTTCTCGGCAACGCGTCCCGCCACCGTCTCGATCAGGTCGCACGGCTCTCCCCCGACGATCGCGGCCACCCGCTGGGCGAGCATCCCGTAGTCGAGCGTGTCGGTGAGATCGTCGGACGCCGCCGCGGGCGCCAGGTCCATCCACACGGTCACGTCCACGACGAAGTCCTGCCCGTCGCGGCGCTCGTGCGCGAACACCCCATGGTTCCCGCGGACTTTCAGCCCACGCAGCTCGATGCGATCGGTCATCGGTGGTCCCCCGGACCGGTCCGCGCCTTCGACGCGCCCAGCTGCCACGCGGTGGCCACCGCGACCGCGTCCAATGTGCCATGCACGTCGTGCACCCGCACCCCCCATGCGCCGTTGTAGGCCGCCAGGGCACTGATCGCTGCCGTGGCCCCGTCCCGGTAGTCGAACGGCCGCAGGGAGCCGTCGGCACCGGCGAGCAGCTGGCCGAGGAAGCGCTTGCGCGAGGCGCCCACGAGCACCGGGAAGCCGAGCGAGGTCAGCACGTCGAGTCTGCGCAGGAGCGTCCAGTTGTGCGCCGCGGTCTTCGCGAAACCCAGGCCGGGATCGAGCACCAGCCGCGAGGGCTCGACGCCGGCAAGCACCGCGGCGTCCACCCTCGACACCAGCTCGTCGCGTACCTCGCCGAGCACGTCCTCGTAGGTGGCAAGGGCGTTCATCCGGTCGCTGTGCCCCCGCCAGTGCATCAGGATCCACGGAACGCGCGCCTGAGCCACAGTGGCTGGCATCGCCCGGTCGGCCAGCCCGCCGGAGACGTCGTTGACAATGCTCGCCCCGGCCTCGAGGGCAGCCTCCGCGACCGCGGCCCTGGTCGTGTCGATGCTGACCTGCACGCCCTCCGCCACCAGCTCCCGAATCACCGGCAGGACGCGGGCCTTCTCCACACCGGCCTCGACGCGACCGGCTCCCGGACGCGTCGACTCCCCACCGACGTCGACGAGATCGGCGCCCGCCTCGTGCATCGCGACGCCGTGCGCCACGGCGTGCTCGCGGTCGAGGTAGCGCCCCCCGTCCGAGAACGAGTCAGGCGTGACGTTCAGGACGCCCATCACCACGCACCGCCCCGGCTGGGGCAGGCCTGGCGGGTCCGTGCGGGGACCCACGTGTCTCACCCGCTCCGGATGAGGGCGAGCGCCTCGGCACGTGACGTCGGCGAGGACTGGAGCATGCCCCGTACTGCCGACGTCACCGTGCGGGACCCGGGCTTACGGATGCCTCGCATGCCCATGCAGAGGTGTTCGGCCTCGATCACGACGATCACACCGCGGGGGGCCAGCTTGCGCACCAGTGCATCGGCGACCTGCCCGGTGAGCCGCTCCTGGACCTGGGGGCGCCGGGCGTAGAGGTCGACAAGACGCGCAATCTTCGACAGTCCGGTGACCCGCCCGTCCTTGTTCGGGATGTAGCCGACGTGCGCCATACCGTGAAAGGGAACCAGATGATGCTCGCACGTGCTGAAGATCGGGATGTCCTTGACGAGGATGAGCTCCTGGTGGTGCTCGTCGAACGTCCGCTCCAGCACCGTGTCCGGCTCGGTATAGAGCCCGGCGAACATTTCCTCGTAGGCCCTCGCCACGCGCGCGGGTGTGTCACGCAGCCCGTCGCGCTCGGGATCCTCGCCGATCGCGATCAGCAACTCGCGCACCGCCGCCTCGGCGCGAGCATGGTCCATCGCCGGTCTGCCGTTCGCCGGCCCTCTTGCGAACGCCCCGTCCACGGAGGCCCCGGTGTCGCCCAACGCTCCCGGACTCAGCGCGACCCGTCCTCGTTCGGGGCCTTGCCGTTCTCGTGCGGCGGCTCGGGGGACGGAGCTGCAGCAGACCCATCACCGCCGTGGCCGTTACCGGCCACCGGCGGCCACTGCTGCGGCGGCCACTGCTGCGGCTGCTGCGGCTGCTGCTGCCACTGCCCCGCCGGCGGCCAGGACTGGCCGTGGGGGGTGGTGGCGGGGCGCCAGTCGGCCGGCGCCCCGTAGTTGGGCTGCACGGAGTTCGGTTGGCCCGGGTTGGGCTGCTGCCCCTGCCCAGGATTGGGTGGGGAACCCCAGGTCTGCTGCGGGGCGGACGGCCCGTACCCGCCGGGGGCGGCCGTCGGGAACGGCGGTTGGCCGGGTCCGCCGGGGTAACCGGGCGCACCCGGGGTGGGCACCGGGCCACCGTTGGGCGGGCCGGGTGCGGGCACCGCGTAACCCCCGCCCGGATAGGACCCGACTGGAGCAGGGTCACGTGCCGGCTCCGTGTGCGGCGGCCACGGCTCGCCGCGCTCCCTGGCGCGCTCGGCAGGGGTCTGGATCGGAGGCTTGTCCGACGGGGTACGCCCGCCGAAGTCATTGAAGGCGGTGATCCGCGGGCGCTTCTCCACCCGGTCGAAGATTCGCTCGAGGTCCCTGCGGGTGAGCGTCTCCTTCTCCAGGAGCTCGAACACCAGGTCGTCCAGGACGTCCCGGTAGGTGTTGAGGATCTCCCACGACTCCGTGTGCGCGGCCTCGATGAGCGCGCGCACCTCCTCGTCGATCTCGTGGGCCACTTCGAGCGAGTAGTCGGCCTGGTTGCCCATCGAGCGACCGAGGAACGGATCGCCCTGGTCGCGGCCGTACCGCACCGCACCGAGCCGCGCGCTCATGCCGTACTCGGTGACCATCGCCTTGGCGATCTTCGTAGCCTGGTCGATGTCGGAGGAGGCGCCGGTGGTGGGCTCGTGGAAGACGAGCTCCTCG
>DASRSC010000322.1:0-6258 GCA_035695525.1 Pseudonocardia sp. | reverse complement strand
TGAAGGTGCAGCGGCTGCCCATCGAGAAGGTGTCGCAGGCGAGCGCCAACCAGCGCGCGGGCCGCTGCGGCCGGGTCGCCGACGGCGTCTGCATCCGCCTCTACAGCGAGGACGACTTCGACGCCCGTCCCGGGTTCACCGACCCGGAGATCCTGCGCACCAACCTCGCGTCGGTCGTGCTGCAGATGATCGCGCTGGAGCTGGGTGCCCTCGAGACCGACCGGAGGCTCACTCCCGTCGGCCGGGCGCTGGCGGCGCTGCCCGTCGACCCCCGGCTGGGCCGCATGCTGGTCGAGGCCGACCGCACCGGCTGCCTGCGCGAGGTGCTGGTGATCGCCGCGGCGCTGTCGGTCCAGGACCCCCGAGAGCGCCCGACCGAGCAGCGTCAGGCCGCGGACCAGAAACACGCGCGGTTCACCGGCGCGTGGACCGCAGGCGGGACGACGCTCGACGCCGACGGTTCCGACTTCATCGCCTTCCTGAACCTCTGGCGCTACCTCGCCGAGCAGCGCGACGCGCTCAGCGGCAACCGCTTCCGCCGGCAGCTGCGGGAGGAGTTCCTCCACTACCTGCGCATTCGTGAGTGGCAGGACCTGCACAGCCAGCTCCGTTCGGCGGCCCGCAACGCGGGCATGACCCTCAACGACACCGAGGCCGACGCCGACCGGATCCACGTCGCCGTGCTGTCCGGGCTGCTCTCCCAGATCGGGCTGCGCGACGGCGGTGCCGAGACGGCGGGGGCTGCGCGCGGCCGTGCCGATGCCGCGAGCGCTCCGCGCGGTGGCGGAAACCGCGAGTACCTCGGTGCCCGCGGTGCCAAATTCATGATCTTCCCGGGCTCGTCGCTCGCGAAGAAGCAGCCGCGCTGGGTGATGGCAGCCGAGCTCGTGGAGACCTCGCGGCTGTTCGCCCGCACGGTCGCACGGATCAAGCCGGAGTGGATCGAGCCGCTGGCCGGGCACCTGATCAAGCGCTCGTACTCCGAGCCGCACTGGTCGCGCAAGCGGGCTGCGGCCGTCGCCACCGAGCGGGTCACGCTGCACGGGATCCCGGTCGTCGTCGGGCGCACGGTCGACTTCGGCCGGATCGATCCCGAGGAGTCGCGCGAGCTGTTCATCCGGCACGCGCTCGTCGAGGGCGACTGGGACACGCGGCACCGGTTCTTCCACGCCAACCGGGAGCTGCTCGAGGACGTCGAGGAGCTGGAGCACCGGGCGCGCCGCCGCGACCTGGTCGTCGACGAGGAAACGCTCGTCGCGTTCTACACCGATCGCATCCCGGCTGATGTCGTGTCCGGGCGGCATTTCGACTCGTGGTGGAAGAAGACGTCGCGGACCCGTCCGGACCTGCTCGACTTCACCGAGGAGATGCTGCGCACGGCACAGGCCGATGCGGTGGACCGCTCCGCCTACCCCGACCACGTCGAGGCCGGAGGGCTCACGCTGCCGCTGTCGTACGCGTTCGAGCCGGGCGCACGTACCGACGGCGTCACGGTCGACGTGCCGGTGGCCGCACTGCACCAGGTGGACCCGACCCCGTTCACGTGGCAGGTCCCAGGCCTGCGCGAGGAGCTGGTGACGGCGCTGATCCGGACGCTGCCCAAGCAGCTGCGGCGGCTTTACGCTCCCGCACCCGACCACGCGCGGGCCGTGCTGGCGAGGCTGCACTCCGCCGACGCACCGGACGAACCGCTGCTCGACGGCCTGGAGCGCGAGCTCGGCCGCATGCGCGGCGTCGACATCCCTCGCGCCGCCTGGGAGCTGGACCGGCTACCCGAGCATCTCACCGTCACGTTCCGGGTGGTCGACGAGACCGGCCGCGAGGTGGCGACCGGCACCGACCTGGACGCGCTCCGGCGCAGGCTCGCCCCGAAGGTGCGCGAGGAGCTGGCCGCGGCAGGTGCCGGGATCGAGCGCACCGGACTGACCACGTGGACCCTCGACACGCTGCCCCGCGAGCTCCCGGTGCGTCGGGGCGGCCACGTCGTCACGGGCCACCCCGGACTGGTCGACCGCGGTGCCACCGTCGATGTCCGTGTGTTCCCAACGGCGGCCGAGCGCGATCCGCAGATGTGGCGCGGCGTGCGCCGCCTGCTCCTGCTGGACACGCCCTCGCCCGCGAAGCAGGTGCAACGCGGCTTGGACAACGCGTCGAAGCTGGCGCTGTCCCGTAACCCGCACGGCTCCGTCGCCGCGCTGCTCGACGACTGTGTCACCGCCGCCGCCGATGCACTGATCACCGCCGCCGGCGGCCCGCCGTGGGACGAGCGGTCCTACGTGCGGCTGCGGAAGCTGTTCGCCGAGCGGCTGGCCTCCACGACGTTGCAGGTACTACAGGCCGTGCGCGGTGTGCTCACCATCTGGCATCGTGTGCAGGCACAGCTCGGCGAGCTGCGCGCGCCGGTGCTTGCGGCGGGCGTCGCCGACCTGACGGCACAGGTCAACGCCCTGGTCGGCCCCGGTTTCGCCACCACGGCCGGACCGTCCCGGCTCGCCGATGTCGCCCGCTACCTGGAAGCCGTGGAGCGGCGCATCGAGAAGCTGCGGGCCGACCCCGTCCGCGACGCCGGCTGGACCGCGCAGGTGCAGGTGGTGGCCGACGAGTACGCGGCCGAGCTTGCAGGGCTCCCGCCGGGGGTGGAACCGTCGCCGCAGCTGCGCGAGATCCGCTGGCTGATCGAGGAGCTGCGGGTGGGGCTGTACGCCCACCCCATGCGCACCCGGTATCCGGTGTCGATCAAGCGCATCCAGAAGGCGATCGACGACCTGCCCCGCTGACTCTCCCACCCCGGGACCGTGTCATTGTGCGAGTCTCATCCTCACAAAAAGGGCCATACCTCCACGTACCGGAATGTCGGTACAGCGACATCCGAAAGGCCGAGACAGCCGGGCAGCATCACGCGGCCGATACGTTCGTTGCCTTTATGATCGATCAGTATCGTAGGTCGTGCGGGACAGCAGAATGGGTATTTTCGTGGGTTGGTACAGCAAGATCACACCCCGGCGCTGGGTCGTTGCAGGTCGGGCGGCGATACTCGTCGGAGCAGTCGGCGCAGGGGTGCTGGGGATGGCCGTCGGGCCGCTGACCGGACTGGCCACCGCCAACGCGGCTACCCCCACTCCCTCCCGAACAGCCCCCAGCGGCACGGCTCCGGCCGCCACCACCTCCCTGGTGCCCGGCACCCCGTGCACCGCGATCGCGAAGGCGTGCATCGATCTCGCCCACAACGAGGCCTGGCTCGTCAACGACGGACACGTCGTGCGCGGCCCGGTGCGGATCAGCCCGGGCGCCGCGGGTGAGAACACCCCCATCGGCACCTTCGATGTGCAGTGGAAGGACCTGCACCACCGCAGCAAGGAGTTCAACAACGCGCCGATGGAGTATTCCGTTTTCTTCGCCCCCGGCGGGATCGCCTTCCATGAGGGCAGCCTGCAGAAGAGGTCCGCCGGCTGTGTGCACCTGTCGGCCGTCAATGCTGCGGCCTGGTACAGCTATCTGAAGGTCGGCGACCAGGTCCAGGTGCACTGACAGGATGCGAATCGTCGACCTCTCCCAGCCCGTGCACGCGGGGATGCAGGTCTATCCCGGCGATCCCGAGGTCGCGGTGACACCTGCCGCCACCCTCGACCGGGACGGGGTCAACGTGCTGGCCGTGCATTCCGGGTCGCACACGGGCACGCACGTCGACGCGCCCTTCCACGTGCTCGCCGACGGCGCCCGGCTGGACGAGCTCGATCTCGCCCTCTTCCACGGCCCGGCGGTGACGGCCGACCTGCTCGGCCGCGCCCCGCGTACGGCCGTGCGCTGGGCGGACCTCGAGCCGGTCGCCGACCGCCTCCGGGCCGGCGTCGTACTGGTCCTGCACACCGGCTGGTCGGTGCACTTCGGCACGCCCGCCTACCTGGAGCACCCGTGGCTGACGCCGGACGCGGCCGAGCGGCTCGTCGCAACCGGCGTGCGCGCGCTGGCCGTGGACACCCTCAACCCGGACCCGACGCCCCCGCTCGGCACCGGCATCGGCGACCTGCCGGTGCACCGCGCGGTGCTCGGCGCGGGCGGGGTGATCGTGGAGAACCTCACGAACGTCGCGCAGCTCGCCACCCTCTCCGACCCGCTGCTCAGCTTCTTCCCGCTCCACCTCGCCGGCGCCGACGGCGCCCCGGTGCGTGCGGTCGGCCTGGGAACCTGACCCGGGAGCCCCGGTTCGCCCAGTGCGGTGGCCACAACCGTTGCCGGAGCAATACCGGGTGTCTTCGCAAGGGCGGCAACGCCGCGAGGCGTCATCTGGGCCCGCGAGGACGCGGTGAAAGTTCGTGGTCGCCGCACTACTGTCGCGATCATGCAGGAGAACGACCGGACCCGACCGCTGCCGCCCGACGACAGCTACCT
This sequence comes from Pseudonocardia sp., assembly GCA_035695525.1. Taxonomy (GTDB): domain Bacteria; phylum Actinomycetota; class Actinomycetes; order Mycobacteriales; family Pseudonocardiaceae; genus Pseudonocardia. The sequence continues at coordinate 1,869 of DASRSC010000322.1, read as the reverse complement.
CCGCTCGCTCACGGTCGCGACGGAGCGGGCGGTGCGGGACGCAGAGCCGATCGGCTCCGCCCACGATGGCGCGCCCGGCGACGTGCGCGGGCTCGTCAGAACTGCCGCGGGCGGCCTTGACGACGAGCTCGTCGCGCTCAGCCACGACCTGCACGCGCACCCGGAGGAGGCGTTCGCCGAGCACCGGTCGGTGCGTGCGGTGGCGGACCTGCTGGAGCGGCACGGGCACGGCGCGGAGATCGGCATCGGAGGGCTGGCGACATCGCTCGTCGCGACCGCAGGCACGCGCGGCCCGCACATCGCGGTGCTCGCCGAATACGACGCGCTGCCCGGCGTCGGGCACGCCTGCGGCCACAACATCATCTGCGCAACGGCCACCGGCGCGTTCCTCGCCGCTGCGCAGGTGCAGGACCGGGTGGGCGGCCGGGTCTCGCTGATCGGCACGCCCGCCGAGGAGGGTGGCGGGGGCAAGGAGACGATGGCGCGGGCGGGCGTCTTCGCCGACGTCGACGCCGTGATCATGCTGCACCCGTTCACGCATGACATCGCGATGCACCCGTTCCTCGGCCGCCGTCAGGTCGAGATGGTGTTCCGCGGGGTCGCCGCGCACGCGGCCGCGCAACCGTTCATGGGTCGCAACGCACTCGACGCCGCGGTCGCCGCGTACCAGGGCGTCGCCGCGCTCCGTCAGCACCTGCCGGGCAGCGACCGGGTGCACGGGATCTTCAGCGATGGCGGCGCCCGGCCCAACGTCGTGCCCGAGCGGGCGGCGTTGCTGTTCTACCTCCGTTCGGCGGCGCCGGAGACCCTGCGCGACCTGGCCGGACGCGTCGACTCCATCGCCCACGGTGCGGCGGCCATGACCGGGTGCACGGTGGAACTGCGGTGGGACGAGCTCCCGCCGTACCTGCCGATCCGCTTCAACCAGGCACTGGCCGGGCGCTGGGCGGTCAACCAGGAACCGGTCGGGCGCACGCCGCTGCCGACGGGTGTGGTGCCCGAGTTCCTCACCGGCTCCACCGACCTGGGCAACCTCAGCTACCGCATGCCGGCCATCCACCCGATGATCGCGGTGTCCGAGCCGACGGTGGCGCTGCACACCAGGGAGTTCGCTACGGCGTCCGGCGGACCGGCCGGGGACCGAGCCGTGCGCGACGGCGCCCTCGGGCTGGCCCTCACGGCCGTCGACTACCTGGCCGACGCCGGGCTGCGGGAGGCCGTGCACGCGGAGTTCGCCGCGGCGGGCGGGGCCCTCGACGTCCCCACCTACTTCCACTGAACCGAACGCTCCTCGCCTGCCGCTCCCAGCCCGGAGCGCCGAGCCATCGCAGTGGCCTGGGCGCGGTCGGCGACCTGCAGCTTCGTGAAGAGTTCGACACGTGGTTGTGGACGGTCTTGCCGCTCAGCCCGAGCTCCGCCGCGATCTGCGGGTTGGTGAGGTTGCGGGCGACCAGGTCGAGCAGGACCACGTTGGGCTGCCGAGGCCGCGACGGCTGCGACCGCTTCCCCCCGCTCCCAGCGCGGGAAGGTCGTCGGGCGCGTCGAGCGCGACGGCGGGCCCCGCGAGGTGGGCTCGGACCGCGCCGACCAGGCCCATCGCGTCCAGGGTCGGCGGACGCAGCCCCTCCACCAAGCGCCGGACATCGGCGACCGCGGTCTGCGCGTCCACGAGCGAGAGCGGGTCAGGCCGGTACGACGGGAGCTGCCGCCCCCGGTCAGCGCTTACCGGGCAGGACCTGGACCTTGCGCCCCACGCCAGAGCGGAACTGCTCGAGCGCCTGCGGGTACTCGTCGAGGCCCATCCGGTGGCTGATCATCACCTCCGGCCGCAGCGCGCCCTCCGCGAACAGCTCCGCGGCGCGCTCGAAG
>DASRSC010000321.1:0-23316 GCA_035695525.1 Pseudonocardia sp. | reverse complement strand
GTCGAAGTCCTCGGGCGCCTCGAACAGGCCTGCGTCACGTCCGAGGTGCGCGGCGCCCGGCGCTGCACCGGGACGAGCCGTGCGACGGGCTCCCCGCTATAGCTGAGTGGGAATTCCGCCTGGCTCGCAGGAGCCCCCGTCTGCCCGGCCGGCCCACTCCGCCTACTCTCGGGCGCCATGAGCGGGGACAAGGTGCGGGTGGCCGTGGTGTTCGGCGGGCGCAGCAGCGAGCACGCGATCTCCTGCATCTCCGCCGGGTCGGTGCTCTCGTACCTCGACCGGGAGCGCTTCGAGGTCGTGCCGGTCGGCATCACCACGTCCGGGGCCTGGGTGCTCGGCACCGACGACCCGCGCGAGCTGGCGATCTCCGATCGCGTGCTCCCGTCCGTCGACGAGTCGCGCACGGCGCTGGCCCTGCCCGGCGACCCGACGCGGGGCGGGCTCGTCGTCCTCGATCCCGATCGGGCGGGCGAGGTCTTCTCCCGCGTCGAGGTGGTCTTCCCGGTGCTGCACGGCCCCTTCGGCGAGGACGGCACGATCCAAGGCCTGCTGGAGATGGCGGGCGTGCCGTACGTCGGGGCGGGAATCCTCGCGAGCGCAGCCGGGATGGACAAGGAGTTCGCCAAGAAGCTGCTGGCGGCCGAGGGCCTGCCCGTCGGAGACCTCGTGGTGCTCCGTCCGGGCACCGCCACGCTCACGTCCGAGCAGCGTGACCGGCTCGGGCTGCCGGTGTTCGTGAAGCCCGCGCGGGCTGGGTCGTCGGTGGGGATCACCCGGGTCACCGATTGGGCCGTACTCGACGGCGCGATCGCCCTGGCCCGAGAGCACGACCCGAAGGTGCTGGTGGAGGCCGCAATCGTCGGCCGCGAGGTGGAGTGCGGCGTGCTCGAGTTCCCGGACGGGACGGTGCGGGCGAGCGTGCCCGCCGAGATCCGCATCGTCGGCACCGGCGCCGGCGGTAGCACACCTGAGTTCTACGACTTCCAGGCCAAGTACCTCGATGACGTCTGCGAGTTCGACATCCCGGCCAAGTTGGACGACGCGGTGTCCGACCGGCTGCGGGAGATGGCCGTGGCAGCGTTCCGGGCGCTCGACGGTCAAGGTCTGGCGCGCGTCGACTTCTTCCTCGGGCCCGCGGGGGAGCTGACCATCAACGAGGTCAACACGATGCCCGGCTTCACCCCGATCTCGATGTTCCCGCGCGCCTGGGCAGTGACGGGGATCGACTACCCGACCCTGCTCACGACACTCGTGGAGACGGCCATCGCGCGCGGCACCGGCCTGCGTTGAAGACCTGCGCCGCCCCTCAGCCCCCGGTGACGGTCCGGTAGATCAGGAAGGCGTTGAGCGCGATGATCACCGCCGCAGCCAGCGCCGCGACCGCGGTGGTGAGCCTGCGGTTGACGAGCTCGGCCATCACGTCGCGGCGGCGGGTGAGCAGTACCAGGGGCACCAGCGCGAACGGGATGCCGAACGACAGCACCACCTGGGAGAGCACGAGCGCTCTGGTGGGGTCCCAGCCGATACCCAGCACGACGAGCGCGGGGCTGATGGTGAGGAGTCTGCGCAGCAACAGCGGTATCCGGCGCTGGATGAAACCCTGCATCACGACCTGCCCGGCGTAGGTGCCCACCCCGGACGAGGCGAAGCCCGAGGCCAGCAGGGCCAGTGCGAACGCGAACGCCGCGGGCTGGTCGAGCACTCGCGCCAGCCCCGCGTAGACCCCCCCGAGGGTGTCGGTGGCCGGCACGTCGGTGCCGAAGAACAACGCCGCGGAGATCAGCAGCATGGACGCGTTGACCAGGCCGGCCAGCCCCATCCCGATCAGGACGTCGATCTGCTGGTAGCGGAGCAGGAACCGGCGGTCGCTGACGGAAGTGGCGGGGATCCGGGCGTTCGTGAGCGCGGAGTGCAGGTAGATGACGTGCGGCATGACGGTGGCGCCGAGGATTCCGGTGGCCAGCAGCAGGCTGTCGGTGCCCTCGAAGCGGGGGACGAGCCCGGCAGCGGCGTCGCCCACGTCGATGCCGATACGTAGCACCGTGCTGAGGAACCCGAGCAGGATGACGCCGAACAGGCCCGCGATGGCCAGCTCGAACGGGCGGTAGCCCCTGGCCTGCAGGCCGAGCAGTGCGAACGCGACGATTCCGGTGATCACTCCGCCGGTGAGCAGCGGGATCCCGAACAGCAGGTTCAGCGCGATGGCGCCGCCGATCACCTCCGCCAGGTCGGTGGCGATGGCCACGAGCTCGGCCTGCACCCACATCACGCGCGTCACCGGGCGCGGGAACTGCTCGCGGCACATCTCCGGGAGGTTGCGCCCGGTGGCCAGCCCGAGCTTCGCCGACAGCGTCTGGATGAGCATCGCGAGCAGGTTCGCGGCGACAATCACCCACAGCAGCAGGTAGCCGAACCCGGCACCCGCCGAGAAGTTCGTGGCGAAGTTGCCGGGGTCCACGTAGGCGATCGCGGCGACGATCGCCGGGCCGAAGAACGCGAGCCGGCTCCGCAGCCCGCCCCGTGCCCTGATCTCGTCGACGCTCGGCGCGGTGCCCTTCGTGGCCGTCACTGTTCGGCCTTCTCGACGACGTGGGCCTCGCCGACGACGTGGCCGTGCACCAGCTGCGTGAGTGGCCCGCCCAGCGGGTGCCGCTCGCCACCGATTCGCACCCACCGCGGCCCGCCGAACGGCGCCTGCTCCTCGACGGTGACGACGACCCCGGGAAACACTCCGAGGTCGCCGAGATACCGCAGAGCCCCGCTGTCGCGATCCGAGACGCGCTCCACCAGGAACCGGCTGCCGGGCGGCACGGTGGCCAGCGCCTCGCCCCAGCTCTCCTCGTGCGGGCCGTCGCGCGGGGGGATGGGGTCACCGTGCGGGTCGTGCGTGGGGTGGCCGAGAACGGCGTCGATGCGCTCCTCGAGCCGGTCGGACAGGGCGTGCTCCAGCAGTTCGGCCTCGGCGTGCACCTCGTCCCACGGCACGTCGAGCATGCGGGCGAGGAACGTCTCCAGCAGCCGGTGTCGGCGCACCACCCGCAGTGCCGCCCGTTCCCCGCTGTCGGTGAGGTGCAGCGACCGGTGATCCGGGCGGGTGAGCAGGTCCCCGTCCTCCAGCCGCTTGACCATGGACGAGACCGACGGCGAGGAGACGCCGAGCTCGTGGGCCAGCAGGCCCGTGGTGACCGGCTCTCCTCGGTGGGCGAGGTGGTAGATCGCCTTGAGGTAGTCCTCGGTCGCCCGGGACATAGTCACCATGAAAAGCGATGTTAGATGTGTCTAACAGATTCTGCTAGCGCACCTTCACCTCGGTGGCAGGAAGGGAATTGCGCACGAGGTCGGACACCTGCTGGAGCGGCCCGCTGCCGGCGTCCAACGGTGCGGTGAGCACCACGTAGACCGGACGGTCCACGGCCACGTAGCTCGCCACATCCGGGTCGGGTACCCCGTCGTCGAGCTTCAGCCAGCGCACCCCGTTGACCTCGAGGAGGGCTGCGGTCGGGGTCAGCTCGACCGGGCGCGGGAGTCCGCAGCGCAGCACGACCGGTTGGGGCGCCGCCGCCCAGGCCCGCACCCCGGGCGGGGCCGGGTCGGCCAGCGGCCGTTCGTGCAGAGTGCCGCCCGCTCCGGACAGGTCGGCGGGGAGCGCGGCGAGCAGGATCGTGCACTCCGGCCCCGCCGCATCGGGTGCGTCGACGGGCACGACCGCGAGTGGGCCGGTGTCCGGGCGTGGGGGTTCGGCCGCCCCGCGACCCCGCATTGTGATGGAGATCGCGGCCACCACCACGGCGAAGATCAGCGGGATCGCGATCGCGATCACGACCGGCAGCGACGGCCTCGAGCGGACGGGTGGTGGTGCCATGGTCAGGAGAGGTGGACCACCGGGCAGGTGAGGGTCCGCGTGATGCCACCCACGCCCTGGACCTGCGCGACCACGAGCTGGCCGAGCAGATCGACGTCGTCGGCCTCAGCGCGCACGATCACATCGTAGGGACCCGTAACGTCTTCCGCGGAGACCACGCCGGTGATGCCGGAGATCTCGGCGGCGACGGCGGCGGCCTTGCCGACCTCGGTCTGGACCAGGATGTAAGCCTGCACCACGGCGTGCCCCTTCCACTTCGGTCGAGCTCTCCGGGGTAGGAAAGTCGGAAGCCGAACGTACCGGAGGTGGCAGCTGTGCCGACATCGTTCCCGCCCCCGACCGGGGACGCCGAGGCGGAGAACACACTGGCTGCCATCGGTGAGTTCGGTCTGATCAGCCGGGTGACCCGGGGGCGCACGCAGCCCGCCGGCACGCTTCTCGGCCCAGGGGACGACGCCGCGGTGGTGGCCGCGCCCGACGGCCGCGTGGTCGCCTGCACCGACGTGCTGGTCGAGGGCGTGCACTTCCGGCTCGACTGGTCGGCTGCCGACCAGGTGGGGCGCAAGGCGGCGGCCGCCAACCTGGCGGACGTCGCGGCGATGGGAGCGGTGCCCACGGCGCTGCTCGTCGGGCTCGCCTGCAGCAAGGACACCCCGGTCGAGACACTGACCGGCCTGGCCGACGGACTGTGGGCGGAGGCGGACCTCGCGGGCGTCGGGGTCGTCGGCGGTGACGTGGCGGCATCCCCGACTCTCGTGCTCTCGGTGACAGCGCTGGGATCGCTTGAGGGCAGGTCGCCGGTCACCCGGGCGGGGGCGCGGCCGGGCGAGGCGCTCGCCCTGTGCGGGCGGATCGGGTGGGCGGCGGCGGGGCTGGCAGTACTGTCTCGCGGGTTCCGCTCCCCGGTGGCGGTGGTCGGCGCGCACCGCGTGCCGGAACCGCCCTACGCCGCCGGGCCGCAGGCAGCGCTGGCCGGGGCCACGTCCATGATCGACATCTCGGACGGTCTCGTCGCCGACCTCGGGCACGTCGCGCGGGCGTCGGGTGTTGTGCTCGACGTGCGCAGCAAGGCTTTCGAGGTGCCCGCCCGGCTGGTCGACGTCGGCGCCGCACTCGGCGTCGACCCGCTGGAGTGGCTGCTCACGGGGGGCGAGGACCACGCGCTCGCGGCGACGTTCCCGGGGCCGGTCCCCGACGGCTGGACGGCGATCGGCACGGTCAGGGCGGGTGATCCCCGGGTTCTGGTCGACGGCAGGCCCTACGAGAGCGGCACCGCCGGCTGGGACCACTTCGCCCGCTGAGCGCAGCGACCGGTATGGCGGCAGACCCCTGGGATCCGCGCGTGCAGTTCGGCTCCCGGGGGCTGGCCGAGCAGCTACGGAAGCATCCAGCCGAGCACCGGGGTGGCCTGCAGCGCGACGAGCACCGAAAGCACGACCAGCATCCCGAGGCTCCAGCCGATCACCTTGCGCAGCAGCACGCCCTCCTGGCCCTCCAGCTTCACGGCGGCCGCGGCGATCGTGAGGTTCTGCGGCGAGAGCATCTTGCCGAGCACACCGCCCGAGGAGTTGGCGCCGGCCAGCAGTTCGGGCGGCAGCCCGGCGCCCTGGGCGGCGGTGACCTGCAGCGAGCCGAACAGCGCGTTGGCGGAGGTGTCCGAACCCGTGACTGCCACACCGAGCCAGCCGAGCCAGGGGGACAGGAAGGCCAACGCGCCGCCGGCACCCGCCACGAACAGCCCGATCGCCGTGGTCTGCGCCGAGGCGTTCATGACGTAGGCCAGCGCCAGCACCGCGGCCACGGTGAGGATGGCCCAGCGCAGGTCGACCACGGTGCGCCCCCAGGTGGCGAGAGCACGCCGTGCCCCCACGCCGAGAAGGGCCGCCACGATGACGCCGGCGATCACCATCAGGGTGCCTGCCGAGGACAGCCAGGTCAGCGAGAACATGGTGGTGCTGTGCGGCTTGCCGTCGATACCGACGACGTCGAGGAACGGCCACTTGAAGGCGATCTTCAGGGAGTCGATCAGCGGCTTGAGGCCGGGGAGCTGGGCCAGCGCGAAGACGACCACGATGATCACGTAGGGCGCATAGGCCTTGCGCACCTCGGTGGGCGAGTCGGGCTTCGCCGCTGTGCCGGGACCACCTGCCGCGGCCATCGTCGACTGCCGGGCCGCCCACACCGCCTGCGGGCGGACCCGCGCCAGCACGAACACGACGATCGCGCCGAGCAGCGACGCGACGATGTCGGTGAGCTCTACGGAGAAGAAGTTCGACGTCAGGAACTGTCCGATCGCGAACACGACACCGCACGCGACGGCCGGCAGCCAGGCCTCCCGCACGCCGCGCCTGCCGTCGACGATGAACACCAGCACGAGTGGGACGAACAACGCGAGCAGCGGCGTCTGCCGTCCGACCATGGACGCCACCTGGTCCAGCGGCAGCCCGGTGACGCGGGCGAGCGTGATCACCGGAACGCCCATCGCTCCGAACGCGACGGGGGCGGTGTTGGCCACCAGGGCGACCACCGCCGCCTTGAGCGGCTGGAATCCGAGTGCCACGAGCATCACCGCGGTGATCGCGACCGGGGCACCGAACCCGGCGAGGGCCTCCAGCAGCCCGCCGAAGCAGAACGCCACCAGGATCGCCTGCGTGCGCTGGTCGATCGACAGCGCGCCGAAGCTGCGGCGCAGCACGTCGAAGTGGCCGGTGGCCACGGTCATGTTGAACACCCAGAGGGCGTTCACCACGATCCACAGGATCGGGAAGAGGCCGTAAGTGGCCCCGTGCGCGGCCGCCGACAGGGATATCCCCACCGGCATGTCGAAGCCGATGATCGCCACCACCAGCGCGGCGGCGAGCCCGGCCAGCGCCGCCCACGGCGCGCGGACCCGCAGGACACCGAGCAGCACCAGCACGACGGCCAGCGGTATCACCGAGACCAGCGCGGAGAGCCCGAGAGACCCGCCGACGGCCTCCGGATTCTGCTCGTACGCGGCCAGCACGACGCCGGCCGGTGGATGTGCGGAGGACAAGATCAGCAGATCGACAGTGGCCCACATGGTCGCGCAGTGTGCGGTGCCGCTCTTGATCCGGCACAGCGAGATAGCCCATTAAGCCTAATTCGCCGCGGTCTGGTGACCGTTATGTCCCTGTGGTCCGGTACAGGTCGCGCAGCAGGAGGACCTCGGCGCCGTGGTGGATCGCCTCGCGGTTGATGTGCAGGACGAGCTCGGCCATGGGGTGCTCGGCGAAGGGACCCTCCGCCGACCCGACCGGGCGCTCCAGGGCGGCGGCATCCAACCCGCGTACGCCCGCCACCCAGGCGTGGTGCACCTCGTCGAGCTGTCGCAGGGCGGCTCCGGCTGAACCGGCGTAATCGAAGCTCTCGTAGTCGATCGGCCTGCCGCCGAAATGCGATCCCGCCCGGGCCCCGAACACCCCGACGATCAGGTGGGCCAGCCGCCAGGCAATCGTGGTGACCGGCGGTGGAACCGGCTCGGGAAACGCGAAGTCGACGGTGAACTCACCGCAGCCGGCCTGTACGGGCGCGGTGGACGTGCCGCGCGGGCGGACGTTCCACGCCCCCGGCGCCGGCTCCCAGAAGTACTCGTCGTCGGCGAGTCCGTCGAGCCGCGGGCGCAGGTGCTCCTGCCAGTGCCACTCCAGTTGCTCGACGAGCATGCGTGTCCAGTCGATGCTCATGACGGCAGACGGTATGGGCGAACCCCGACAGAAGCCGCGACGCCCCGCCGCGGCACCCGCACAAAGGGCACCGTGGTCCGTTCGGTCCGCGCGAGTGCGCCGCTCGTCCGGTCTCCGCTCGTGGTCGGTCAGCGTCGCGGTACCGGCACCCCGCGGATCGCCGCGTCCAGGAGCTGCACGGGGTGCAGGAGGGGGATCGGACCGCCGCCGTCCGCCGCGCCGCCGGCGGCCCCGAGGTACTTGCCGATCTGCAACAGGCAACCGGGGTTCGCGGTGACGATCACGTCGGGCTCCACCGAGCGCACGTTGGCCGCCTTGCGGGCGCCGAGATCAGCGGCGGCGTCCGGCATGATCATGTTGTAGATGCCGGCGGAGCCGCAGCACAGCTCGGCCTCCGGCAGGTCCACCAGCTCGAGGTCCGGGATCGAGCGCAGCACCGCGCGCGGCTGAGCACGCACCTTCTGCGCGTGCCCGAGGTGGCAGGCGTCGTGGTAGGCAACTCGACCGCGGAACGGGTGCCGCGGCGCGCGCGGGCCCAGTTCGGCGAGCACCTCGTGCACGTCACGCACGCGCGCGCTGAACGCCGCCGCCCGCTCGGCCCACTCCGGGTCGTCGGAGAGCAGGTGGCCGTACTCCTTCATCGACGAGCCGCAGCCGGCGACGTTGGTGACGACGTGGTCCACGTCCAGGGTCTCGAAGACCGCGATCGCACGCCTCGCCCTGACCAGCGCGCTGTCCTCACGGCCCGAGTGCAGCTCCAGCGCGCCGCAGCACTGCTGGTCGGCCGGCACCAGCACGTCGCATCCCTCGGCCGCGAGCACACGGACGGTGGCCTCGTTGACCCGGTGGAAGAACACGTCCTGTACGCACCCCGACAGCAAGGCGACGCGCGCCCGCCGCTCGCCGACGGCCGGCGTGTGCACCGGCAGCCGGGCGAACGCCTCGCGCACCGACACCGGCGGCAGCAGCGACTCCATCGCGGCGAGCCGCCCCGGGAGCTTCCCGGCGAGCTTCGCGATGGCCGGCATCCGGCGCAGCCGCTGGTAGAGCGCCCCAGGCACGGCCGCGGCGCGCAGCCGGCGCTTGTACGGGAACAACGCGAAGATCGCGTTGCGGAACAGCCGGTCCGACGGCGCGCGCTCCACGTTCCGCTCGATCTGCGGTCGCACCGACTCGAGGAGCCGGTCGTACTGCACACCCGACGGGCAGGCCGTCACGCACGCCATGCAGCCCAGGCACCGGTCGATGTGCTCGGTCAGCGGCCCGTCGAGATCGATCTCGCCCTTCGCCGCCAGGTCCATCAGGTAGATCCGGCCGCGCGGGGAGTCCATCTCCTCCCCCCACAGCTGGTACGTCGGGCAGGTGGGCAGGCAGAAGCCGCAGTGCACGCAGTCGTCGAGCAGCTCCCGCTCCGGCGGGCGGCGGTCGTCGAAGCTCGACGGCCCGGTCTGCGGAAGATTTGTCTCGGCGGATCCGGCGGGAGTGGTCAACGGGAGCCCTTCTCCTCGTTTCGGGTCAGTGGCCAGGGAGCGAAGCGGCCCGGGCCGAACCGGCCGCGCGGGTCGAACTCCGCCTTGACGGCCCTCAGCACGGCGATCGCGGAGGGTGGCGGTCCCCATGCCGGCGCGTCCGACGCGGCAGGACGCGCCCGCAGCACGGACGTGCCGCCCGCGGCGTGCACGACCGCGTGGGCGTCCGCGACGGCCTCCGGCGCCAGCGAGACGGTCGCGACACCGGTGCCGAGGCCCGCGGTGACGGTGGTGGCCGGCAGGTCGGCCAGCAGCCCGGGCAGTGCGCTCGGCAGGGCCCCGATGCGCAGTACCGCGTGGTCGGACGTGCCCCGTACGAGCGTGGCGTGGTGGGCCCACGGATCGGCCGCACGAGCGGCGCTCTCGTCCGCACCCGCGCGACGAGCGGGCCGTTCGCCCGCTGGTTCGGCGGCCTCCTGCGCGCCCGCGCCCAGCACCTCCCGCAGCTGTTGGAGCCGGGCGGACAGGGCGCTCTCCGTGCCCTCGACGCGCAGCAGCAGCTGCCCGTCGCCTGCCCCGGCCGAGACCCATTCCAGCGCCGCGGGTTCGTACTGGCCGCCCAGCACGCGGGCGGCCTGCTCGGCCGCGTCGGCGAGCGAGCAGTCGACCACCAGCGTGGCCGTGCGCTTCGGGACGGGGTGCAGCCGCAGCACGACCTCGACCAGCACGCCGAGCGTGCCGTAGGAACCGTGCAGGAGCTTCGCCAGGTCGTACCCGGCCACGTTCTTGATCACGTGGCCGCCGCTGCGGGCCACCGTGCCGTCGGCCAGCACGATGGTGACGCCGATGACGAGGTCGCGCAGCGATCCGAAGACCAGCGCCGCCGGACCGGCGTCGGCGGTGGCGATCAGGCCGCCGACCGTCGCCCCGTCGGCGACCCGCGCCGCGTCGTAGGAGACGTGCTGGCCGTGCGGCGCCAGCTCCTCGGTGAGCGCGCGCAGGGGAGTGCCCGCGAGCACGGACACCGTCATGTCGCCGGGATTGTGCGTGATCACACCGGTCAGTCCGGTGGTGTCGAGCACCGCCTCGACGGGCTCGAGCGAACCTGCCCAGTCGGCGGCCGTGCCGGCGCCGGCGATCGAGACGGTGCCGGCCGTGTCGAGCAGCGCATCGCGGACGGACCGTAGGTCGGTCGGCCGCAGCATGGTGGCGGACTTCTGGTTCGGCTCGAGTGTCACAGGCGCTCGATCACTCCCGACTCCTCCAGCGGATGAGGCTTGTACTTTCCGGGGCGCTCGCCGCACAGCCGCGGCGTGGGCAGCACCTTGCCGGGGTTGCAGATCCCGTGCGGATCGAAGGCAGAGCGCGCCCTCTGCATGACGGCCAGGTCGTCCCGGGAGAACATCTTCGGCATCGAGCATGCCTTGTCGGTGCCGATACCATGCTCGCCCGAGAGCGAACCACCGAGCTCCACGCACAGTTCGGCGATCTGTCCCGACAGCTTCTCCGCGCGCTCGGTCTCTCCCGCAGCGGCGCTGTAGAGCACCAGCGGGTGCAGATTCCCGTCACCGGCGTGGAAGACGTTGGCCACCCGGATACCGGCGTCGCGGCCCATCCCGGCGATCCGGTCGAGCACCTCGGCGAGCCGCGTGCGCGGCACCACCCCGTCCTGCACGAAGTAGTCGGGGGAGATCCGGCCGACGGCGGCGAAGGCGGCCTTGCGTCCTCGCCAGATCGCGGCACGCTCCTCCGGGGAGCCCGCGATGTGCAGGCGGGTGCAGCCGTGCCGGTCGCAGATCTCCTTGACCTGCTCGAACTGGACGTCGCACTCCGCGGCCGGCCCGTCCAGCTCGACGACGAGCGCCGCCGGAACGCCCACGGTGTAGCCCGCGTGCACCGCCTCCTCGGCGGCCTCGATGGCGAGGGTGTCCATCATCTCGACGGCGGCGGGCACGATCCCTGCGGCCACGATGTCCGAGACGACGTCGCCCGCCGCCGCGACGGAGGGGAAGTCGGCGAGCAGTGTGCGCACCGACTCGGGGGTGCGCAGCAGTCGCACGGTGATCTTCGTGGTGATCCCGAGCGTGCCCTCGGAGCCCAGGAACACCCCGCGCAGGTCAGGACCCGCCTGCTCGCCCGTGTCGGAGCCCAGCGTGACGATCGAGCCGTCGGGCAGCACGACCTCGCAGGACAGCACGTGGTTCGTGGTGAACCCGTACTTGAGGCAGTGGGCGCCACCGGAGTTCTCAGCGACGTTGCCGCCGATCGTGCAGACCTGCTGACTGGACGGGTCGGGTGCGTAGTACAGCCCGTGCGGGGCCGCGGCCGCGGTGATCTCCAGGTTCGTGACGCCGGGCTCGACGACGGCGCGGCGGTTCTGCGGATCGATCTCCAGCACCCGCTTGAGCCGGGCCAGGCTGATCACCACCCCGTCCGCGACCGGGAGTGCACCGCCCGACAGTCCGGTGCCCGCACCGCGGGCCACGAACGGCACCCGGTGCTCGGCGCACACCCGCACCGCCGCCGCGACCTGTGCCGCGTCGCGCGCCAGCAGCACGAGTTCGGGCACGACCCGGTATCCGGTGAGACCGTCGCACTCGTAGGCCCTGCACTGCACCGGGTTGCTGATGACGTCGGCCGGGTCGAGCATCCGCTCGAACGCCGCCCGCACGCCCGCGGCCAGTGGCATCGACGCCCCCTTCATCCGGTCCGAATGGTCTGCGCTCCGCCGACGTGAGCGTACGTCTCCTCGGTACCACATGCCGGGAGCAGTCAGCGGGTTCACGTGGGCCGGACGGGCCGTCCTGACATGCCGCGGTCCGGACGCGCAGTCCTGACATCCGCCGTCCACAGCGGCCTCGGTGCCCGTAACCGAGGCCCGACCGCCGGCTTGCGAGATGGGCGATGGCATGCGCCACCTCGTCCTGGACTTCGTAGCGGTGACCGGCCAAACCAGGCCCCACCCCGCAGTAGTTGGCTTCCCCCGGACGCCCCGCCCGCCTGGGCTGCCGGCGACCCGGTCAGGGCGCGGGCGGTCGTGCGTGCGACCCTCTGGCCGCGGGTCGTCACCCCCGCACGGCCCGGACGTTGATCGACCATGAGCCGATCCCTCGGAAGGTGGGAGCAATGGGTCCACGTCGGAAGCTGCAGCTGTCTCTCCTCCTCGCCGCAGCAGTGGCGCTGCTGCTCGCGCTGACGGGTGTGGTCGGGCCCGCGGCGGCCACTCCGGTCCCTGCGCCCGCCGCGGTGGTGTCGTCCTAATCACTTCCGCGATGCGGAATGCCTAGTCCGCCTGGTAGAAGGATGTTCTAGAACGGGCCAGGTCGGGGTATCCAGATGCGCTGACTCTGGACGAACGACGAGCGGATGGTGGAGACGTGACGGATCTGCAGGTCGACCCTGCGCTGCGTGCGTTCGTGGCCGACGAGCTCCTGCCCGGAGTGGACCTCGATCCCGAGTGGTTCTGGTCCACCTGCGCGGCGCTGGACGAGCGGTTCGCGGGACGCACCGAGGAGCTGCTCGCCCGGCGCGACGAGCTGCAGGAGCGGATCGACGCCTGGCACCGGGAGCGCGGTGGCGGCGACGACGAGTCGTTCGTCGATGCTTACGAGGCCTTCCTCACCGATATCGGCTACCTGCTCCCGCCCGCGTCGCCGCAGGTGCGTGTGTCCCACGTCGACGCCGAGATCGCCGAGATCCCCGGCCCGCAGCTGGTGGTGCCGTCCACCGTCCCGCGGTACGCGCTCAATGCGGTCAACGCACGGTGGGGCTCGCTCTTCGACGCGCTCTACGGCACCGACGTCCTCCCGCTGGACCACGAGCTCGAGCGCGGCTACGACGAGCGCCGCGGCGCCCAGGTGATCGCCGAGGCCGACCGGCTGCTCGACGAGCTCTTCCCGTTGGCGACGGGCAGCCATGCGGACGCTACCGCGTACCGGGTGCAGGACGGTGCGCTCGTCGTCGAGACGAAGGACGGGGACACCGGCCTGGCCGACCCCGGCCAGTTCGCCGGGCGCCGCTCCGGCTCCGACGGCGGTGGCGATGACGACGGGCGCCCCGCAGCCGTACGGGCGGTGCTGCTGCGCCGCAACGGGCTGCACGTCGAGCTCACGATCGACCCCGAGCACCGGGTCGGCCGTCAGCACCACGCCGACGTCGCCGACGTCGCGCTCGAGTCGGCGGTCACCACGATCGTCGACTTCGAGGACTCCGTGGCCACCGTCGACGGGCCGGACAAGGCCGAGGCGTACCGCACGTGGCTGGGGCTGATGACGGGCACGCTGACCTCAACGTTCGAGAAGGGCGGCGAGACGGTCGAGCGCAAGGTCAACGGCGACCGCAGTTACACCGCCCCCGACGGATCCGAGCTGACGTTGCCGGGCCGCTCCGTGCTGCTCGTGCGCAATGTCGGGCACCACATGCGCACCGACGCGGTCCGCACCGCCGACGGCGATCCGATCGCGGAAGGTGTGCTCGACGCTCTGGTGTCCGCCACCGCGGCGTTGTACGACCTGCGCGGTCTCGGGCGATACTCCAACTCCCGCGCCGGCAGCGTATACATCGTCAAGCCCAAGCAGCACGGTCCCGACGAGGTGGCCCTCACCGTCGAGCTGTTCGCCGCCGTCGAGGAGGCGCTCGGCCTGGAGCCGGCCACCCTGAAGATCGGGATCATGGACGAGGAGAAGCGCACGTCGCTCAACCTCGAGGCATGCATCGCGCAGGCCCAGGACCGCGTGATCTTCGTGAACACCGGGTTCCTCGACCGCACGGGCGACGAGATCCACACGGACCTCGAGGCCGGGCCGGTCGTGCGCAAGAACGACATGAAGACCACGCCATGGCTGCTCGCCTACGAGGACCGCAACGTCGACGTGGCGCTGCGCGCCGGGTTCGTCGGGCAGGCACAGGTCGGCAAGGGCATGTGGGCCAAGCCGGCCGCGATGCGCGAGATGCTCGAGACGAAGGGCGCGCAGCCGGAGGGCGGCGCGAACACCGCGTGGGTGCCGTCGCCGACGGCCGCCACCCTGCACGCGCTGCACTACCTGCGCACCGACGTCCTCGGCCGGCAGCGCGAGCTCGCCGGGCGCGAGACCGACCGGCGCGAGCTGCTGCGGGTGCCGCTCCTCACCGGCGAGCTCACCGACGACGAGAAGCGCCACGAGCTCGAGACCAACGCGCAGTCCATCCTCGGCTACGTCGTGCGCTGGGTCGGACTGGGCATCGGGTGCTCCACGGTGCCCGACCTCGCCGGCGTCGGGCTCATGGAGGACCGCGCGACGCTGCGGATCTCCAGCCAGCTCATCGCGAACTGGCTGCACCACGGCCTCACGGACGAGGCGCAGGTGCGGGAGACGTTCGCCCGTATGGCGGCGCTCGTCGACGAGCAGAACGCGAACGAGCCGGGCTACGAGCCGATGGCGAAGGACCTGGACAACAGCCCGTCGTTCCAGGCGGCCCTCGACCTGGTGCTCACCGGCCGCTCGGAGCCGAACGGCTACACCGAGCGGGCCCTCACCACATGGCGGCAGAAGGCCAAAACTTCCTAGCCCGTGCGCGGATACGAGTGCTCTGGCACTCGTATCCGCGCACGAGCGCGACGAAGGAGCGCCGCCGGTCAGCCCGAGGCGCTGGCCCTGTATCCCAGCGCAGGGTACGAGCCGATGCAGAGGTTCTGTCTCTACCGCGACTCGCCGAGCAGCCGCTGCTTCGCGAAGCCGCTGGTTGCCGCTGCCGTCGACGACGCCCCACGGATGACCACCTGCTTGTGAGGCCCCCCGCCTGCGTCCACTGACGACCCTCCACATCGGATGTCCGATACGTCCCGCTCGGCGGTGACCACCCGGCCACGGGTACGGCAACAAGTGGGTGTCGTTCGGATGGTTCCCCACCGCCAGCGATGGCGGGATCCGGTCGCAAGGCGAATGATCCGTTCACCACGGGTTCGATGAGCGGTGGAGGGAACAACGGTGGGGGTCCTCGCACAGACCGATCTGCGGCTCGACACGACCGCGATCGACTTCGTGTTCGTCGTCTTCTACTTCGTGTTGGTACTGGGGATCGGGGTGATGGCGCGCCGGTCGATCTCGTCGAGCCTCGACTTCCTGCTGTCGGGGCGGTCACTGCCGGCCTGGGTCACGGGCCTGGCGTTCGTCTCGGCGAACCTCGGCGCGATCGAGCTCATCGGGATGATGGCCAACGGCGCGCAGTACGGCGTGGCCACGTTCCACTACTACTGGATCGGCGCCATTCCGGCGATGGTGTTCCTCGGCATCGTGATGATGCCCTTCTACTACGGCAGTAAGGCCCGTAGCGTCCCCGAATTCCTCCGGAAGCGGTTCAACTCCACGACCCAACGGGTCAACGCGGTGACGTTCGCGGTGGCCTCGGTGCTGATCGCCGGGGTGAACCTGTTCGCACTCGGCCTGGTCCTCGAGGCGCTGCTCGGGTGGTCGTTGAACCTCGCGATCCCGATCGCGGCACTGGTCGTGCTCAGCTACACGTTCCTCGGTGGGCTGTCGGCGGCGATCTACAACGAGGTCCTGCAGTTCTTCGTGATCCTCGCCCTGCTGGTCCCGCTCACCGTTGCCGGGCTCGCCCGCGTCGGGGGCTGGGACGGGCTGAAGCAGTCGGTGAGTGCGCTCCCGCCAGGTCCGGAGCAGGTGTCGTCGTGGCCGGGCACCGCGCTCACCGAGATCGCCAACCCGTTCCTGTCGGTGCTCGGCATCGTCTTCGGGCTCGGGTTCGTGCTCTCATTCGGCTACTGGACCACCAACTTCGCCGAGGTGCAGCGCGCCCTCTCGGCCCGCAGCATGTCGGCCGCGCGCCGCACGCCTATCATCGCAGCCTTCCCTAA
Source organism: Pseudonocardia sp. (assembly GCA_035695525.1). Taxonomy (GTDB): domain Bacteria; phylum Actinomycetota; class Actinomycetes; order Mycobacteriales; family Pseudonocardiaceae; genus Pseudonocardia. Next base: position 7,428 of record DASRSC010000321.1, on the reverse strand, counting down.
GGCACTGATCCCGCTGGTCGTGGTCGTTCCGGGCATGATCGCCGGGGTGCTGGTGCCGCAGCTCACCACGCTGAAGCAGGGCGGCGCCACCGACGTCACCTACAACAACGCACTGTCGCTGCTGATGAACGAGGTGCTGCCCAACGGCATCCTCGGGGTGGCACTGGCCGGCCTGCTGGCCTCGTTCATGGCGGGCATGGCGGCCAACGTCAGCTCGCTCAACACGGTGTTCACCTACGACATCTGGCAGGACTGGGTCCGCCCCGGCCGGCCGGACGACTACTACCTGCGGGTCGGCCGCACAGTCACGGTCGTCGGCTGCGTGCTCGCGATCGGCACGGCGTTCATCGCCGGCAGTTTCCAGAACCTGATGGACTACATCCAGACCCTGTTCAGCTTCTTCAACGCTCCGCTGTTCGCGATCTTCATCCTCGGCCTGTTCTGGAAGCGGATGACCGGGACCGCGGGCTGGACGGGGCTGATCGCCGGCACGGTCTCCGCGGTGACGGTCGACGCGCTGGTGCGGAGCGGGGTCATCGCCGTGTCGTCGCAGGCGGGGTCATTCATCGGCGCGAGCGCTGCGTTCGTCGTCGGGATCGCGGTCGCCGTGGTCGTCTCGACGGTCACGGCGCCGAAGCCCGACGCCGAGCTGGTCGGCCTGGTCTGGTCGCTCACGCCGAGAGACCGGATGCGCACCGGCGAGGACGAGGGCAGTTGGTGGCAGTCGCCGGTCGTGCTCGGCGCGATCGTGATCGCGCTGACCATCGTGCTGTACCTGCTCTTCGCCTGACCCAGCAGAGACAACCCGGCAGTGAGTCCCGACAGGAGGCATCCGTGAGCGAACCCCACGAGACCGCCGTCGACCACGGCGCCAGCGACGCCGCTCCCAGCGCCGCGTCGCAGCTGTTCGACCTGCGCTCGATCATCGCGCTGCTGTTCGGCGTCTACGGCATCATCCTGACGGTGATGGGCCTGTTCTTCGAGAGCGCGGCCGAGCTGCAGAAGGCCGGCGGCATCGACATCAACCTGTGGTCCGGGATCGTCATGATCCTGGTCGCCGCGCTGTTCGCGCTGTGGGCCTGGCTGCGACCGCTGGTACCGCCCGGCGAGCGCCGCTGAGGAGCGGCGCTCGCCGGTTCTCGCTCAGTCGCGCTGGCTCGGCGTGGGGTAGCGCGGGTTGAACGCGGTCAAGGTCCAGTCGTCGAGGCGACGCAGGGCCCGCCGGAGCCCGGCACTGATTCGCCTGGTGGTGTCGGTCATGCTGTCCTCCTCGTCGGTTCTTGCCACTCCGCTGCGTTGCGGGCGGCGGGCGCGCCATGCGCCTGCATCCGGTATAGCGCATCGATCTTCTGGATCGTTCCAGTAACGATCGTGAGGCGCCTCACGTCGGGGTCCGCGGTGGGAGGTTCGGGAGGAAACGGACCCCCGGTAGGCTTCCGTGCAGCGCCCGGCCGTTCGAAATGTCCGGTGTCCGGTCCTGCGGGCCGCGCGAGGTCGGGCGATGATCACGCTGTTCCGGGGTAGCTCTCCCGTCCGGAGGGCATGGCCGTCGTGGCGCGCCCGGGGACCGGGAGGAGTCGCCGTTGCTCACGCTCGTCGTGGCGCACCTCGCGGTGGCCGCTCTGCTGCCGCTGGTGTCGGCGCGTCACCGGCGAGCTGCGTTCGGAGTGGCGGCCGTCCTGCCCGCCGCGACGCTGCTCTGGGCACTCGCCAACACCGGCCCTGCGCTCCACGGCGGTCTGACGGCCACCACGGCATGGGCGCCCACGCTCGGCCTGACGCTCAGCTTCCGGCTCGACGCGCTGGCGCTGGCGATGGTTGTGCTGGTGTCGGGGATCGGCGCCGTCATCCTCGTGTACTGCATCGGCTACTTCGGGACCGACTCCCCGGAGGCGCCGCGCAACGCGGCCCTGCTGCTCGCCTTCGCGGGCGCGATGCTCGGCCTGGTGCTCGCCGACGACCTGCTCACGCTCTACGTGTTCTGGGAGCTGACCTCCATCGCGTCGTTCCTGCTCGTCGGGCAGGGCGGCGAGCAACGGGAGGAGCGGCGCGCCGCGGTGCAGGCGCTGCTGGTCACCGTGTTCGGCGGCTTGGCGATGCTGCTCGGCTTCGTGCTGCTCGGGGAGGCCGCGGGCACCTACGTGATCCCGGAGATCCTCGCCGCCGGGCAGGCGGGCAGGCTGCATGGCGGGGTCGTCACGGCGGCGCTGCTGCTGATCCTGCTCGGGGCGTTCACGAAGTCGGCGCAGCTGCCGTTCCACCCGTGGCTTCCCGCCGCGATGGTCGCACCGACTCCCGTCAGTGCCTACCTGCACGCGGCGTCGATGGTGAAGGCCGGGGTCTACCTGGTGGCCCGGCTGGCACCGGGGTTCTCCGACCTCGCCGTCTGGTGGGTGCCGGTGGTCGTCATCGGGCTCGCGACGATGGTCGTCGGCGGGTGGCGGGCGCTGTCGGCCACCGACCTGAAGCAGCTGCTCGCCTTCGGCACGGTCAGCCAGCTCGGGTTCCTCATCGTGCTGCTCGGAAGCGGCGGTCCGCTGGGAGAGATCTCCGCGCTCGCCGGGATGGCGCTGCTGCTCGCGCACGGGCTGTTCAAGGCACCGCTGTTCATGACCGTCGGCGCCATCGACCATGCGACGGGCTCGCGCGACCTGCGCAAGCTGTCCGGGCTGCGCACCGCCATGCCCGGCACGGCGGCCGCGGCCGCACTCGCCGCGGCGTCGATGGCCGGGCTGCCACCTCTGCTCGGGTTCGTGGGCAAGGAGGCCGCGTTCGAGGGCTTCCTCGACGAGGGGGGCCTGCGCGGGTGGATCATCGCGCTCGGGCTGGTGCTCGGATCGACGATCACCGCGGCGTACAGCGCCCGTTTCCTCTGGGGTGCGTTCGCCCGCAAGCCCGGCATCGAGCCGACGCCGGTGCACCATCGGCCGGGCGCGCTGCTCACCGTGCCCATCTGGATCTGCGCCGTCGCCGGCCTCGTGCTCGGGATCGCCTACCCGGTCGTCGACGCGCTCGGGGCCAGCTACGCCGCCCCGTACCCCGACGTGTCCGGCTACCACCTCGCGCTCTGGCACGGCCTCGGCCTGCCGCTGTTGCTCACCGCGGTGGCACTCGGCGGTGGCATGGTGCTGCACGCGCGGCGCGACCGCGTCACCGCGCTCGCCTCCCGCAGCCCGCTCGACGCGCAGCGCGGGTACGAGCTCACGATCGCGGCCATCGCCCGCGTCGCCCTGGGCGTGACGGGACGCCTGCAGGTCGGCTCCCTGCCCGCATACCTGGCCACGATCCTGGTCGCGTTCGTGCTGCTGCCCGGTGCGGCCGCCGTGCTGGGCGGCGGATGGCCCGCCGGCCATCGGCTCTACCACTCGGTGATGCAGGTGCCGCTGGCGATCGTCGTCGTGATCGCGGCGCTGGCCGTCGCGCGGGCCAAGCGCCGTTTCACGGCCGTGCTCCTGGTCGGGGTGATCGGGTACGGCGTGGGCGGGCTGTTCATCGTGGACGGTGCCCCGGACCTGGCGCTGGCGCAGTTCCTCGTCGAGACGCTGTCGCTCGTGGCGTTCGTCTTCGTCCTGCGCAGGCTGCCCGCCGACTTCACCGAGGAGCGGCCGCCGCGGCGGGTGCGGGTGCCCAAGGCGGTGCTGGGGACCGTGGGTGGGGCCGCCGTCGCGGCGTTCGCGGTGGTGCTGTCCGGCGCACGCACCGAGCCGTCCTCGACGATCGGCGAGTTCGTCCGGTTGGCGCCTGCAGAGGCGGGGGCGAACAACGTGGTCAGTGCCATCATCGTCGACTTCAGGGCGCTGGACACCGTCGTGGAGATCGGCGTCCTGTTCATCGCTGCGGCCGGGGTGGCGAGCCTCGTGCTGGCCACCCGCTACGACCGGCGGGGCAGGCGCAGGGTCGAGAGCGGTCAGAGCAGCCCGCAGCACGAGGAGGACGTACTCGGATGACGACCACGCGGGACGAGAGCCGCGACCCGGTCCCCTTCGAGGAGTGGGACCGGCCGCGGGAGGCGTGGCTGCTCTCCGGCGGCTGTCGCCGTCCCGGGCAGCGGAGCCTCCTGCTGGAGGTGACCACCCGGGCGGTCTTCCCGACCGTGCTGGTCTTCTCCCTGTACCTGCTGCTGGTGGGGCACTACGGGCCAGGGGGCGGGTTCTCCGCCGGTCTCGTGGCCGGGCTCGCGTTCGTACTGCGTTACATCGCGGGCGGCAGCGACGACCTCGGCGCCGTGGTGCGGGTCCCGGCCCCGGTCGTCATCGGGACCGGGCTGGTGGTCGCACTGCTGACGGCGCTGGCGCCGGTGGCGTGGGGCGCACCGGTGCTCTCGGCCACGAAGCTCGCCGTGGCGCTGCCGCTGCTCGGCCGAGTCGAGCTGCAGACCAGCGTGTTCCTCGACGTCGGTGTGTACGTCCTGATCATCGGCGTGGTGCTCGACCTGCTGCGCACGCTCGGCACGGGCATCGAACACGACATGCACGACGCCGGGGAGGATCCCTGATGACGATGACGATGACGGTGACGATGAATCCGGTCACGATCAACGTGGTCATGGCGCTGACCGTCGGAGTGCTCTACGCGGTCGGCTTCACCCTGCTGCTGTCGCGGTCCCTGATGCGCGTGCTGATCGGCGTGGTCGTCCTGGGCCACGGCACCAACCTGCTGCTGCAGCTCGCCGGCGGCCCGCCTGCGCGACCGCCGATCGTCGGGACAGCGCCGCCGGAGTCGTTCGCCGACCCGCTTCCGCAGGCACTCGCCCTGACGGCCATCGTGATCACCTTCGCGCTCACGACGTTCCTGCTCGCGCTGGGCTACCGGGCCTTCGTGCTGGTCGGGCACGACGAGGTGCAGGACGACGTCGAGGACCGGCGGATCGCGCGGCAGAAGGTGCCCTCCGCGCCACTCGAGGCGGGTGACGGCGAGGAGGACGTCGAAGGCGCCGACGACGAGGTCGAGGCGGCAGCGGCGCGCGGTCGGGACGGCTCGTGACCACGGTCCTGACGCTGCCGGTGCTGCTGCCCATGCTCGGGGCAGCGGTCACGGTGCTCGGCAGCCGGCGGGCGGCGCTGCAGCGAGTGGTGGGTGTCGTCGTCCTGTCGGTGGTGGCGGTGCTCGCCGGTGTGCTGCTGGTGGTGGCCGACGAGCGTGGCCCGATCGTGACGCAGCTCGGCGGCTGGGCCGCCCCGGTGGGCATCGCGCTGGTGGCCGACCGGCTCTCGGCCCTGCTGCTGCTCGTCTCGACGTTGGTGACGCTCGCAGTGCTGGTCTATGCGATCGACCAGCGGATCGCCGACTACGGGCGCGGCACCGCGAGCACGACCTTCCACCCGATGTACCTGATGCTCTGCGCCGGGGTGTCGCTCGCCTACCTGACGGGGGACCTGTTCACCCTGTTCGTGGCGTTCGAGCTGATGCTGACCGCGTCCTACGTCCTGATCACGCGCCGCACGAACGCGTCGCGGATCCGGGCCGGCATGACGTACGTGACCGTCAGCCTGCTGTCGTCGCTGTTGTTCCTCACGGCGATCGCCCTGATCTACGCCGCCACCGGCACAGTGAACCTGGCCGACCTCGCCGGCCGGATCGGGACGCTTCCGTCCGGCCTGCGCTCGGTGCTCGGCCTGATGCTGCTGGTCGTCTTCGGGATCAAGGCGGCGATCGTCCCACTGCACTTCTGGCTGCCCGACAGCTATCCCAACGCGCCCGGCCCGGTCGCCGCGCTGTTCGCCGGCCTGCTCACCAAGGTGAGCTTCTATGCTCTGCTACGCACCCAGACGCTGCTGTTCACCCGCGACGAGCCGTGGACGCTGCTGCTCGTGCTGGCCGTCGCGACGATGCTGGTCGGTGCGCTGGGCGCGCTGGTCCAGAACGACCTCAACCGTCTGCTCTCGTTCCTACTGGTCAGCCACATCGGGTTCATGCTGTTCGGGCTGGCCGTGTTCGACGCTGCCGGCGTGGCAGGGGCGGCGCTGTACGCGGCCCACCACATCACCGTGCTCGCCACGCTGTTCCTGGTGAGCGGTCTGATCACCCGCCGCACCGGCACCGTGGCACTGGACAGGATGGGCGGGCTCGCCCGCAGCGCGCCCTGGCTCGCCGTACTTTTCGCGATACCGGCGCTGACGCTGGCCGGCATGCCACCGACCGCGGGGTTCGTCGCCAAGCTCGCACTGCTGGAGGCCGGGGCGGCGGCGGGGGTGGATACCCGGATCGTGGCCGGCGTGGTGATCATGGCCAGTCTGCTGACCCTCTATGCGCTGGTCCGGGTGTGGGTGCGGGTGTTCTGGGGAAAGCCGTGCGCCCCGCTGCCCGACGAGGACGATGCCGACGAGGTCGTCGTCGGCACGGCCAGGTCGTCGGTACCGATGTACGTCGCGACCGGACTGCTGGTGGCGGTCAGCCTGGCGATCGCGGTGTTCGCGGGACCGTTGACGGCCCTCACCGCTCGCGCGGGGGCGGACCTGGTGGACCCGGTGTCGTACCGCACCGCGGTGCTGGGCGGGCGGGCGAGCCGATGACCGTCCACGACGACAGGAGCGCGCGGGGACCCGCGTCCAGGCTCCGTGCCCGGCTGCCCGGCGTGGTCTGGCTGACGCTCGTGTGGGTGCTGCTGTGGGGCACCTTCACGCCGCTGAGCATCGTCGGCGGGGTGGTGGTCGGGGTGCTCGTCACGGCGCTGTTCCGGATGCCGCGGGCGTCGACCCGGCTGCCCGTGCGGCCGCTGCGCCTGCTCGGACTCGTCGTCTACCTCGGGTACGACCTCGTGGTGTCGGGCCTGGAGGTGAGCCGGCAGATCCTGCGGCACGGGCCGCACGCCCGGGGCGCGATCGTGGTCGTGCCGTTGCTCACGAGGTCCGACCAGGTCGCCACCGCCATGGCCAACGCGCTGTCGCTGGCACCGGGCATGATGGCGCTGCAGACCGACCAGGACCACGACGTCTGGTACGTCTACGCCCTCGGCCCGCGCGACCGGGCCGGCGTTGAGCGCGCCCGGCTGCGCACGATGGACATGCAGCGGCGGGTCCTGGCGGCGTTCGGCTCGCCTGCGGAGCTGGCGGAGGCGGAGCGGCGGATTGCGGCGGCGGGGGCGAGGCGGTGACCATCGTGTTCGCGGTCGTGCTGGGGATGCTCGGGCTCGCCGCCGCCCTCGTCATTGTCCGCCTGCTGCTCGGCCCGGAGACGCTGGACCGCATCGCGGCGCTCGACGCGTTCGTCGTGCTGATCGTCGCCGGCGCTGCGGTGTACGTGGCCTACTACGAGGACGGCTCCAACATCCCGCTGCTGGCTGCGGTCGCGCTGGTCGGCTTCGTCGGTTCGGCCACCGCGATGCGGCTGGTGGAGCGCAGGGAGCGGCACCGGTGAACACCGTGCTGGACACGGTCTCCGCGGCGTTCCTGCTCCTCGGCGCCCTGTCGAGCCTGCTCGGCGCGCTCG
>DASRSC010000320.1:0-1935 GCA_035695525.1 Pseudonocardia sp. | reverse complement strand
CGGACCTGGAACCCGTCGCCCAAACCGGGCGTCGTGACGCAGTACAGGCTGTCAACGATGCGAGGCTCGACCGCGAGGTGCTCGCGCGCGTACGTGAGGACGGCGTTGTACGACGCGGACGCTGACACGTCGCGACCCACCTCCCAGGCCGTCAGCTCGGGATCGATCTCTCCCCCCACCGCCCACCTTCCGGGACCGCTCTGGTGCTGGTACGTGGCCAACCCGGCGGTCGGCTTGTCGATCCAGCTTTGCCACGCCACCGACGGGTCGATCGGGAAGGTGAACCGGACGTGGTGCGCCAGCGCGGGCGGGGTGTAGATGCCGACCTGCGCGGCGAGCGGCGATGTCCCGACTCCCGCCGCCAGCACAACCGCGTCGAAGCGAGCCTCCCCGGCCGGACTCCACACGCTTGCGCCGGCGGGGGTGTCCTCGATCGCATACACCTGCACCCCGGCGACGGCAGCCCGGGTCACCTCGATCAGGTAGGCCCGCACCGCGTCGACGTCGATCACGCCACCCGATGGGTCGAGCAGCGCTCCGGACGGCGGCGTGAGCGCAGGTAGTCGCAGCTCGCCCGAGGGCGCATCGACGATCTCGTGCGGTGCCACGGCAGCAGCCATGGCTGCTGCCCAGCCCTGCGCACGGTCCCCACTGATCACACAGCCACTCGGGACGATCATCGACGTTTCCGCAGCCTGCTCCCACCGACCGAACCCCGCCCGGGCCGCCCGCGCGAGCCTCACCAGGTCCGGGGTGGGATGAGCCAACCGGAAGATCCGCGACGACCCGGCGGACCGCTGCGCCATCGGCACGCCCGTCCGCTCGTAACACACCACGTCCACGCCGCCCTGCAGCAGCGCGGCCGTAGTGGACAGCCCGACCACGCCGGCACCGACGACCGCGACCCTCACGTGAACCGAGCGTAATGCCCGAGACCCCGAAAACGCGCGAGATCCGAGCTGAGGGGTGCGCCGGGTGAGGCCAGCACCCGGCGGGTTGCCCGTCGGCAAGCCGGTGAGCGCCTGGTGAAGACAGAGCGCCAGCACTCGGCCGCGTCGGCGAGGTCGCGGCCGACGTGCTCGAAGTACCGGCGCATGTCGTGGCGCCGGAATCCGCGGGGCTACCCGCCGTTGGGGCTGAACCCGTCGGGGCTGAACACCGCGCGCAGGCAGTTCTGCTTCTTGTTCTTGAACAGGTCGTAGCCCCGTGCGCCCTGCTCCAATGACATCGGGTGGGTCGCGAGGTGAGCAGTCTTGAGCTCGCCCGCGGCTATCCGATCGAGCAGCATCGGGATGTAGCGCTCACCATGTTGCTGGGCGCCCCGCAGGGTAAGGGCTTGTTCATGAGGGCGCCCATGGGGAAGTGGTCGACCAGGCCGGCGAAGACACCGAGGACGAACACGCTTCCGCCCTTGCGGCACGCGAGGATCGCTTCGCGCAAGGTGTGCCCGCGGTCCGTCTGGGGTACCCGCGATCACGCGCTCGGCGCCGAGAATCATCGCCGAGCGGGCCGCCATCTGGCCGACCGCTCCGCAGCCCCAGACGGGGACCACGTCTCCGGGTTGCACGCCGCCGAGGTGGGCGCCCATCCAGCCGGTCGGCGCCGAGTCGGAGGCGAAGACCGCCGACAGGTCGTCGACGCCGTCGGGAACCGTGAACGCCGTGTGATCGACGAAGGGGATGCGGACGTACTCGGAGTGGCTCCCCTTGAACCCACCCATCGCATGCGACTAACCGAAGATGCCTCCGGGAGCCTGACCCACATGCTTTCGGTGATCGCCGGGTTGGTGTTGCTGTTGTCGCAACAGGAGTACAGCTCGTGCTCGCAGTACCAGCAGCGACCGCACGCGATGAACGAGCAGACGAGCACCCGGTCGCCGGGCTTGTGCTTGCGCTCCTCCGGGCCGACATCGACGATCTCGCCCATGAACTCGTG
>DASRSC010000319.1:0-7978 GCA_035695525.1 Pseudonocardia sp. | reverse complement strand
TCGCGCCCTTCCCGCCCATGAGAGTCGCCCAACCCGCGCCTGCGCGACCTGCTCTGCCGCACGCGATACGGACGACTCGCCGGGCGGTTCCGGCAACTCACTGTCGGGGACGGGCAAGTCAGAGGCGGGATCCGGGCGACTCGCGGGCCCAGAACGGGCGACTCGCGGGCGGGATCCGGGCGACTCACGGGCCCCCAACGGGCGACTCGCGGGTCAGGTGAGGTGGGCTCGGGGGTTCAGGTGCCAGCGGGGCAGGGCGTGTTGCAGCGCCGTCGTCATACCGGCCAGCAGACGGGTGCCCTCCTCGGCGGTGGCGCCCAGCGGATCACCCAGCACGCCGTTCGGAGTGGCCGCGGCCATGCCACCATGGCGCAGGGTCGGGAGGAGCTCCGCCAGCGGCGCCGTGTTGCCCGCCTCGGCCGCCTCCCATCGGACGAGGACAGGATCGAGCGCGAGGAGGATCGAGGTCTCCGTGCGCCCCGCATGGGCATCCCCTCCCGGCGCGGCACAGCCGAACCAGGCCGCGTCGCGGCCCTCGTCGCGCAGCTGGAGGACGGCCTCGGGCACTGTCGGCAGGTTTCCCCCGTGCCCGTTGACGAACACCAGCCGCTCCGCCCACGCCCCCGCCGACCTGCCCAGCTCGACGAGCACTGCGCGCAGGGCCGCGTGCCCGATCGAGAGGGTGCCCGGGAAGCCCTGGTGCTCGCCGGAGGCGCCGTAGCCCAGCGCCGGCGCGACCAGCAGGGACGGGTCGCCGTCAGCAACGCGAAGGGCGACGGCGGCCGCGATCCGCGCGTCGGTGTCGAGCGGCAGGTGCGGTCCGTGCTGCTCCACCGAACCCACCGGCACCAGCACGGTGCGCGGCATCCCACCCTGCAGCTCCGTCCAGGTGCGTTCACCGAGCCGAGCCGTCACAGTGCCACCCCCACCCGGTGTCCCTCGACGACGGCGGCGTGGGCCCTGCGGGGCGCCAGGCAGTCGCCGATCCGGTGCACGGCCGGGCCACGACCGCGCAACGCGGTCCACAGCTCGTGCTCCGGCACCGCCGGCACGGCGGAGACCACCCAGTCGTACTCGGCCTCGGACACTGCGCCGACGGTGTGGTGCAGCAGCGTGAGCCGGACGCCGGGTGCAGCACCCGCGGCATCCAGGACGGTGCGGTCGGGCGACATCACGATGCCGGCCCCGTGCGCAAAGCGGTGGAACCGCTCCATGTCCAGGGTGAGCCCGAGGTCCTGCCCGACGACCATGCCCGGCGTCGCGATCTCCACGGCGCAGCCCCGCGCGGCGAGTAGCTCGGCAACCGACGTGGCCTGATGGAAGCCGAGCTCGTCGTACACCAACACCGAGCCGGACGGCTCGGCGCGGCCGCACAGCACGTCACGCACGTCGACCACGCGGTCCAGTCCACCCGCCCACACCGGGAGCGCCGGCCGGGCACCCGTGGCGAGGACGACGACGTCGGGCTGCTCACGCTCCACGGCCGACACGTCGACGGCGGTGCCCGTGCGGACGTCGACCCCGAGCCGCAGACACTCGGCGAGCAGGTCGTGCACAAGCGCCGCGAACTCCGCCCGCCCCGGCGCCGACGCGGCGTCGATTACCTGCCCGCCCGTCCGTGGCAGGCGCTCGCACAGCATCACCCGGTGCCCCCGCTCGACTGCCGTCGCCGCGGCCTGCAGTCCTGCCGGCCCGCCGCCGACCACGAGTACCCGCCGCCCCGCCCGGGCCGGTGCCGGGAGCGGGACCGCCTCGTGGCCCGCGCGCGGGTTGACCACACAGCCGAGTCGAGCGTTGAGCGCCACCCGACCCACGCACTCCTGGTTGCACCCGGTGCAGGTGCGGATCCGGCGAGGTGCGGCGGCGCGGGCGTGCGTCGCGAAGGCCGGATCGGCGATCTGCCCGCGGACGACGCCGACCAGGTCGCAGTGCCCCTCACGGAGTGCGCGTTCGGCCTGCGCGGGATCGGTGAACCGGCCGACCCCGACCACCGGCAACGACACGGCGGCCCGGATCGCGGACGGGACCGCCAGCGCGTAGCCCGCCGGCACAGGCATCGGCGCCTCGACGAGGTGCAGCGTCGCGGTCGCGACCCCGGTCGAGGTGTTGACGTAGTCGACCCCGCCGTCGCGCTCGAGCAGCCGCGCGGTCTGCACCGCCTCCGCGAGCGAGGTCCCGCCTGGGATGCCCTCGTCGCCGCACAGCCGGACCCCGACCGCGCGCTCCGGGCCGAGCACCTCCCGCACCGCGGCGACGACCTCACGCACGATCCGCACACGGTTCTCCAGTACGCCGCCGTACCGATCGGTGCGCCGGTTCGTCAGCGGGGAGAGGAACTGCCGGAGAATCGACGCCTGCGAGCACTGCAGCTCGACGCCGTCGAACCCGCCCGCCGCGCAGTGCCCCGCGACGAGCGCGTACCCGGCGACGAGCTCCCGGATCTCCTCGACGGTGACGGCATGGGGCACCTCGCGGAACATCGGGTCCGGCACCGCCGACGGCGCCCACACGGGGAGCCGCGAGTACATCCCCGATGCCTGCCCACCGTTGTGGTTGAGCTGCGCGAGCACCGGCACCTCGTGCGCGTGCACGGCGTCGGCGATCCGCCGGTAACCGGCGATGGCGCCGGGGTCGAACCCGCCGATCAGCTTCTCGTACGGCCGATCAGCCGGATGGACCGAAAGCTCCTCGGTGATGATTAGTCCGGCCCCGCCGACGGCGCGTGCCGCGTAGTAGGCCGCGTGTTGTGCCGTCGGACGGCCGGCCTCAGCCGAGTTCGTGAGGTGCGCGGCGAAGACGATCCGGTTGCGCAGGGTCAGTGGCCCGAGCCGTAGCGGCGAGAACAGCATCATGCCGCGCTCCGCTCCACCCGTGCGGCCGCGCGCCGCCCCTCGAGCACGGATTCGTACACCGTGCGCGGGGCGATGCAGTCGCCGGCGCGGTCCAGGTGGGGGCGGGCCGCCCACAGGGCGTCCTCCGGCAGCCGGTACCCGCAGTCGATCGCCACTGCGCAGTCGATCTCGCGCCGCTCGCCGGTCCAGACGTGCTCCAGCACTGCTCGGCCATCGCGCACATCGAGCAGCAGCGAGTACAGCTCGCGCGACACGCAGGCCTGCTGCAGCCGCGTGTTGGCGGGGACGAGGTCACCGGTGCGGCCGAGCTGGGCGCCCGCCACCGGGTCGCGGGTGACTATCGCCGTCGGGCGCCCCGTGGCGACCACCTGCTCGGCGATCCCGACCCCCGTCCAGTCGCCGATCGGGTCGTGCACGACGACGGTGCCGCCGGGCAGCCCGGCCAGCACCGCCTCCGTCGATCCGGCGGCGAGCACCGCGGCCTCGAACTCGGCGGCGTCGAGCACGGGGCCGTCGCTCCGGTAGGGACGCGGCGCCGGCCGCGAACCGGTCGCGAGCAGCACCGCCGTCCCATCGCGCTGGGCGCCGTCCAGCTCCGGGACGCCCACCTCGACGCCCGTCTGCACCTCGACCCCCAGCCGGGCCAGCTCTCGCTCCCACCACGGCACGAGCACACCCATACGCTCCCGACCTGCGACGGCCGCGGCGAGCAGCAGTGCCCCGCCGAGCCGGCCCGACCGCTCGGCGAGCCGCACGCGATGTCCGCGCAGGGTCAGCACCCGAGCGGCCTCCATCCCGGCCGGCCCCCCACCCACCACGAGCACCGACCGCCGCACCCGGACGGCGTTCGTGCGCGATTCGCCCGTCGGCGCCTCCTCGCTCACAGGAGCGCGAGCCACGGGGCGACTCGGGGGCGGGTAACGGGCGACTCGCGCGCCGATTGCAGGCGACTCGCGGGCGGAAAATGGGCGACTCGCGGGCGGAATGCGGGCGGCTCGCGGGCAGATTGTGGGCGACTCGCGGGCGGGAAACGGGCGACTCGCGGGGCTCGACACCGGCGGGTCCACGGTCTCGTGCCCGGCCCGCGGCTCGGCCTCGTCCGAGACGATCGGGTTGCGCGGGTCGCGGACGCCGGAGTGCTGGTTGGACAGGGTGCAGGGCCGGATGCGTTCCAGCGTCCCCGCCCGGACGTGGGCGACCAGATCAGGTTCGGCGATCTGACTTCGGGTCATCTCGACGAGATCGGCGACCCCGTCGTCGAGTGCGGCCTGCGCGAACCCCGGGTCGACGACGCTGCCCTGCAGCACGACCGGCACGGCCTCGCCGAGCCCGGCGCGGACAGTCGCGCACAGCAGGCGGTTGAACCCGGGCGGCACGTGCAGGTCCGGCCGGGTCGCGAACACCGACATCCCCGATCCGCGGACGACGACCAGGTAGCCGATCGAGCCGGCCACCGTGCATGCGGTCGCGATGGCCTGCTCCGGCGTGATCCCGCCCCACGGCGCGAGCTCGTCGGCGCACAACCGCAGCCCGAGGACCCGGTCGCCGCGCCCGTCACGGTCGAGCCCTGACCGAGCGGCGGCCAGCACCTCACGCAGCAACCGGGCCCGGTCCCGGCCGTAGCCGTCGGCGCGGCGGTTCGTGAGCCCGGACAGGAACTGGCGCAGGATCGAGTGCTGTCCCGCGTTGATCTCGACGCCGTCGAGTCCGGCCATTGCGGCCAGCTCGGCGGCGGCGGAGAACCCGGTGACGAGCTCGTCGATCTCGGGTTGCTCGAGCTCCATCGGCACCTCGCGGCTGACCACGTCGGCCACTCCGGAGGGCCCCCACAGCGCCTGCTGTCCGTACGCCGAGCTGCCCTGCGCGCCGGCATGCCCGAGCCCGGCGAGCACGAGCGGCCCGTACGGGCGGCAGGCGTTCGCCACCTCCGTCCAGCCGCCGGTCGCGTCGGCGGCACGGGGTGCGCGCTCGTAAGGCCAGTCGGAGTCGTGGACGCTCGCCACCTCGGTGACGATCACGCCCGCTCCACCTGCTGCCCGCCGGGCGTAGTAGGCCACGTGCCGGTCGGAGAACTCGCGGAAGCGCGCGAGGTTCGTCTCGTGCGGGCCGAACATCACGCGGCTGGGCGCTACCCGTCCGCCGAGTGTGACGGGCCGGACCAGGCTCCGCACGTTCCCACCCACCTCCGCGGCTCGTGGTCGACGCTCCGCAGGCCTCGGTCACACGGCCGCTCCGGCCGCGTCGACGCTGACGCGGACCGGAGCGGCAAGCCTTCAGCCGCCCGCGACCGGGACCCGCAGCCGCGAGTCGGAGGCGTCCTCCGGTATCCCGGCGAGCGGACTCGTCTCGCAGGCCCTGTCGGGTCGCACCTGCTGGCCGTCGGCACGGCCTGGCATCCCGATCTGCACCGGTACGGGGCCGCGGGAGTTACGGCGCGCGGAACGGGAATGGTCCACATCCGACCTCGGGACCAGCGTGTCCGCCTCGCGCGCCGCGAGTGCCTGCTCGCCGAACCCGCGCACGCACTCCGGGTCCGGCCCGTCCAGCGGCAGGCCGGTGAAGAACTTGGCCGCCATGCAGCCGCCCTGGCACGAGTCGTAGAAGCCGCAGCTGCGGCACGCGCCGCCCGTCTGCGGCTGCCGCAGCTGCGTGAACAGCTCCGACTGCCGCCAGACCTGCTGGAAGCCACCGGGCGACCGGACGTTGCCTGCCAGGAAGTTCTCGTGGATCGCGAACGGGCACGCGTAGACGTCCCCGACCGGGTCGATCAGACAGACGACGCGACCCGCACCGCACAGGTTGAGTCCGGGCAACGCTTCCCCGTAGGCGGAAAGGTGGAAGAACGAGTCGCCGGTCAGCACGTTGTCGCCGTGCGCCACGAGCCAGTCGTAGAGCTGCCGCTGCTGCGCCGCGGTGGGGTGCAGCTCGTCCCAGACGTCGGCACCACGGCCGGAGGGCCGCAGCCGGGTGATGCGGAGCTGCGCGCCGAACCTGTCCGCGATCGTCGCGAACTCGTCGAGCTGGTCGACGTTCTGCCGCGTCATCACGACGCTGATCTTCGGCTGCCCGAACCCGGCGGCGGCGAGGTTTTCCAGCGCCCGGATCGCCGTCGCGTACGAGCCGGGGCCTCGCACATGGTCGTTGATCTCGGCGGTGGCGCCGTCGAGGGAGATCTGGACGTCGACGTAGTCGGTGGCGGCGAGCTGCTGCGCCCGCTTCTCGTCGAGCTTGATCCCGTTCGTCGAGAACTTGACGCCGACGTCGTGGCCCACCGCGTAGTCGAGCAGCTCCCAGAAGTCGGGCCGTACCGTCGGCTCGCCGCCGCCGATGTTGACGTAGAAAACCTGCATCCGCTGCAGTTCGTCGATCACGCCCTTGGCCTCCGCGGTGGTCAGCTCCCGCGGGTCCCGGCGTCCCGAGGACGACAGGCAGTGCACGCACGCCAGGTTGCAGGCGTAGGTGAGCTCCCAGGTCAGGCAGATCGGCGAGTTCAGCCCGTACTGGAAGTGGTCGACCAGCTTCACTGACGCTCCTCGATGGTGCCGTTGGTGGCCAGCCCGGCCAGCGCCCGCAGGTACGCCGGGCGCTGCGCTTCGTCGACGGCCGCCGCGTCGATCGCGGCGTGCACGGAGTCGTGCTGTTCCAAGCCGGAGACCACGGCGACGAGCTGCGGGGTCTTCAGGAACGACAGCCTGCGGGTACCGAAGTGGTAGACGAGCGCCCCGAACGGCTCGGGACGCAGCGCGACCCGGGGGCTGCACCGGTAGGCCCGATCCGGGTCGAAACCCGCATCCGCTTGCGCGCTCATGGACGTAGCCGCTTCCGCGCTAATAAACACCGCACATGCCGTCGATCGAGACCTCTTCGACGAGCGTCTCCTCGACGAGGGGCTCCTCGGTCGTGGGCTCGGACTGCTCGATCGGGGACATGGGGGCCTCCTGCCGTCGACGGGGTGGTCGCGACGAACGGTAATTGGCACCGGGTGCCAATACAAGGCTCTCCTTCCGGACAGCCATATTGCATCGGGCATGCTGCGGGCCGTGACCGGACCGCTCCTGCACCTCGCCACGCCCGCTGAGTGGCGGGCTGCGCTCGCCGTCTGTGCAATCGCGCCCCCCTCGCTCGCCGAGGTGGGGTTCGTCCACCTGTCCACCCCGGAGCAGGTCGCGCTGCCCGCCGGCCGGCTCTTCCCCGGCCGTTCCGACCTGGTGCTGCTGGTGCTCGACCCCGACCGGATCGGCGTCCCGATCCGCTTCGAACCCGGGCTGCCGACCGACCCGCCGTCGATGCGGTTCCCGCACGCCTACGGCCCGGTCCCCGCCGCGGCGGTGCTCGCCGTGCTGCCGTACCGCCCGCGCGGCGACGGCGGGTTCGACGCCCCCGTCATCGAGCGCACCGACCCAGGCTGGCGGCACGCCGTGCTGGAACCGTCGCTGCTGCGACGCACGGCGACCGCCGAGGTGCCCGTGGCGGGCGGTATCGCCGTCCGCACCGCGTCGGTGCCCGCCTCGCCCGAGCACAACCAGCTGCTGGTGAGTGGCCGTGTGGACGCCACACAGGTCGCCGCCGACGCCGACCGCGCTCTCAACGGTGCCCCGCACCGCTGGGCCCTGCTGACGGGCGCGCACCTGGGTGCCACGGCCGCCGGGCTCGCCGCTCGCGGCTGGGAGGTGCAGGAGCTGGTCGGGATGGCGGCGCCCGCCGGCGGGGAACCGGTCGCGCGCGTCGAGCAGGTCGACGTGGAGGCGCTCCGCCCCCTGGTGGAAGCCGACTGGCGCAGCGCTGTGCCCGGGATCGGCGCTGCGGAGCTCGCCCAGATCGTCGCCGGCCAGCGTCTCGAGGAGGCCGTGCTCGACGTCCGTTACCTCGCCGTCCCCAGCGGCGGGGAGCTCGTCGCCTCGGCGATCCTCAAGATCGACGGTGGCACCGCACTGCTCGATGCCGTGACGACCGAGCCGGAGCACCGCCGACGTGGGCACGGCGACGCCCTGCTCCGCACGGCGATGGCCCTGGCTGCCGAGGCCGGCTGCGATCTCGTGGTCCTGGACGCGGCCGCCGGCGAGTGGCCGGAGCAGTGGTACGCACGCCGGGGGTTCGTCGAGGTCACGCGCTCCTGGTCGGCCCGG
>DASRSC010000318.1:0-4059 GCA_035695525.1 Pseudonocardia sp. | reverse complement strand
GACGAGCTCACCGACCCGGCCGGCTCCCGGCTGCTGGAGTCCACCAGCGGCTCGCCGGACCAGACGGTGATCTGGTACGAGGGCCTCTGGCACGAGATCTACAACGAGCCGGAACGCGAAGGCCCGCTGTCGGACCTGAGGGAATGGCTCGCGGCGCACCGCTGATCGCCGCGGGACCCGCTGATCCGCCCTCGCCGGGGTGGAGACCTGGATTCCGCGGGGATCAGCGGGGGACCGCGACCGCGGCGGCCATGTCGAACTCGAGGTGTTCCGCGGTCAGCGTCGCCACCGGGCGCCGGGGGAGGCCGACGGCTCGCAGCTCGTCGGCCATCGGGTGGCCGGAGCCCAGCACGGCGGTGGCGCCGCGGACGCCGAACCGGATGCCGCCGACCTTGGCACGCACTCTGCTGATCAGAACGGTGTCCCCACGCGGTGCCAGGGCGGTGAGCGCACCGGGGATGGTCAGGGGGATCCGCCACGGCAGGGTGCGTAACGCGGCGGTGAGCACGTGCCGGTCGGCGTCGTCAGTGAGGTGGCAGGTGGCGTCGCGGCCCGTGATGTCGAGCTCGGCGCGGGCCAGCCATTTCGGGAGTCCCCAGAGCGCCCGGCCCGCCTCCATCGTGAACGTCTGCGTCACCGGGAGCTGGTGGATGTACGGGCCGACTCGTCCGCGATGGCGGGCCAGAAATGCGACGGCGACCTCGTGATAGCTGTCGAGGTCGCCGGCCCGGTAAGTGACGAACCCCAGGAACAACGGCGTCCGGCCGGCCACGGACACGAGCTCCAGCCCCGTGCCCGAGACCAGGCTGCCCGCTCGGGCGGTGCGGACGAGGTAGGTCGCGAACGCGGCGGTGGCGGCGGTGATCCGCACCGGGAACTGGAGCCTGCGCCCCTGGACATCCCAGCTGCCGTCATCGAGGAGAGTCGCCACGCACCGCAGTCTGACGCACAGCTCTGTCGGACATTTGACCGGCGCGGCGCCGCTCCTTCCCGCGCCTCGGGACGAGGTGGCATGCGAGACGTCCGGTGTGCTCAGATGTTGTCGTGTCGCCTGCCGCCGTCCTCGGAGAGATCTGGGGTTGCCGTCGGGCCGACCACTTCGACCAGTGCTGTCGCACGAGCTGACATTTTCGCCCGCTCGTCCGCCGTCGTCACTGGAGTACGTCCGTGCTGCTGCACGCTCCCACGCCGCTGGTCCTCGCCGACCTCACTGCTCTGACGCGTGAGGTCGCGGACGAAGTGCACGCCGGCCGCCACGCCATCACGATCGATCCCGAACGCCGCTGGTACCGGCTGCTGCGCAGCGACAGCTACGTCGACGTGTGGCTGATCAGCTGGGCCACCGAGCAGACGGCGGAGCTGCACGACCATGCCGGCTCGATCGGAGCCCTCACCGTCGTGTCCGGCAGCCTCGTCGAGCAGCGCTGGGTGGGCGACGGGCTGCGGTCGCGACGGTTGCGGGCCGGGCGCAGCGTGGGCTTCCCGCTCGGGCACGTGCACGACGTCGGCAACCCCGAACCGACGCCCGCTGTGAGCGTGCACGCCTACTCCCCGCCGTTGACCGCCATGTCGTACTACGCGGTGGAGCCGGACCGCCGGCTGCGTCGCACCCGCAGCGTTCTGGTCGAGTCGGGCTCGTCGGAGGGAGTCGGATGAGCGAGTTGCGAGCGAGGAAGTGCTAGTGAGCGAGCTTGCGAGCGAACCGGTGTTACTGCGCCTTCGCGAAGCGCTGACCGAGCGCGGCGAGGGAGTGCGAGTGAGCGAGCTTGCGAGCGAACCGGTGTTACTGCGCCTTCGCGAAGCGCCGACCGAGCGCAGCGAGGGAGTGCGATGAGTCGGAGCGTGCACGACCTGCTGGCCGCCGCCCGCTCGCGGCTGGACCGCCCGGACCCACACCGCGCCGCCGCCATGGTGGAGCGAGGCGCGATCCTCGTCGACACCCGGCCGGGGTGGCAGCGGGAGCAGGAGGGCGAGCTGCCGGGTGCCCTGGTGATCGAGCGCAACCACCTGGAGTGGCGCCTCGACCCGTCCTCCGACGCGCGCATTCCCGAGGCCACCGACCACGACGTGACCTGGATCGTCTTCTGCTCGGAGGGCTACAGCTCCAGCCTCGCCGCAGCGTCGCTGCAGGACATCGGCTTGCACAACGCCACCGATCTTGACGGCGGGTATCAGGCCTGGACGAAGGCCTTCGGCCCCGTGCGCGGATAGGAGTGCCGGAGCACTCGTATCCGCGCACGACTGCCGTCAGGTGAAGGCGCCTATCCCGGTGATGTCGCGCCCGACGATGAGGGTCTGCATCGTCTCGGTGCCCTCGAACGTGTGGATGGCCTCGATGTCGGCCCAGTGCCGCACCACGTGGTGCTCGAGCAGGATGCCGTTGCCCCCCAGCAGGTCGCGGGCCTCGGAGAGGATCTTCCGTGCGGTGCGGGTGTTGTGCATCTTCGCCAGTCCGGCGACGGTGGGCGACAGCCGTCCGGCGTCGGCCAGCCGACCCAGCTGCATGCAGTAGAGCTGCATGCCGGTGAGGTCCGCGAGCATGCCCACGAGCCGCTGCTGCACGATCTGGAACGACGCCAGCGGCCTGCCGAACTGCTGCCGGGCCATGGCGTAGCGCATCGCCGCGTCGTAGCCCGCCGTCGCGTGCCCGAGAGCCATCCACGCGCAGATCCCGCGGGTGTTGGCGAGCACCCGCCCGCAGTCCCGGAACGTCCGGGCGTTCGTGAGCCGGTTCTCGTCCGGCACCCGCACCCCGGACAGCGTGATGTCGGCCTGCCACACGGACCGCAACGACACCTTGCCGGTGATCACGCTCGCGGTGTAGCCGTCGGCGGGGGTCTCGACGACGAAGCCGAGCACGTCGCCGGAGTCGGTGTCGCGGGCCCACACGACCACGAGGTCGGCGATCGTGGCGTTGCCGATCCAGCGCTTGGCGCCGTTGAGTACCCAGCGGTCGCCGTCGCGGCGGGCCGTGGTCTCGAGGGCGACGGAGTCCGAACCGTGCTGGGGCTCGGTGAGTGCGAACGCCCCGACGCTGTCCATCGTGGACATGGACGGCAGCCAGCGCTGCTTCTGCTCCTCCGAGCCGCACATCGCGATCGACTGCATGGCGAGCCCGGCGTGCACGGCGAGGAACGTGCCGAGCGAGCCGTCGCCGCGGTGCAGCTCCATGTGCACCAGCCCGCAGGCCAGCGGGCTCATCGCGGCCGCGCCGTAGCCGTCGATGTCCTCACCGACGATCCCCAGCTCGGGCAGCCTGCGGAACAGGTGCCAGGGGAGCTCGGCCTTCTCCCAGTACTCACCGATGTCGGGCAGCACCTCGTCGTCGACGAACTTCCGGACGGCGATGAATCGGTTCCACTGCTCGTCAGTGAACTGATCACGCACGGAGAAGAAGTCGGTGCCCAGCGCCTCGCCGAGGTGGGCGTACTGGGGGTTCGGACGATCCCTGGTGGGGGCGGTGGCCGGCCGGTCCTGGGTCATCGGCCGATATTGGCACGTCGTCAGGGGTGCGGCAGTGCGTGCAGGGCGTCGACGAGTGGGGCGAGCTCGGGTACGGCGCGCGCGGCGTCGAGGCTCTCCTTCAGCGTCCTGTCGTGCACCGGACGTGCCTGCTCCAGCAGCTCCTTGCCCTGCGCGGTGAGCGTGCTGTAGATCCCGCGCCGGTCGTCGTCGCAGAGATAGCGGCTCAGCAGACGGCGGGTCTCCAGACGCGTGACGAGGCGCGTCGTGGCGCTGTGCGAGAGCGTCGCGGCGCCGGCGAGCTGCTGCATGCGCATGTGCCAGCCGTCCTGCCGGCCAAGAGTGTCGAGCACCGTGTACTCGACGACAGACAACCCGAACCCGGACTGCAGCGCCTTCTCCAGCGCCTCGTTCAGGCGTCCGTGCAACGCGGCCAACGTGCGCCAGCCCCGGACCCGCAGCTCGGCGGCATCGTCCGCGACGGTCATCGGTCACCTCCGCTTCTCCGGAGGAGCATACCGGGTTGCCGCCGATAGAGCGCGTGTGCAACTGTTGCTTACGCCTGTTAGATGCGCAGGTAACAACCGGCCGAGTAGG
>DASRSC010000317.1:0-4626 GCA_035695525.1 Pseudonocardia sp. | reverse complement strand
GCGTTCACGCCGCCGCCACCGATGCCGACGACCTTGATGACGGCCAGGTAGTTGTGCGGGGGCGTCATGGCGCACCTTCCAGTCCAGCTTCGGGTCGGACCCCGGGGGTCCGGGCCTTCATGTTCGAACGCTAGGTCGCGTTAGGGTCCCGGTCCAGCAGGCGCGCCGCGTGCAGGCAACCCCCCGACCGGGTCGATCTTGACCTCACCTGCTCCGGCGCTGCGATCGCTCGGCGTCACGGCGTCGGAATGCCCGAAATCGTATGCTCGCTGCTCACCGCTTGATCGTGGGCAGGTCCGGACTCGTCACGTCGTAGACCTGACCGCGCTGGGTGAGCAACGGCACGAGCACCGCCGCCTTTTCCCCCGAGCGGTCCGGGGAACCCCACTGGACCTGCCTGTTCTCGGTCAGCCCGAGAGTGACCTGCCCCGGCACGTCCGGCGCCGTGTCCGTGGCGTCCACGGTCACAACCTGCGACCGGAGCGCTTCGGGCAGCGCCGTGAGCACGCTCACCGCTGCGCGCGTGGCGGGGTCGTCCGGCCCGGCGGGCCGGAAGGTGAACCGCGGCAGCCCGGGCGAGGCCGGGCCGGGGTAGACCACGCCGAGGCGGTCCACGAGCGCGGGGCCTTGCAGGGTCGGCACCGTCGCGACCGCGACCCGCTCGGTGATCTCGATGGTGACCGTGTGCAGCCAGGCCCGCGAGACCCGGACCGACTCCACGCCGGGTACCTGCGCCACCCGTCCGGCGACCGCGCCGGTGTCGACGGCGGCCAGCGGGGCTCCCCTGGTCACCGCCGCCGCGGCGAGCACGGCGTCGACCGGCACGATGGGGGAACCGCTCGTCGTTCCACCTGCACCCGCCGAGGTGACCTGCACGTCCTCGACATCGGCCAGCCCCATGTCATAGAGCAGCACCCGCCCGGTCAGGCCCAGTCCGACGAGCAGCAGCAGCGCGATCAGCACCGCAGCGAGCCTGCGGCGCCGGTAACGGGACGCCGGGACCGGTCGCGGCGGGGGGCGGTCCGGCCGACCAGTCGGACGCCGGGTGGGCCGGGCCACGGTCGAACCCGCGGCCGCCGGGCGGGAAGCGGCGGGGCGGGGGGTTGTCGAACCGCTCACTCGCCCGCCTTTCCGACGCTCCTCGAGCTCGATCGCCTGCCGATGGCATGTCCGCTCATGCCCGCTCCCGCCGCTCCAGCTCGAGCAGGATCTCCGGTGCCAGCACGGTGACGTCGCCGGCGCCCATCGTGATCACGAGGTCGCCGGGCCGCGCCACGCCGGCCACGACGGACGGCACGTCCGACCAGCGCGGCACGTAGTGCACGCGGTCGGGCGGCAGCGTCACGGCATCGGCCACGAGCGCGCCGCTGACCCCGGGCTCGGGGTCCTCGCGCGCGCCGTAGACCTCCAGCACGACCACCTCGTCGGCGAGCCCGAGCGCCGCCCCGAATGCGCCCGCGAACTCACGGGTACGGGAGTAGAGGTGCGGCTGGAAGGCCACCACCACCCTGGCCCGGTCCCCCACCACGTCCCGAGCAGCCCGCAGCTGGGCCGCGACCTTGCTCGGGTGGTGGGCGTAGTCGTCGTAGACCGCGACGCCGGCCGCCCGGCCGCGGAATTCGAACCGGCGACGCACGCCGTCGAACGCGGCGAGCCCCGCCAGCAGGCCGTCGACGCCCGCGCCCAGCTCGACGCCCGCGAGCAGCGCGGCAAGCGCGTTGAGCGCCATGTGCTCGCCGGGTACGGCCATCCGGAGCAGGTGCTGGACGCCGTCGTGGCGCAGCACGACCCGCGCCCCGGTGCCGTCCGGACGGAAGTCCAGCAGCTGCGCGTCGCAGCCCCCACGTCCGTACCGGCGCACGTGGATACCGCGGCCCTCCGCCACCCGGGCCAGCGCCTCCGCGCCGGAGTCGTCGGAGCAGGCCACGAGGGCGCCGCCGGGCGCGATCCGGTCGAGGAACGTCTCGAACGCCGCGACGTAGGCCTCTGCGGTGCCGTAGTGGTCGAGATGGTCGGCCTCGACGTTGGTGACCACCGCAACCATCGGGGAGAACGCGAGGAACGACGCGTCACTCTCGTCGGCCTCGGCCACGAAGATGTCGCCGCTGCCCTCGTGGGCGCCCGAGCCGGACGCGGCGAGGTCACCGCCGATCGCGAACGACGGATCCAGCCCGCAGTGCTGCAGCGCGACGGTGAGCATCGAGGTGGTGGACGTCTTGCCCGCTGTGCCGGTGACGGCCGCGAGGCGCCTGCCCTCCGTCAGGGCGGCGAGGGCCTGGGCGCGGTGCACCACGTCGAGACCCCGCTCGCGCGCGGCGGCAAGCTCGGGGTTGGTGGCACGGATCGCGCTCGAGACGACGACGGTGGCGGGCGCGTGGGGCAAGTGCCCGGGGTCGTGGCCGACCTCGACGCGCGCACCGAGCGCGCGCAGGGCAAGCACCGCACGCGAGTCCTTCGCGTCCGAACCCGAGACGGTGGCCCCCCTGGCGAGCAGGATCCGGGCGATGCCGCTCATCCCGGCGCCACCGATCCCGATGAGGTGGACGCGCCCACCCAGCTCGACAGCCATCACGCCCCCGCCCACGGATCAGGTCCTTTGCGCAGGCCGTGGCTCTCGGTGCCCGGATGGCCACGATCCGTGCCCGGACCGTACCCGTCGGCGATCTCGAGAACCAGGCGAGCGAGGCGGTCCGCTGCGTCGGCGTGGCCGGTGGAGCGGGCCGCCCGGCCCATCGCCGTCAGACGCCCGGGGTTGGTCAGCAACGGGATCAGCTCGGCCATGGCCCGCTCCCCGGTGAGTTCGGCGTCGTCCACGAGCACTCCCCCGCCCAGTGCGACGACGGGCGCCGCGTTGAGCGCCTGCTCGCCGTTGCCGTGCGGCAGCGGCACGTAGACGGCCGGGAGCCCGACGGCGGTGACCTCGGCGACCGTCGTCATGCCGCACCGTCCGAGCACGGCGTCGGCCGCGGCGTAGGCCAGGTCCATCCGCTCGATGTAGGGCGTCGCGACGTAGCCACGGGCGGGTGGTGCCGCGCTGCCACCCCTCCCGTGCGCGTGCAGGACCGCGATCCCGGCCCGCAGCAGGCCGGGCAGTGCGGCGGCGACGGCCTCGTTCAGCGTCCGGGCACCTTGCGAGCCGCCGAACACCAGAAGTACCGGCCCGTGCGGGGGAAGGCCGAACCAATGCCTGGCCTGCGCGCGCAGGGCCATCCGATCCAGCCCGGTGATCGACCGCCGCAGCGGCATCCCGACGACCTGCTCGCCCGGCAGCCCGGTGCCGGGAACCGCGACGGCCACGAAAGCCGCGCACCGCGCACCGACCTTGTTGGCCAGCCCCGCCCGCGCGTTCGCCTCGTGGACGACGATCGGCACCCGGCCGCGGGCCCCCAGGTAGGCCGGCAGCGCCACATATCCCCCGAAGCCCGCCACGACGTCGGCCTGCACGGCGTCGAGCACTTCGCGGACCCGCGTGACCGCGTCGCGCACCCGGCCGGGCAGCCGCAGCAGGTCAGCGCTCGGCTTGCGCGGCAGCGGCACCGGCGGGATCAGCTCCAGTGGGTAGCCGCGGGCCGGGATGAGCGTCGTATCGAGGCCGCGTTCGGTGCCGAGGGCGGTGATCCTGGCGTCGGGCCGCAGCCTGCGCACGGCGTCCGCGAGGGCGAGCGCGGGTTCGATGTGCCCGGCACTCCCCCCGCCCGCGACGACGACCGAGGGAGCGCGGCGCCCCGCAGGCCCACTGCTCATCGGACCCGTCCCCACTCTGTGGGCCGGCGGGCGGCAGGGGCTCGGTAGGGCAACGGCAACGGCAGCCGCAGCAGCCGCGCGACGCGGCCCTGGCCGTGCTGCTTGAGCGCTGCGATGGCCTCCGGCTCGTGACGCGCCGCGTTGGCGAGGATCCCGAAGACGAACATGGTGACCACGAGCGAGGTACCTCCCGAGGAGATCAGCGGGAGCTGCAGCCCGGTCACCGGCAGCAGCCCCACGACGTAGGAGATGTTGATGGCGGCCTGCGCCACCAGCCAGGTCGTGGAGGTGGCCACGACGAGCTTGAGCCACGGGTCGGTGTTGCGGGCCGCGATGCGCAGGCCCGTGTAGGCCAATGTGGCGAACAGCGCGAGCACGGCGAACGCACCCAGGAATCCCAGCTCCTCGCCGATGATCGCGAAGATGAAGTCGTTGTGGGCGTTGGGCAGGTAGCTCCACTTCGCCCGGCCCTGCCCGAGCCCGACGCCGAACAGCCCGCCGTCGGCGAGCGAGTAGAGCGCCTGGTTGGACTGGAAACCGGCCTTGAGCGGGTCGACGCTCTCGGGCG
This sequence comes from Pseudonocardia sp., assembly GCA_035695525.1. Lineage (GTDB taxonomy): Bacteria > Actinomycetota > Actinomycetes > Mycobacteriales > Pseudonocardiaceae > Pseudonocardia. Next base: position 314 of record DASRSC010000317.1, on the reverse strand, counting down.
AGAGGAACGCGCTGATCCGGCTCAGCCGGTAGCTCGCGCTGAGCGCGAGCACGATGGCTCCGCCAAGCGCACCCACGGTCAGCGCGACCATCAGCCGCATCGGGGCGCCTGCGAAGAACAGCAGCGCGATGAGCACGATGCCCAGCGAGACCGTCATGCCGAGGTCTGGCTGCAGCACGAGCAGGGTGAGCAGCACCACGGAGACCGGCACGATCGGCGACAGCGCGTACTTCCAGCGATGCATCACCGCGCGCCGGGCGACGAGCACGTGCGCACCCCACAGCGTCAGGGCGACCTTGACCGCCTCCGACGGC
>DASRSC010000316.1:0-5807 GCA_035695525.1 Pseudonocardia sp. | reverse complement strand
GATACGGGAGCCGCATCTTCATGTCCATCCCGAACCGGGCGCCGAGAGTGAGCTGCTGCGGACCGGATACCGCCCTCCGGACGGTGCCCGAACCGTCGAACTCGTGGTGTCGGTGTGGGTTCGCGAGCAGCGCGAACACGGCCTCGGGTGCGGCCGAGACGCGCGGTGTCACCGATGTAGTTCGGGTGGCGTGTGTAGCCGGAGCGCGCAGTCCATCACCCGGCCCCGGCGGGCGCCGGGGCCGGGTGGTCGAGTCATCGAGAGGCGGGAAGCGCCGCGCGCAGGCCGTCCGGTGCGGGCTGCTGCAGAGCGTTCGTGATCTCGGGGTCCTCGAGTTCGATTCCGGTGACCCCGAGCACGAAGCGACGGACAAGCGACCGCCAGTCGCCCGCGCGGCTGAGCATGAAATGACCGGCGCCGTGCACGTCGAACCGGGCGACGCGGTCGGTCACGCGCTTGGCCCGCACGGCGTAGGCGTAGGACTCGCGCGGGTCCGTGTAGTGCTCGCGGTCGCCGTGGGCGATGAGGACGATGCGGCCGGCAAGCTGGTCCACCGGATCGGATTCGTCCAGCCACGGCGCGAGCGCGCACACGGCGATGACGTTGGGGGCACCTGCCGCGCCCAGCGCTGCCCGGCCACCCATCGAGTGCCCGACCAGCACGACAGGGGTGCCAGGGTGTCGCTGCGCGATCTCGCCGAGGGCCCACTGCGCGTCGCGCAGGGCGTCCTTCGCCGGTGTGTTCCATCCGCGGACGCGGTAGCGCAGCATGTAGACGGCGGGGCCGGCGGCGGCGAGCGTCCGCGCGAACGGCACCATCCGCAGGTACGCCAGCCGCCTCCGTTCGCTGCTCTCCCGGCTGCGGGCGCGCCCGCCGTGCAGGACGAGCACCACCGCGGCGGCATCTGCGCCGGGCGCACCCACTGGCTCGATGCGGGGGAGGGAGTTCTCTGGCACGGGAGTACCTCGCGGGCGGTCGGCAGCGGGACGGATATGCACTCTGCGTCCTGGTAACCGCTGATCTGGGCCTGCCGGATCACTGCTGGGACCGAGATCACATCCGGGTCGCGAACCCTCCGGTCATGGGGGACGGGCACCCTGGAGCGGGTGCTGCGCCGGTGGGACCACCGTTGGGCGCCTGAGATGATCGAGAGGCGGCGTGCGGGAACGGACGCCGGACAGCGCGCGAGGAGGACGTATGACGGCGGACCGGCCGCTCACGGTGTGGCAGAAGCTCGTACTGACGTTCTCTCGGCGCTGGCGCGGGTCTGGGTTCTGGTACGGGCTCGCGATCGCGGTGATCTGGCCATTCGCGCTGTTCGGCACCCGGATCGGCTGGCGGGGCGGTGAACACCTGCCCCGCACCGGCGGTGCGTTGCTGGCGATCAACCACGTGTCGTTCTCGGACCCGATCTTCAACGTCGCCTTCACGATCTCGCACGGCCGGATGCCCCGCTTCCTCGCGAAATCGGAGCTCTGGGACGTGCCGGTCGTGCGCTCGGTACTGGGCCAGGGCGGGCACATCCCGGTGTACCGCGCCTCCACCCGCGCCGGCGACGCCTACCGCGACGCCATCGCCGCGATCAAGCGTGGCGAGATCGTGGCGTTCTATCCGGAGGCCACCTACACCGCCGACCCGGACGGCTGGCCGATGAAGGGCAAGAACGGGATCGGCCGGATCGCACTGGTCACCGGGGCACCGGTGATCCCGGTCGGAAATTGGGGCACGCAGGACGTTCTGCCTCCGGGCAGTGCCCGCCCCCGGTTGCTGTCGCGCCGGAAGGTGACGGTCGTGGCCGGACCACCCGTCGACCTCTCCGCGTGGCTGGGTGGCCCTCGTACCCGCACCGCCCTCGACGGCGCGACCGCCGCGATCATGGCGGACGTCACGCGGCTGGTGGCCGAGATCCGGGGAGAGACGCCACCCGCCATGCCGTTCGACCCGGCCGCGACCGGGCCGAACGGCATCGAGCAGGAGCGCCCCGCGAGCTGACGCCGTCCGCGGGGCCACCGCCGGTTCAGCTGGTGCGGGCCAGCTTGTCCAGCCGCCGCTGCGTGGGCCAACGCACCGAGTGGGCCCAGCCGACCTTCTCGAAGATCCGGATCACGCGGGCCGAGATGTCGACCTGGCCGCGCTGCACGCCGTGCCGGGCGCAGGTGGGGTCCGCGTGGTGCAGGTTGTGCCACGACTCGCCGAAGCTGAGCACGGCGAGTGGCCAGACGTTGCGCGAGTGGTCGCGGGCTGCGAAGGGTTGGTCGCCGATCATGTGGCAGATCGAGTTGATCGACCAGGTGACGTGGTGCAGCAGCGCGACGCGCACCAGGCCGGCCCAGAAGAACGCGGTGAGTGCACCCCACCACGACCACGTCAGCAGGCCACCGAGCACGGCCGGAACGAGCAGTGTGGCCACCGACCAGATGACGAACAAGCGGTCGACGCGCGTGATGTCGCGATCGGCGAGCAGGTCGGGCGTGAAGCGTTGCTCGTTGGTCTGGTCGCGCTCGAACAACCAGCCCATGTGCGAGTGCCAGAAGCCGCGGGCCAGCGCTGTAGGCCCGGTTCCGAACAGCCACGGCGAGTGCGGGTCACCCTCCTTGTCGGAGAACGCGTGGTGACGGCGATGGTCGGCCACCCAGTCGATCACCGATCCCTGCATCGCGAGGCTGCCGGCGACCGCCAACGCGATGCGCAGCGGCCGGTTCGCCTTGAACGAGCCGTGGGTGAAATACCGGTGGTAGCCGACGGTGATGCCGAGGCCGCTGATCACGTAGAAGACCAGGGCGAGCACGACGTCCGTCCAGCCCAGGCCCCAGCCCCAGGCGAACGGGACGGCAGCGAGCAGCGCCAGCAGCGGGACGATCACGAACACGTAGACGGCGATCTGCGCCGCGACGCCGCGCCTGCCGTCCAGGATCGGTCTGGCCGTTCCGGCCGGTCGGCTCGGACTTTCGGCAACGGTCATGGGCATGCACCTCGTGGCTCTCGCAGGAAGGGTCACCTTACTGATCCGTTGTCTATCAGGCATTCCCTGCCCGGTGGCACCCCAAAACGTGTGTGACGTCCTACAGGTCGAGTCCGAGCAGCGCATTCTCCACGACCTCCGGCAGGGCTGGATGGATCCAGTACTGCTCGGTGGCCATCTCGCGGGCGCCGAGGCCGAACGTCATCGCCTGGACCAGTGGCTGGATCACCGTGGCGGCCTGCACACCCACCACGTGCGCGCCGAGGAGCCTGCCGGTGCCTCGTTCGGCGAGCACCTTGCAGAAGCCGCCGGTGTCCTCCATCGCCCAGCCGTACGCGACGTCGCCGTAGGCCTGGATCTTGACGCAGTAGTCGTGGCCGGCCGCACGGCACTCGTCCTCCGTGAGGCCGACGGAGGCGATCTGCGGATCGGTGAAGACCGCGGCAGGCACGAACCGGTGGTCGGTGCGCCGCGGTGCGTCGGGGTGCAGCAGGTTGTGGGCCACGACCTTGGACTCGTGGTTCGCCACGTGCTTGAGCTGGTACGGAGAGCTCACGTCGCCCGCGGCGAAGATCCCGTCGACCGGCGTGCGCTGCTGGTCGTCGACGACGATCCGACCGTCGGGGTGGGTCGGCACACCGGTCCGGTCGAGGTCGAGCAAGTCGCTGTTGGGCATGCGGCCGGTCGCGACGAGCAGCACGTCCCCGCGCAGCGTCGTGCCGTCGCTGAGCTCCAGCACCACGTCCCCACCGCCGCCGCTCGCCCGGACGACCTCCTGGCCGAGGTGGACGTCCCAGCGCTCGCAGGCGGTGGCCGTGAACCGCTCGGCGACGGTCTCGTCCTGACTGCGCAGCAGCAGCTCGCTGCGCCCGACGATCGAGACGCGGCTGCCGAAGGCGGAGAACACGTGCGCGAACTCGGCGGCGATGTAGCCGCCGCCGACGATCAGGATGTGCTCGGGCAGGGAGTCGAGCCGCATGACGGTGTCGGACGTGTGGAACGGGACGCCGGAGGACGCGATCTGCTCCGGAACGGCCGGGCGTCCTCCGGCGGCGATGACGATCCGGTCGCCGGAGATGGTGTCCGTGCCGGAGCCGTCGGTGCGCTCCACGACGAGTTCCTTGTGCCCCGTGAACCGGGCGTGCCCCTGGTGGACGGTGACGTTGGGGCAGCGTTCCACCCGGTACTCCCGGCCGCCGGCGGAGATCGGGTCGATCCGGCCGAAGACGCGGTCGCGGATGTCGCTCCAGCGGACCTTGTCGATGCTCGCGTCGATGCCGTAGCGCGCCGCGAGCCGGACGGCCTCCGCGACGTCGGCGGGATAGACGTACATCTTCGTCGGGATGCAGCCCACGTTCAGGCAGGTGCCACCGAACACGCCGTGCTCGACGAGCGCGACGTCGAGCTCGTCGAACCGGCTGTCGATGATCGAGTTGCCGGACCCGGTGCCGATGACGACGAGATCGTGGTGGTGCACGTCATCACGGTAGCTGCGGTCGGCCGTGGACGCCGGGCGGTCCGACGGCCCTCACATCTGCTGGTGGGGCAGCTCCACGTCCGGCCCAGCGCCGGTTCGGCCGATCTGGTAGGCAGTCGGCATGACCAGCGAGGCGATTGCGGCCACTGTGCACCGTTGTTGGGCGGCCGATCTCGAGCCCCGCACCATGTACGAGATCCTCCGGCTGAGGGTCGAGGTGTTCGTCGTGGAGCAGGCCTGCCCGTACGCCGAGCTCGACGGCCGCGACCTGGAGGAACGGGCCCGGCACTACTGGCTCGGTGGCTCCGGGCAGCCCGAGCCGGTGCTCGGGTGTGTGCGGCTGCTCAAGGAGCCGACCGGCGACTACCGCATCGGGCGGCTGTGCACCACGCGAACTGTGCGTGGACGGGGGCTGGGGAGGCGGCTGATGGAGGCGGCGCTCGCGGAGGTCGGCGACGGCGGCTGCGTGCTCGACTCGCAGGAGCATCTCGCCGGGTTCTACAGCCGCTACGGCTTCGTCCCGACCGGACCCACCTACGACTGGGACGGCGTCGCGCACGTACCGATGCGCCGCGACGGCCGCTGATCGACCTTCCCGTGGTTCCCGAGTTGCAGCGGTTCCGAGCGACATTGACGCACCGTGTTCCGCTCCGTACCGGCCGTTGCGGGATACTCCCGTTCGAACGCGCAGGAAGCACGTCGTGAGCGGAGCGAGGTAGGCAGATGACGGAGGACCCGACGCGGGCGACCGCACGGCCGGGCTCACCCCTGCACGGCAGCGTCGGCCCCGCCGACCCGCACGCCGATCCGGAGACGAACCCTGCGATGCGGCCCGTGCGCGTCCCGGAGCCGGAGGGGCCGACAGTGCCGACCCCGACCACGCCGGGCGCCCCCGACACCGCCCGCCGTCCGGCCGTCACGCGCACCCGCACCAGTGGGTTGTGGACGGGCTTGCTCCTGTCCGCAGTGGTCCTGCTCTTCTTGTTGATCTTCATCATGCAGAACAACGCGCCGATGGGGATCAACTTCCTTGCCTGGTCGGGCACGCTGCCCACCGGTGTTGCGCTGCTCCTCGCCGCGATCGCGGGGCTGCTGCTCGTTGCCATCCCGGGCGGCCTGCGCATCCTGCAGCTGCGCCGCGCCGCGCAGCGGAGCGACCGCCACCTTCACTGAGCGACCCACCCGCCCGCGAGTCGCCCGGTTCCGGTCCGCGAGTCGTCGGGTTTTGCCCCGCGAGTCGCCCCGTTCCCGCCCGCGAGTCGCCCGGTACCGGGCGTCAGCGCCAGCCGAAGCGCGTCCGCAGCTCCGCCGCCACGCGTTCGAACCGGTGCCGGTCGAGGATCGCGCCCTCGCGGCGGATGTCGTGCT
>DASRSC010000315.1:0-12273 GCA_035695525.1 Pseudonocardia sp. | reverse complement strand
TGCTGCGGGCCCAGCGTTGTCAGCTGCACCGGGACGAGGCTGCCCGCCAGCGCGGAGATGCCGATGCCCGCCGCGACGGCGGCGATGAGTCCGTTCACCCCACGACAGATGCAGGCGCTCCGGTACGCGGTGTTGGTCCGCTCGAGCGCGTTCTGCATCGCAACGCGGCTGAGGCTCGGCGGCGGGTAGACGACCAGCGGGAGCGGCCGGCTGAACTCCACGCGGGTCGCGGCGTTGCCCACCCACACCAAGCGGTCGCGCCTGACGAGCTGGCCGCGGTGCTCGCCGCGCGGGCGCTTGCCCACGAACAGGTCCAGTCGGTCGTTCTCGAGCCTGCGGTGCAGGGTGCCGCTCTGATCGATGGTGAGGTCGAGGTCGACGAGCGGGTTGTCCTGGCGGAAGTCGCGCAGGATCTGCGGCAGCCGCGTGAGCGCCAGGTCGTCGGACATGCCGATCCGCAGCCTGCCCTGCGGGCGCTGCCCGCTGAAGTAGCCCGCGGCATGATCGTGGGCCGCGAGGATCGACCGCGCGAAGCCGATCATGGCCTCGCCGTCCGTGGTGATCGTGACGGTGTGCGTGTCGCGCTGCACCAGCACTCGCCCCGTGGCCTCCTCCAGCTTGCGGACGTGCTGGCTGACGGTCGGCTGGCGGATGCCCAGCCGGGCAGCCGCCTGGGTGAAACTCCGGGTCTGGGCGACGGCGAGGAACGTCTCGAGCTGTGCCGGGTCGTAGGTGACGGTCATACCCCTTCGCGATAACAGTTAGTCGGCTGATCGGCGTTCAGAATAGCGCGTTCTCCTCCAGACTGGATGAGGTTGATTTTTTTTCCGCGCTACGGAAGGCTTTCTGTGAAAACGGCGACGGCCGACATATCCGTCATTGGGACCGCGACGACGCAGCGCCAGGGCACATTCGCCGCGCTGCGCGTCCGGAACTTCCGCATCTACCTCGCCGGCCAGAGCGTCGCGAGCACAGGCACGTGGATGCAGAGCATCGCTCTGGACTGGCTGGTGCTGGAGCTGACGCACAGCGCGTCGGCCGTCGGCATCACGATGGCGCTTCAGTTCCTGCCGATGCTGCTCCTCGGGATGTACGGGGGCATGATCGCGGACCGCTACCCGAAGCGGGCGATCCTGATGGTCACCCAGTCGCTGAACGGGGCGCTGAGCGCGGGGCTCGCCGTCCTGACGATCACCGGCCATGTCCGCGTCGAGTACGTCTACCTGTTCGCGCTCGCCGCGGGGCTGGTGTTCGTGGTCGACAACCCGACCCGGCAGGTGTTCGTCAACGAGGTGGTGCCGGCGCCCTACGTGCGCAACGCGATCGCGCTGAACGCAGCGGTCTTCCAGACCACCCGGCTGCTCGGTCCCGCCGTCTCGGGTGTGCTGATCGGCACGGTGGGCACCGGCTGGGCGTTCGCTGCGAACTCGGCCTCCTACCTGGCCCCGTTGATCGGGCTGCTGCTCATCCGTTCGGCCGACCTGGTGCGCCCCCCCACTGTGGTGCGCGCCCCCGGCCAGCTCCGTTCGGCCCTGCGGTATGTGGCCGCGCGTCCGCACGTGGGATGGACGATCTTACTCGTCGGGGTGATCGGAACCTTCGGGCTGAACTTCCCCGTGGTCCTGACGGCGATGGCCGACTCGACGTTCCACGGCGGCGCCAACCTCTACGGCTTGTTCAATGTGGTGCTGGCACTGGGCTCGGTGGCCGGCGCCCTGATCGCAGGGGGCCGGACACGCACTCGCCTGCGCACGCTTGTGGTCATGGCGATGGTGTTCGGGCTCGCCCAGGTGGCCGCCGCGCTGGCGCCCGGACTCGGCACCTTCCTCGGCGCGCTCGTCGCACTCGGGATGGTCAACCTCGCCTTGCAGGCCATGGCCAACTCGTCGGTGCAGTCCTGGGTGGACCCCGCGGTCCGAGGCCGCGTGATGGGTCTTTACATGCTCGCGTTCGTCGGCGGGACGCCGCTGGGCGGGCCGACGATCGGCTGGATCACGTCGACGTTCGGACCGCGGGCGGGCATGGCCGTCTGCGGCCTCGTACCGATGATCGCCGCGGTCGGGGTCGCGGTGGCGCTGCGGCGGAAGGCGGTGAACGAGCCCCAGATCGCGCGGCCGGAACCGGTCGCGGAGGCGGTGATCGCGCCCCGGATCGCACAGCCGGAGGCGGCGTAGCGGCCGCGCCTGCAGGCCGAGGAAGGGGCTCAGCCGCCGCAGCACCCGCCGCCGCAGCATCCGCCGGCGGCAGCCGCCGGGGCTGCGGCGCGCGAGCCCGCCCGGGGTGCTAGCCCGCCGACGGCGACGGTGGTGAGCAGCTTGACCGTGTCGTCATGGCCGGCCGGGCAGGCGGCCGGGTCGCTCGCGGCGCTCATCGGACGGCTGACCTCGAACGTCGAGCCGCACTCACGACACCGGAAGTCATAACGGGGCACAGCGAGAGCCTACGTCCTCACCCCCGCCGATCCCACCTGCCACATGGACACATCGCGCGGGCTGGGGTCAGGGAGTGCGGAGGAGCAGTAGCGAGCGTGGCTGGAGCGTGATGGTGGTGCCCCCGGGCAACGTGCGGCGGCTGACCGGCTCTCCGTCCGGCCGGGTGCTGTCCAGCACCGGCGTGAACGGCCCGCCGGGGGGCAGCGTGGCGGGCACCGCCTGGTCGCCGGCGTGTAGGAGCAGCAGCCACTCCGCGCGCAGCAGCCCGAAGGTGCGCAGGCGGCTGTCGTGCCAGTCGTGTCCACCGATCCGGCGCCCCGACGGGTGCCACCAGAGCACCTCGCCGTCGCGGTAGAAGCGGTCGCGGTGCAGGGCGGGGGAGCTGCGCCGGATCTCCGCCACCCGCGCGGTGAACGCCGTGAGCGAGGCCGCGTCGTCGTCGTCGGTCCAGTCCACCCAGGACGTCTCGTCGTCGAGGCAGTAGGCGTTGTTGTTGCCGCGCTGGGTGCGCCAGAGCTCGTCACCCCCCAGCAGCATCGGGGTTCCGGTCGACAGCAGGAGCGTGCCGAGCATCGCGCGAGCGGTCGCGAGCCGCCGGGACCCGAACACCGGCGAGGACGTCTCGCCCTCGACGCCGAAGTTCTGCGAGCGGTTGTCGTCGGTGCCGTCGCGGTTGTTCTCGCCGTTGGCCTCGTTGTGCTTGCGCTCGTAGGACACGAGGTCACGCAGCGTGAAACCGTCGTGTGCCGTGACGAAGTTGACCGACGCCCACGGCCGCCGTCCCGAGAGCCGGTACAGGTCGGAGCTGCCGGTCAGGCGGGACGCCACCTCGCCGATGCCGCCGTGGCCGCGCCAGAAGTCGCGCACCGCGTCGCGGTAGCGGCCGTTCCACTCCGACCAGGCCACGCCGAAGCCACCGACCCGGTAGCCCTCGCCGGTGGCGTCCCACGGCTCGGCGATGAGCTTGACCCGGGACAGCACCGGGTCGGTCGCGATGGCGGTCAGCAGCGGCCCGTGGGGGTCGAACGCCCCCGAGCGCGGTCGGCCGAGCACGCTGGCGAGGTCGATCCGGAAGCCGTCGACACCGAAGACGGTGACCCAGTGCCGCATCGCGTCGCACACCAGCCTGATCACGGTGGGCGAGCCGGCGTCGAGGGTGTTGCCGGTGCCGGTGATGTCGGCGTCGCGGCCGTTGCCGCCGAGCGAGTAGTACGCGGGGGCGTCCAGGCCGCGGTAGGAGAGCGTCGTGCCGCCCACCCCGCCCTCCGCCGTGTGATTGGGGACGAAGTCGAGGATCACCTCGATCCCGGCGGCGTGCAACGCGCTGACCATGGTGCGGAACTCCTCGATCTCCGCGCCCGGGACGCTCGCGTACCCGGCGTGCGGAGCGAGGAAGCCGAGTGTGGCGTAGCCCCAGTAGTTCGTCCGGCCGCTCTGCAGCAGCGGCGGCTCTTCGGCGATGGATGCCACGGGCAGCAGTTCGACGGCCGTGACGCCGAGCGCGCGCAGGTGCTCGACCACGGCCGGGTGGGCGAGCCCGAGGTAGGTGCCGCGGTGCTCGGGCGGCACCTCGGGGTGCAGCTTCGTGTAGCCGCGAACGTGCAGCTCCATGATCACGGTTTCCGACCACGGCACCTCGGGCAGCAGCAGGCCCGCCGCGGGGACGTCGGGCCCGGTGACGACGGAGAGCGGCACGTGACCGAGCGAGTCGACGGTGTTCAGCGTGCCCGTCATCGGGTCGTCGACCCAGCCGCGGGCCGCATGCAGGTCGGTGACGCGACCGGTGATCTGCCGGGCGTAGGGGTCGACGAGGATCTTGGCCGGGTTGGCCCGCAGCCCGTCCCACGGCCGGTACGGGCCATGAACGCGGTAGCCGTAGCGCTGCCCGGGCGTCACCCCGTCGATGTACCCGTGCCAGACGCCGAACGTGCGCTCCGTGAGCGACACCCGCTTCTCGCTCAGGGCCCCGTCCGGCCCGTCGACGAGGCATACCTCAACGGCGTCGGCGCTGGTCGAGGCCACGGCGAAGCGCACCCCACGGCCGTCGGCATGGGCACCCAGTGGGAAGACCGGCACGATCGGCGAGGATAGAGCCCGTGGCAGCGCTGGAATCGCAATCTGAGTCTTTACTCACCGCACGTAGCGCCGGCGGGGGGCGCGCTGATGCTGCGCGCGATGGTGTCGCTCGTGGTGACGGACTCGTTGCCGACAGCACCGACCTCGTCGTCCGGATGCAGGGCGTGGCGGTGCGGCGGTCCACGTCGACGCTGCTGCGTGACGTCGACTGGGCTGTGGAGCTGGACGAGCGCTGGGTGGTGCTGGGGCCGAACGGCGCGGGCAAGACCACCCTCTTGCGGCTGGCCGCGGCGGAGCTGCACCCGACGACGGGCTCGGTGGACGTGCTGGGGGAGCGGCTCGGGCGGGTCAACGTGTTCGAGCTGCGCACCCGGATCGGGCTCACCTCGGCGTCGCTGGGGATGCGGGTCCCGGGCGACGAGGTGGTGCGTGACGTCGTGGTGAGCGCGGGGTACGGCGTGCTGGGTCGCTGGCGGGAGCGCTACGACGCCACCGACACCGATCGGGCGGAGCAACTGCTCGACGCTCTGGGTGTCCGTGGCCTGGCGGAGCGGACGTTCGGGACGCTCTCGGAGGGCGAGCGCAAGCGCACGCTGATCGCGCGGGCGCTGATGACCGACCCAGAGCTGCTGTTGCTCGACGAACCCGCCGCCGGGCTCGACCTCGGTGGCCGCGAGGACCTCGTCGGGCGGCTCGCGAAACTGGCCGCCGACCCGGACGCGCCGGCGTCGGTGCTGGTCACCCACCACGTGGAGGAGATCCCGCCCGGCTACAGCCACGGCCTGCTGCTCCGCGGGGGCAGGGTGGTTGCCGCCGGGCTGCTCGAGGACGTGCTGACCGACGAGAACCTGACCGCGACCTTCGGGCTCCCGCTCAAGGTGCAGCGCCGCCGCGGCCGGTACACGGCCTGGCTGCGCTGACCCGCGCCGTCCCGGCTCCTCGTTCGCCGCGAGGGCGGGCCGGAGGGCCGGGTTAGGGTGCGGTCGTGAGCGAATTCGTGAACCTCGAGGTCGACTCCGGTGTGGGCACGATCCGGCTGGACCGGCCGCCGATGAACGCGTTCAGCAGGCAGGTACAGGAGGAGCTGAAGGCGTGTGCCGAGGAGGCCACGCGGCGCGCCGACGTCCGGGCCGTGGTCGTGTACGGCGGGGAGAAGGTGTTCGCGGCGGGCGCCGACATCAAGGAGATGATCGGCATGTCCTACGGGGACATCGCACCGGTCGCGCGGAGGCTCTCGGCCTGCTTCGGGTCGATCTCGGAGATCCCGAAGCCGACGGTCGCGGCGATCACCGGCTACGCCCTCGGCGGCGGGATGGAGGTCGCGCTGGGGTGTGACCGGCGGGTCTGCGGCGACAACGCGAAGCTCGGCCAGCCGGAGATCCTCTTGGGGATCATCCCCGGCGGTGGCGGCACCCAGCGCATGGCCCGGCTGATCGGGGCGCCGCGGGCCAAGGACCTGATCTTCACCGGCCGGATGGTCGGGGCGGAGGAGGCGCTGGCCATCGGCCTCGTCGACCAGGTCGTGCCGGCCGACGAGGTGTACACCGCGGCCCGGAGCTGGGCGGAGCAGTTCGTCGACGGTCCCGCGGTGGCGCTGGCGGCGGCCAAGAAGGCAATCGACGGCGGGCTCGACGTCGACCTGCGCACCGGTCTGGACCTGGAGGCGGAGCTCTTCGCGGCGCTCTTCGCCACCGAGGACCGGCAGGCCGGCATGACGTCGTTCGTCGAGAACGGGCCGGGCAAGGCCCAGTTCACGGGCCGCTGATTACCCTCCCTACCCATGAGTACGGACCCGGCACCGAACCCGCATGCCACCGCTGAGCAGGTGGCGGCCGCCCGGCACGACCGGAAGCTGGCCAACGTCCTCTATCACGACTGGGAGGCGGGCTCGTACGACGAGAAGTGGTCGATCTCCTACGACGAGCGCTGCATCACCTACGCCGCCGATCGCTTCCGGCTGGTGGCCGGCGAGGGCAGCCGGCCCTACGAGCACGCGCTGGAGCTCGGTTGCGGCACGGGGTTCTTCCTGCTCAACCTGATGCAGGCCGGGGTCGCGAAGCGGGGGTCGGTCACCGACCTCTCGCCGGGCATGGTGCAGGCCGCCCTGCGCAACGCCGATGGGCTCGGCCTGGACGTCGACGGCCGGGTGGCCGACGCCGAGCTCATCCCTTACGAGGACGCGACGTTCGACCTGGTCGTCGGGCACGCCGTGCTGCACCACATCCCCGACGTCGAGCTGGCGCTCCGCGAGGTGCTGCGGGTGCTGAAGCCGAGCGGGCGTTTCGTGTTCGCGGGTGAGCCGACAACGGTCGGTGACGCGTACGCGCGCAGGCTCGGTGCGCTCACCTGGAAGGCGGCCACGACCATCACGAAGCTGCCGGCGCTGCAGAGCTGGCGGCGGCCGCAGGAGGAGCTCGACGAGTCGTCCCGTGCGGCCGCGCTGGAGGCAGAAGTCGACATCCACACGTTCGATCCGGCCGAGCTCGAGGAGATCGCGCGCCGGGCGGGGGCGCGCGACGTCAAGGTCGTCACCGAGGAGTTCACGGCGGCGATGCTCGGCTGGCCGGTGCGCACGTTCGAGGCCGCCGTGCCACCGGGGAAGCTCGGGATGCGCTGGGCCATGTTCGCCTACCGCGGCTGGCAGCGGCTGTCCTGGCTGGACCGGAACGTGCTTGCCCGCGTCGTGCCACGTGGGTGGTTCTACAACGCGCTCGTCACGGGCACCAGGATCCCGTAGTCCTACTGATCCGGGTGCGGTGCCCGTCGGCCAGGATGGGGCGGTGACCCCGCCGTCGGCAACCGAGACGGAGCAGCCGCTCGCACCGCTGTGGCGCGGTCTGCTGGTCTACCGGGTGCTGACGCTGCTCAGTGCGGCCGCCGTCGTCCTGTACTCGCTCAACGCGTATGCCGTGCCTGCCGGCGCCGTCGCCGTGCTCGCGGTGATGGTCGCCTGGACGGTGGCCACCGGCTACGGCTACTTGGGCGGCCTGCCGGGGGCGACGGACCGGCGCGGCCACGTCGCGATCGCCGACGTCGTGGTGACCGTCGGGGTCATGGCGACCACACCGCTCGTACAGACACCTGCGCAGTTCGCCGCCGACGCGCCCGTGATGGGGTCGATCTGGACGCCGGGGGCGGCCCTGGCCTGCGCGCTCGCCTACGGAGTCAGAGGTGGGCTGGCGGGGGCGCTCGCCCTGTCGGCCGCGCTCCTCGCCTTCCAGGCGCATTGGCGCGCCGAGGTGGGCGACATCCAGCTGCTCCTTCTCGTCGGGGTGACGATCGGCTTCGCGTCCACGGTGCTGCGCCGCTCGGCCGAGCGGCTCCGGCACGCGGTCGCCGCCGAGGCGGGGATGCGCGAGCGGGAGCGGCTGGCCCGCGCGGTGCACGACGGTGTGCTGCAGGTGCTCGGGTACGTGCGGCGGCGGGGTGCCGAGCTGGGCGGGGCGGCCGCGGAGCTCGGCGTGCTCGCCGGGGAGCAGGAGTTCGCGCTGCGCACGCTGCTGACCACCGGAGCGGCGCCCGTCGACGTGCACGGGCGCCGCGACCTCGCCGCCGCGCTGCGGATGCTCGCCTCCGAGTACGTCAGCGTGTCGACCCCTGCGCACCGCGTCGAGCTGCCCGCGCACGTCGTCGACGAGCTCGTGGCGGTGGCGGGTGCCGCGCTGACGAACGTCGCGGAGCATGTCGGGCCGGACGCGCCTGCATGGGTCCTGCTGGAGGAGACGGGGGACGGCGTGGAGATCTGCGTGCGCGACGAGGGGCCTGGCATCCCCGACGGCAGGCTGGCCACCGCGGAGGCCGAGGGGCGGCTGGGCGTGGCCCGGTCGATGCGCGGCCGGGTGCACGACCTGGGTGGCACGATCTCCTGCGACACCGGACCGGGTCGGGGCACGGACTGGACCATCAGCGTCCTGAAGCGGGGGGTAGGAGCATGACGGACGAGCTCGACGAGATCACCGTGATGGTGGTGGACGACCACCCCATCTGGCGGGAGGGCGTGGCCCGCGACCTGACCGAACGCGGCCTGAGCGTCGTCGCCACCGCCCCGGACGCGGAGGCCGCGGTGCGGATCGCGCTCGCGACCCGGCCGCGCGTGGTGCTCATGGATCTCAACCTCGGCGTGACCTCCGGCGTACGGGCGATCGAGGGGATCCTGGAGAAGCTGCCCGAGACCCGGATCCTCGTGCTCTCGGCGAGCGGCGAGCACACCGACGTGCTGGAGGCGGTGAAGGCGGGGGCCACGGGGTACCTGCTCAAGTCGGCGGGGGCCGACGAGCTGCTCGCAGCCGTGCGGCGCACGGCCGACGGCTTCCCGGTGTTCACCCCGGGCCTGGCCGGGCTGGTCCTTGGCGAGTACCGGCGGCTGGCGAGCGAGCCGGAGGGAGGCGACGGCGCGGCGCCTGTGCTCAGCGAGCGGGAGACCGAGGTGCTGCGGCTGGTGGCCAAGGGCCTCACGGCGCGGCAGATCGGGGAGCGACTCGTGCTGTCGCATCGCACGGTGGAGAGCCACGTGCAGAACACGCTGCGCAAGCTGCAGCTGCACAATCGCGTGCAGCTGGTCCGCTACGCCATCGAGCAGGGCCTGACCGACAGTTGATCACGATATGGCATCACGTCGTGGCGAACGGGTGGAGATCTCCGAACGGTTTCCGCGTGGCGTAACTCCTTGGGAGGATCCGCGCCATGATCATGCGCCGGACGGGGGGCGGATGAGCAGCGCGGTGGTGACCGGTCCGCCGGTCACCACCGTGCTCGTCGGCCAACCTCCCGCACTCATGTGCGCAGCGCACGCGTTGGCCCGTCGTGGGATCGAACTGCTGGCCACGGTCGCTCCCCGGGACGCCGTCCGGCTGGTCTCGCTGCACCGTCCGCAGGTGGTCGTGGTGAACCTCGACGGGGGCCAGGCCGCGCTCACGGTCATCGCGACGGTCACCGCGACCGTGCAGCAGATCCCGGTGCTCACCCTCACCGCCGTTCCCGACCACGCGACCGTGCTCGCCGCCGTGCAGGCGGGTGCCGTGAGCCACCTCGTCGCGCCCGGCAACGCGGACGAGTTGGCCGACGCCGTGCGCTGCACCGCAGCTGGGCAGGCGGTCTTCAGCCCCGGCCTCGCCGACGTGGTGCTGGAGCAGTTCGGGCGCCCGGTGGATCCGCAGGAGGGTGCGCGGCGGCTCACCCAGCGGGAGGCGGACGTGCTCCGGCTGGTGGTCGACGGGCTCACCGCGCGCCAGATCGCCGCCCGGCTGGTCCTCTCCCCGCGCACCGTGGAGAACCACGTGCAGAACGTCCTGCGCAAGCTGGGCCTGCGCAGCCGCGCCGCACTGGTGCGCTACGCGATCGAGAACGGGCTGGCCTGACGGCCCCGTGCGCGGATACGAGTGCTCCAGCACTCGTATCCGCGCACGAGCTTCTCAGCTCAGGCGGAGCAGGCGGGCCAGGATCTCGGCCAGCACGGGGTCCGGATCGGCGTCGAGGGCGACGTGGACGGGTGCCCCGTGGGCGCCCGGCACCGCGACGGTGGCGCCCCGGGCCGGCCCCAAATCGCACGCCACCTGGATCGGCATCGCCGTCGTTGCCAGCGTGCCGGGCAGCATCGCCTCCAGCACGGCGACGGCGTCGTGGAGCGCAACGGCGTCGATGCCGTACCGGGTGCGGTACGCCGCGCGGTATCGGACGATCACCCGAGCCAACTCGGCGCAGCGGGGGCCACCGGATGCCAGCTCGTCGAGCCACTCGGGGCCGGCGGGACAGCGCAGGGTGAGGTCGAGCGGCACCATCGTCACGGGCACGTCGGCCTGGGTGAACACCCGGTGGGCCGCCTCGGGGTCGCAGTGGACGTTGAACTCGGCGACACCGCTCGTGTTGCCGGCACCGAGGGCGCCGCCCATCACCACGATCCGGTCGATGCGGGGCGCCAGCTCCGGGTGCACGGCGAGCAGCAGCGCCACGTTCGTCAGTGGCCCGATCGGTGCGATGGTCACCGGTTCGCCTGCTGCACGCAGCACCGATGCCATCAGCCCAACGGCTCCGCGCGGGTCCGGCTCGACGATCGGGGCGGGCAGCGCCTCGGCCCGCCCGCCGAGTCCGTCACCGCCGTGCCACGCCTCGGCGCGCTCGCGCTGCGGGTGCACGAGCGGACGCGCGGCACCTGCGCCCACCGGCACGTCGGACCGGTCGCACAGCGCCAGGAGCCGCCCCGCGTTCTCGGTGGTCCTGGGCAGCGGGACGTTGCCGAACACCGTTGTCACGGCCCGCAGCTCGACCTCCGGCGAGGCCAGCGCCAACATGATCGCGACCGCGTCGTCCACTCCGGGGTCGGTGTCGATGATCAGCGGCTTCGGGTGCGTCACAGGACGGCCGCCAGCTCGGCTGCGGTGGGCAGGGAGGGTTGCGCGCCGGCGCGTGTCACGGCCAGCGCCCCGGCCGCGCACGCACTGCGCAGGGCGTCGGCGTCGGAGGCGCCCTCCAGCAGCGCCACCAGCAGCGCGGCGGTGAACGTGTCACCTGCTGCGGTGCCGTCGACGACGGTCACCGGCGGCGGCTCGGCACGGGCCACCTCCCGGCCGCCGCGGCGCAGCACCGCGCCGTCCCCGCCGGAGGTGACGGCGACGGCACCTGCCGCGTCAAGGCCCTCGATTGCGGCGAACTCCGCGCTGTTGACGATCACCAGGTCGACCCGCCGGAGCAGCTCGGGTGCGACCGCCCGCGCGGGAGCGGCGTTGAGCACGAACAGCCCGGTCGCGTGCTCAGCGGCGGCCGCCACCGCGCTGTCCGGGACCTCCAGGACGGTGAGGACGGCGTCCGCTCCCCGGACGTCGTCCGCGGTCACCTGAAGAGTCGCGTTCGCCCCGGCGGCGACGACGATCGTGGTCTCGCCGGAGTCGTCCACCGTGATGAGGGCGTGTCCGGTCGGGTGCGCGGGCTCCCGGCGCAGCCCGTCGAGCCGTACGCCGTCGCGCCGCAGCAGGGCGAGGGCCTCGTCGGCAGCGGGATCGTCGCCGACCGCAGCGACCAGGGCCACCTCGGCCCCGAGCCTGCGGGCTGCCAGTGCCTGGTTGGCGCCCTTCCCGCCGGGCACCCGGCTCAGCCCGGTCGCGGCCAGCGTCTCCCCGGGCGCGGGCAGCCGCGACACCCGGGCCACGAGATCGAGATTGACGCTGCCGACCACCGCGATCCGGGACACCTCGCGGACGATGGTCGGTGACGCGGGCGGGCGCAAGAGCGTGGGTCTCGTGAGAGCGCTGGATCACTCCGAACGGGTCGGCTCGCTCTCGTCGGCGGCGTCCAGGTCGTACTCAGCGCGCTCGGTGGTGCTCCCGTGACCCTCACTCGCCGGGCCGTCCCCGCCCGGTTCGGCGTCGGGTCCGGGGTCGGCAGCGCGGTAGGCCCGTTCGTCCTCGGGACCGGCGGCCGTCGGGTTGTCGACCCGCCGGGACACGACCCGGTCCTCCTCGGTGCGACTCGTCGGTTCGCTGCCGTCGCGTCTCTCGGTGGTCACGGCAGCGGGCTACCCGGGTGGGAGCGCCGGTGAAACGCCCCCGCCCTATCGTCGATCCATGACCAGCATGTGGGGCGCGCCCCTGCGTGACCGCTGGGGACGGGCCTGGCGCCGCGACCCTCGGCAGGCCCGCTTCCTCACGATCGCCTCGCTGTGCTGGGTGCTCCGCAACCGCGCCTACACCCCCTGGTACCTGGTCCGGTACTGGCGGCTGCTGCGGTTCCGGCTGGCGAACCCCCACGTGATCCTGCGCGGCATGGTGTTCCT
>DASRSC010000314.1:0-10386 GCA_035695525.1 Pseudonocardia sp. | reverse complement strand
CGGCGATCTGGCTGGTGCTGCACGTGGGCCCGAGCACCCGCGCCAACGCTCTCGAGCCGGTCGAGTTCACACGGTTCTCCGCAGCCACCCAGGTGCAGTTCCGGCTCGACACCGAGCTCACGATCACCGAGCCGACCCGCGTGTCCATCGGGGGCGGGCCGCAGCAGGTGCTCCCTCCCGGACGCTACCAAGCGCAGGCCGGGACCAGCTGGGTGTTCGACGCCGGGGCGGCCGTGCCGCAGGTCGGAGGCGGGCGGCCGCCTGGCGGCAGGGAGTGGGAACGGCCCCTGCTCGACCCCGGTGGGTACCCGGTGCTCGCCACGTGGTCGGTGCTGATCGCCACCGTGTTCGGGACGATGGGCCTGCCGCACATCCTCGTCCGGTTCCACACCAGTGCCGACGGCCACGGCGCCCGGCGCACGGCTGCCATCACCGTCGGGCTGCTCGGGGTGTTCTACCTCTTCCCGCCGATCTACGGGCTGCTCGGCGCGGTCCTGCTCCCCGAGCTGTACCTGTCCGGCGGCACGGACACCGTGGTGGTGGCACTGCCGGCCAGGGTCGATCAGAGCTGGGTCGGGTCGCTGTTCACCGCCCTGCTCACCGCGGGCGCCTTCGCGGCGTTCCTCGCGACGTCCCTCGGGCTGCTGCTCGCCGTGTCCGGTGCGATCTCGCACGACCTGGTACCGGGGACGTTGCGACGCCTGCGGTTCACGCCGCTCGCCGCTGCGGCGGTGGCGGTGCTGCTCGCGCTGCCCGCGGCGCGGGTCGACGTGGGCGTGCTGGTCACGTCGGCATTCGCGGTCGCGGCGTCCACCTTCTGCCCGTTGCTGGTCCTCGGGATCTGGTGGCCGCGGCTGACGACCCAGGGCGCCGTCGTGGGCATGGTCGTCGGGCTGATCTCCTCGGCCGGCGTGATCGGGGTCGACCTGTTCCTCGGCGCCCCACCCGGCCTCGTCGCGATCGTGCTCGGGCAGCCGGCCCTGTGGTCGGTGCCGCTGGCGTTCGCAACGATGGTGCTCGTATCGCTGCGCGGCAGGCCACCGGCGTGGGCGGCTGCGGCGATGCTGCGGTTGCACCTCGACGAGAACGAGGCCGGATCCGCCGCGGCCGATGATTTCCGCCCTCCGCGGATGTCGTAACCGGCAGTGGGCCCGAGCGGTCCGCCCGACGGTGCGGAGGGTTCGGTGAACGGTGTGTCGGACGGCGTGGTCGGGGCTGCGCAGGCAGGACGGTCGTGATGGACACGCCTCCGTTCTCGTTCCTCGGCCGACCGCTGGGCCCGTCGTTCCGGACCACCGTGGTCACCCTCGCGCCCGGCACCACACGGCTCTACGACGAGTCGGAATGGTGGGACGCGCTGGTCCTCGTGGAGTCCGGGACGATCGACCTGGAGTGCCGGGCGGGCGGCCGACGCCGCTTCTGCTCCGGCGCTGTGCTGTGCTTCACCGGGCTCGGCCTGCGGGCCCTGCACAATGCCGGCGCCGCTTCCGTGGTGCTGGTGGCCGTGTCCCGGCGGCGCCCCGCTGCCGGGTCGGGAGCCGACGCCGCCACGACCTAGCGTCGCTGACGCTCTGGCACGGTGTGACCAGTGCCTACATCGGGCGGCAAACCGGCCCCCGCATCGGTGGCGTGGGGGAACGTACCGTCTAGGACTGCCGGAGACTCCTGAGACTCGAGGAGATCAGGTCGGTCGCCGGCGACAACAGGGACCCTCTGCCGTTGTCGGAGTTTCTGCCACCGTCCGAGTTCCCACCGTCGGCGGAGTTGCCGCCGCCGTCGCTCTCACTGTTGTTCCGGCCACCGCTATTGTCGGAGTTACCGCTGTTGTTCGAGTTAGTGCTGTTGTCCGAGTTACCGCCGCTGTCGGATGGCTGGCTCGGTTCACCCTGCCCGGGGTTGCCTTCGGGGCCGTCGGTCGCGGAGTTGGCGACACCCGCTCCGCCGCTCCCGCCGTTCTTCTCGTTCGCCGATCCTGACCCGGTTGGCTGGCCCGGTCCTTCGGTGTCACCCGGGGCGGCCGGCGCCGACTGGGGCTGGCTCAGTGGCCCCGATCCAGTCTGGGGCTCGGGCGCGCTCTGCGGCTGGGGTTGCGGTTCCGGCTGGGGCTCGGGTCCGGCTTGGACCGGAGACTGCGGCGACGGGTCCACCTGCGGCTGGGACTCGGGCTGCGTCGGGGAAGTGGGTCCGGTCGGCGGCTGGGGAGCAGATCCGGGGAGGGGCGTTGCCGGGGCGGTGGAGGGGGAGGTGCCGTCCTCCACGGACACGGTGGTGCTGGCGGACCCGGAGCGGGAGGGGCCGGCCGTGTCGTTATCGGGGACGCCGGAGACGGATGGGACGGCAGAAGCGCCCGAGCCGGTGGGCGGTGCGACGGCCCGCGGCGCGGTGGAACTCTCGGCGGGAAGGGGTGGGGAGGCCAGCACGGGGCTACCGGAAGGGGTCGGCGTGGACGCCGGGGTACTACTCGTGCCCGGCTGGTCCGGGGGCCGGGGGGCGGGTGCGACCGGGGCTTGCGCGGCGGACTGGCCGGAGGGCTCTCCGCTGAGCGCGGCGAGAAGCAGCTGGTGCTCATGGGCGAGCTCGGCGCGGCCCTCGGCCGGGCGCACCTCGTCGAGCAGCGCGCTGGCCTTCGCGATCGCCCGCGCGGCGTCGGCTGGACGCCCTTGCTGCAGCGCGGTGCGCGCCGTCTCGAATCCCGTGTTGACCTCGGCGGCGGCTTCGACCGACCGGGCACGTTCGGCGTAGAAGACCTTCGACACGGACCAGAGGGCCTCACCCGGTGACGCGTCGGACGACCCGACTGCCAGCCCCGCCGTACCCATCATGATCACGGCGGCGGCGACAGCGAGTCGCCGGGCGTACGGAATGGCGCCATGCTCAGAAGCCGACTGGGCAGCCCGGTGTCTGCCGTGCGCCGAGGCGGGGCGTACCAGCGAGACCAGGGACGGAGCGCCGAGGGCCTTCTCATCCGGGGAGGTATCCCTTGCGCTGGCCGTGATCGTTGGCTGGGCGTCCGGCCGGACGTCGGCCACCCAGGCCGCGAGCATGGCCACCAGCTCGTCGTCGGAACCGCGCGCCCCGTGGTGCAGCTCACCGAGCGCGACGAGCCCCGCGGCCAGCTCTTCGACCAGTGCGTCGTCGGCTCGTAGCGCGGCGACATCGATGGGGAGGTGCTCGCTGTCGCGGTCCTGCGCGTCCCGGTCGTGGTTGTCGCTGTCCTTGGGGTCGCGGTCCTCGGAATCAGGTCCCTTGCGGAGATCGTCCTCGTCGCCGAGCCGCACCCCGAGCTCCGTTCATGAGGCTATTGCCGGCCGGTGAGCCACCGGCCGCAAGACTACCCGGGCGCTCTCACGGCCGGGGCATCCCGTGGGGAGTCGTCTCAGCTCGGCACGGCGTTTCTCCGAATAACGTCGGCATAGAACAATGCGCTGTCCTTCGGCGTCCGGGCCTGCGTGTCGTAGTCGACGTGGACGATCCCGAAGCGCTTCGCGTAGCCCCACGCCCACTCGAAGTTGTCGAGGAGCGACCAGAGGTAGTAGCCCGTCACCGGGGCCCCGTCCTCGATCGCTTCGTGCACCGCGGCCAGGTGGCTGCGGAGGTAGTCGATGCGGTCGGTGTCGACGACGCGGCCGTCCCCGTTCACCACGTCGGGGAAGGCGGCTCCGTTCTCGGTGACCATGATCTCGCAACCCGGCGCCTCGCGGGCCACGCGCCGCAGCAGCTCGGTCATCCCGCGCGGGTCGATGCTCCAGCCCATGTCGGTCTTGCGGTCGTGCTGGAACGGGAACTCCACGTCGTCACACGCGATCCACGGGCTGGCCTTGCCCTCACCGTGGCCGTCGGCGTGCTCCTTGGGGCGCTCCCGCGTCCAGTGCCGCACCCGGGTGGGGGAGTAGTAGTTGACGCCCAGCACGTCCAGCGGCGCCGAGATCACCTCCAGGTCGCCGGGCCGCACGAACGACCAGTCGGTCACGGCCGCGGTGTCGGCCTGCACATCGGCGGGGTAGCTGCCGCGCAGGACGGGGTCGAGGAACACCCGGTTCTGCAGCCCGTCCACCCGCCGCGCCGCCTCCGCGTCCTGCGGAGAGTCGGTCTCCGGGCACACCCACGCGAGGTTGAGCGTGAGCGCCACCCGCGACGCGGGCGCGGCGCGCCGGATCGATCCGGCCGCCAGCCCGTGCGCGAGGTTCAGATGGTGCACCGCCGTGAGCGCGGCGGCGTCGTCCGTACGGCCCGGGGCGTGCACGCCGCTCGCGTAGCCGAGGTAGGCGCTGCACCACGGCTCGTTGAGCGTGATGAACAGCGGCACCCGGTCGCCCAGTGCCGCGGCGACGACCTCGGCGTACTCGCCGAACCGCTCTGCGGTGCTCCGCGCCGTCCAGCCTCCCGTGTCCTCGAGGGATTGGGGCAGGTCCCAGTGGTAAAGGGTGATCGACGGTGAGATGCCGACGGCGAGCAGCGCGTCGACGAGGTCGGAGTAGAACCTGATGCCTTCGGGGTTGACCGGCCCGAGTGAGTCCGCGGTGACCTGCGGCGTGATGCGCGGCCAGGACACGGAGAACCGGTAGGAGGCGAGCCCCAGCCGGGCCATGATCGCGACGTCCTCGCGGAACCGGTGGTAGTGGTCGTCGGCGACGTCACCGGTGTTGCCGCGCTCGACCCGCCCCGGGGTGTGGGAGAACGTGTCCCAGATGGACGGGGTGCGCCCGCCCTCGTCGACGGCCCCCTCGATCTGGTAGGAGGCGGTGGCGGAGCCCCACAGGAACCCCGGGGGGAACCGCAGTGCATCGGTCGACGGAGCAGCCTGCGTGGTGGTCAATTGGTCCTCTCAGATCGGATTACGGCACGGTCGAGATCTCGTCCATCAGCCCGCGGAGCTCAGACCGGAACGGGTGGGCTCAGGCGGTCTCGCGCCACACGATCTCAGTGCTCATCACCATCGGCTCGAGTGGCTCGGCCCCGCTCGATCACGGCGAGCAGCCGAGAGGCCAGCGCCTGGCGCAGCCCGTGGGCGCCCCGCAGGACCAGCACGAAGTGCGGGTCGCCGAAGAACCGCTCCTCCGGCTCGGCCACGACGAACGCGATCGAGTCGCTGCGGCGCGTCATCAGCGATCGCGCGGCGCGGTTGGTCACGTACGACAGGTCGGCCGCGGCCTGCAGCACCGCTTCGCGCGCCTGCTCGCCGACCGTGGTAGAGCCCGCGAGCACGCGGCCCGCGTTGCGCGGGACACGCCCGCGCGCCGCTACCGCCTCCAGGGTCGGTGCTGCTCGTCCCGCCGGTCTCGCCGTCATGCCAAGAGGATCTCAGGACAGTGCGGTTCTGCGCCTCGACGTCCCAGGAGGCGGATACCCGCGCCGGCGTCGCGGCAGCCGCCACAACCTGCGCCGTGTGTGCCCGCCCCGGAAGCCCACGCGGTCCGAAGAATGCCGCGTGACCAGCTCGGATGTCCCTACGCGGCGCTGGACGGACATCAGCTCCCGTGCCGCAGTGGACACGTTACGAGGGTGACCACGATCCGGCCCACGCGGCGTAGGACGTGAAGGACTGCAGCGCGATCCGGGTACGGAAACTGCGCTCCTCGCCGCTGACGGGGTCGGTGAACTCCAGGCTTGAGGCGAGCAGTTGCAGCGGGCGCCGGAAGTCGTCGAGCGGCTTCTCGGTGAGCACCGGGTAGAAGTCGTCGCCGAGAATCGGCACGCCGAGTGCGCTCATGTGGAGCCGGAGCTGGTGGGTGCGGCCGGTCTCCGGGGTGAGCCGGTAGCGGCCCAGCCGCAGTCCGTCCGGCCCGGAGCGGTGTTCCAGAAGCTCGACCGTGGTCACGGCGTTGACCGGACCGGGTTCCTCACGGGCGCAGATCACCCCGCGCTCCTTGACGATCCGGCTGCGCGCGGTGCGGGGGAGCGCCAGCTGCGGGTCGTACCGCGCGACCGCCTCGTACGTCTTGCGCACGAGGCGGTCGCGAAACAGCGTCTGGTACGCGCCGCGCCGCTCGGGGCGCACCACGAACATCAGCAGGCCGGCTGTGACGCGGTCCAGCCGGTGTGCCGGGCTGAGCGTGGGCAGGCCGAGCTCGCGACGCAGCCGCACGAGCGCGGTCTCCACGATGTGCTGTCCCCGTGGGATCGTGGCCAGGAAGTGCGGCTTGTCCACCACGACGAGTTCGTCGTCGCGGTGCACGATCCCGATCTCGAACGGCACCGGCACCTCCGTGGGCAGGTCCCGGTGGAACCAGAGGAACGACTCCGGGACGTACGGCGCGTCGGGTGCTATCGGTCCGTCCCGGTCGACGATCCGCTGCTCGCGCAGCATGGCGTCGATGCGGGCCGGGTCGACGCGGGGAAGCCGCTCCACGAGGTGGTCGCGCATGGTCGTCCATGATGTCCCGGCCGGCGTCCGCAGCCGCACGGCGTCGAGCCCGTGCCGCTGCGGAAGGGGGGACCGGAGCTTGCGCCGCACCGCCCGAGCCTACGGGGGCGGATGCGGCCTTCAGAGCTCGGCGCGGACTTGGGCGATGATGTCCGCCGTGCGGTCCGGCGGGTCGACCTGCGCGCCCAGCCGGTCCATGACCGCGGCGTAGTGATCGACGTCGGTGCGCTTGTCGAGGTACAGCGCACTGGTGAGCTGCTCGAGGTAGACGATGTCGGGCAGGTCTGGCTCCGCGAACCGCAGGATGGCGAACGGCCCGCCTGCGGCGGCGTGCCCGCCGGAGCGCAGCGGCGCGATCTGCAGGGAGACGTTCGGCAGCTCGTTCATCTCGATCAGGTGGGTGAGCTGCGCGCGGGAGAGTTCGGGCCCGCCCAGGGTCCGCCGCAGCGCCGCTTCGTCGATCACCGCCCAGAGCGTGGGCGCGTTGGCCGCGGTGAGTATCTCCTGCCGCCGCATCCGCAGCTCGACGCGACGCTCGACCTCGGTGGGGTCGGTGTGGCCGAGACGGGTGACGGCACGTGCGTATTCGTGGGTCTGGAGCAGCCCCGGCACGAACTGCAGCTCGTAGGTCCGGATGAGAGACGCCGCCTGCTCCAGGCCGATGTAGGTCTCGAACCAGCTGGGCAGCAGGTCGGCGTACCGGTGCCACCACCCCGGCGCGTTGGCCCGACGGGCCAGCGCGAGGAACTCGGCGCGCTCGTCCTGCTCGCCGACGCCGTAGAGAGTGAGCAGGTCGGCCACGTCACGCTCCTTGAAACCGACGCGACCGAGCTCCAGCCTGCTGATCTTCGCGGGAGACGCACGGATCGCCTCGCCCGCTCTCTCGCGGGTGACGCCTGCCGCCTCCCGCCTGCGGCGCAGCTCGCCGCCGAGGCCCATCCGCAGCACGGTGGGACCGCTGGCCGCACCCCGGATGATGCTGCCCGGCTGCCCGTCCTCGGGACCGCCGCCGGGCACCCTGCCATCGGGCTCGACGTGGTCGGGAACGGCGCTCATGGCTGCTCCACGATCGTCGTCCCGCTGGTCGTCGTCCCGCTGACCGTCGCCGCACCGTTCATCGCCGCACCGCGCTCCCCCCAGGAGTACTGCCGCTCGCGCTTGCGCAGGGTAGTGAGGAGATTCACTCTGCCGAGCTCCGGTTGCTGACGCAACCGTCTGAAGGGATGCTCAACCTGCGAGATCGTCGAACTCTCCGTGTCGTACTGCCACGAAGAACGCCGCGATCTCCGCCCGGGTGTAGACGAGCACGGGGCCGGTCGCGTGGCGTGAGTTGCGTACCCCGATCATCCCTTCGGCGAGTTCAGCCAGCTCAACGCAGTTGCCGCTCGGATTGCTCGCGGTGCTCTTGCGCCATCGGGCGCTGTTGGTTCCCACATGCACGTGCAGATGGTTGTGCAGGATCACTTGCGGATGCAAGGCCGAAAAGACACGATCGTGGAAGGAGGCGCCACCAGGCCGGGTGATGTCGCCGGGTGCGACGAGCGGGGAGAGTGATGAGTTACTCCTGGGGTGCGGGGCGGAACGCCCGGGTCGAGGGTCGCCACGGACGTGCGGCCCTCGAGGCGGTGCCGGCGGCACCGGCCGAGCAGATCCCCGCGCCGCCCGTGGCCGACGGCCGTGCGGCCGCGCCGGGAGCGGAGCACCAGCGGGTCGCGGCCGAGCTGGCGCCGATGGTGGAGGTCTGGCAGCGCCTGCTCGCGGAGCACGTGCCGGATCGTGGGGGGCGTTGTCGTACGTGCACGAAGGGCGGCACCGGCCTGCCATCTACGCCATGGCCCTGTTCGATCCATGGGATCGCGGCGATGGCCCGGCGGCATCATGACGCCGACCTGGCCGCCGCCACCCGGCGGCAGCGGCTGTCGTCGTAGTCGGACCACCTGCTACGCCCCGCCGGGAAGCCAGCGGAGGTGCCGGGTGCCCGGCGTCCTCCTGCGGACGAGGTGTTCGGGGTACTGCAGCTCAGGACGGTCGACCACAGCTCCGGCCACTGCTCACAGGGCGGCAGGTGCTCGCGGCAGAACGGATCGATATGGGCGCTGCGGGCGCTGGCCATGGGGCGGCACCTCCCCGAGCGAGTGTTGCCCGGATCGAGTATGGCGCGGCGGTGACGATAGTCAAGCAAGCGCGAGGTGTGGGCCGAGCCGATATCGTGTTCGCGTGACCACCGTCGAGGAAGCGCCCGTGGTCGCGGGAGTCGTGCAGCCGCGGCAGCTGATCGTCACGCTGTACGGCCTCTACGCCCGCGACGACGGCGGACGCCTCTCGGTGGCGGTGCTGGTGCGCCTGCTGGCCGGGCTGGGCGTCGACGAGCCGGCCGTTCGATCGTCGATCTCGCGGCTCAAACGCCGTGGCTTGCTTGCCCCCGATCGCCGGGACGGCAGCGCTGGGTACGTGCTCACCGCGGTGGCACGGGAGATCCTCGACGACGGCGACGTGCGGATCTTCGGGCGGCGGCGCGCCACCGAGGCCGACGGCTGGGTGCTCGTGGTGTTCTCGGTGCCGGAGTCGGAGCGGGAGAAGCGGCATGCGCTGCGGTCGCAGCTGTCCCGGCTCGGGTTCGGTATCGCGGCTCCGGGCGTCTGGATCGCGCCGGGACATCTGGCGGGCGAGGTGACCGACGTGCTGCGCAGGCGCGGTCTCGACGGTTACGTCCAGCTGTTCCGCGGCGAGCACCTCGCGGCAGGCGGCCTCCCCGACGCCGTGCGCGGGTGGTGGGACCTCGAGGGGCTGCGCGATCTCTACGCCGCGTTCCTCGACCGGCACCGCCCGGTACGGGCGCGATGGTCACGGCGGCGGACGCCGGACCAGGCGGCGGCGTTCGCCGACTACGTGCGGCTGGTGACGGACTGGCGGCGGCTTCCCTACGCCGACCCCGGCCTGCCGCTCCACCTGCTGCCCCCGCGCTGGAACGGGGTGCGCGCCGCGAAGTTGTTCGCAGAGCTCGCTGATCGGCTGACCGAGCCCGCACGGGCGCACGCACGGGAGCTGATCGCCGGGCGGTGACCCCCAGGCGCGGGCAGGGGCCTCGGTGACGAGCAGTGCCTGCGCTGAGGGCTGCTCATCCCTCGCCGGCCCGATCGTCGGCGGGCAGCACCGCGCTGCCCTGCAGCTCCACGAGCGCCTCGACGTCCCACAGCCGCGCTACACCGATGCCAGCCGTCGCCGGATACTGCCTCCCGACCAGTGTCGCTGCCAGACCGCGCCGATCTCGCGGGCGCGGGCACGATAATCGTCCATGTCGACGATGTAGATCGTCAGCTGCGCCAGGTGCTCCGGCCCGCCGCCAGCGGCCCGCAGTGCCACCAGCAGGTTCTGCAACGCCCGCTCGAACTGCACCGCCAGACCGCCGGGGACGATCCGCCCGTCGGCGTCCAGGGCGGTCTGGCCGGCCGGGAACACGGTGCGTCCGGTCACCACCACGGCATGGGCGAACCCGGAGGGCCGGGCCAGCTCCGGTGGTTGATGCGCTCGATCACGACCGCACCGATCTACGACCGCACTGATCTCACGACCGCACCGACCTCACGACTGGACCGCCCCGCCGTCGACGTTGATGCCCTGGCCGGTGATCGCCCCGCTCGTGACGCACAGCAGCACGGCGTCGGCCACCTCGTCGGGGGTGACGAGCCTGCCGATCGGCTGCCGGCGCTCCAGGGCCTCGCGGGCCTGCTCCGGGGTGCGGCCGGTGATGGAGCTGATGGAGGCGACGGTGGAGTCGGTCATCGGCGTGTCGACGTAGGCGGGGCAGACGGCGTTGACGGTGACGCCGGTGGTCGAGAGCTCACTCGCCGCCGAGCGCACGAGCCCGAGCAGCCCGTGCTTGCTCGCGGTGTATGCCGAGATGTACGGCTCGCCGCGCTTGGCGGCGACCGACGCGATGGCGACCACCCGGCCGAAGCCCTGTTCCACCATTCCCGGCACGGCCCGGCGCAGCATCCGGAACGGGGCGGTGAGGTTGAGTT
>DASRSC010000313.1:0-18686 GCA_035695525.1 Pseudonocardia sp. | reverse complement strand
GGAGCCCGAACGCCGGCAGCGCCAGCCACCACTGGGCGCGCGGGGGGAAGCTGAGGTACAGCAGCAACCCGCCACCCGCTGAGCCGACCAGCCGGGCGGCGAAGGCGGCCCACCACGGGCGGCGCCGACGGGCGGCGGGGGGCGGCCCGGGATCGGACGCGACGGGGCTGGCGGTGGGTGCGGCCACGGAGGGAGCCTACGGCGCGGTCGTGTGAGGACGGTGATCCGCGTTCGGACGGGCCGCAGCGCGCCGCTTGGTAACCGCGTAGTCCTTCAGGCCGGCGCTCCGGCGAGCAGGTGCACGTTGCCCAGTTCGTCCAAAAGGCCGGGCTCACCGCTGCGCCGGTACCACTCGATGCCGTACGCGCTCGCGAAGCCGGCGTCCGGCACGTCCTCGGGGGCGATCTGGGAGGAATGCGAGATCATCGCCGCCCGCTTGCGCCCCAGATGTCCGGGAGACCCGGACACGGCCAGGCCGATCTCGGCGGTGACCCGGCCGAAGGGCACTGCCGCGGCCCGGGCCGCGCCGTGCACCAGGTGCTGGTCCCGCGCCGTGATGTGCAGGTGCTCGCGGTCGACCGTGACCCGGTAGCCCGTCGCTCCCACCAGCTCGGCGGCCGTGGCCCCGATCCGGAACGCGGCCCGGTGGTCGGGATGGCCGTAGATGCCGTGCTCGTCGTCGTGGACGAGGGTGCCAGCTCCCTCGTCGTCAGCGATCTCGGCGACGTGGCGTGCCAGCCGCAGTGGGTCGGCGGCCATGAGCGCCCTGGCGTGCTGCCCGTCCGACCAGCCGGGGAGGCCCGAGTCTCGCCTGCCGAGCAGGACGAGCCGCGAGACCCCGAGCAGCCCGGCGGCCCGCTCGAGCTCGGCCACCCGCCGCTCGGGGATCGTCTCGCCCGGTCGCAGCGGCAGGCGCGACTGTCCGAGCTCACCGGCGGTGGCTACGACGAGCACGGTGCGCGCACCCGCCTCGGCCAGGCGGCTCAGGGTGATCCCGGTGAAGATCGCCTCGTCGTCGGGATGGGCGTGCAGCACGAGAACGGTCTGACCACGCAGGTCGGGGGAACGGGTCACGGTCGTGATCGCAGACTGTGCGGGCCGCAGTGGCGGCGGATGGACGTTGTCGGGGGAAGTCAGCTGCGACAGCGACAGCGACAGCACCCCGGACAGCAGCGGGCCACGCCCGCAAAGCCCGTCCGGTCCGTCATGGCGGGAATGTTCCCACATCCCGCAGAGCGTCGTGCAGGATCACCCCCCGGTGCACGGTGCGGAGACAGCGCGGCGGGTGCGGGTCGCCGGCCAGCGGGCCTGCCCCGTCCCACACGACGTAGGACGCCGGCGCACCGGGCACGAGCCGCCCCGCGAGGGGAGAACGGTCACCGGCCGCCCGGTACCCGCCGACGGTGTGCGCTTCCATGGCCTCGTTCGGCGTCAACCCCGAACCGGGCGTCTGGTGGTGGACCGCGGCGTGCACGGCGGCCCACGGGTCCAGCGGAGTGACCGGCGTGTCCGAGCCGAGGGCGAGCACGACACCGGCGTCCCGGAGCGCCGCAAACGGGTTCATCCTCGCGGCCCGGCCGGCACCGAGCCGCTCGGCATACATCCCGGCGCGCCCACCCCAGAGGGCGTCGAACGCGGGTTGCACGCTGGCGACGACGCCCAGCTGCGCCAGCCGGCGGGCCTGGGCAGGGTCGAGCATCTCGAGGTGCTCGACACGGTGGGCGGCGGCCTGCACCGCTGCGGCCGAGGTGGCCGTGGCCGCGGTGTCGAGACCCGCCAGCAGCACGTCCGCGGCGGCGTCGCCGATCACGTGGAAGCCGGCCTGCACGCCGGCAGCGGTGCACGCCGCGACGTGCGCGGCCACGGCGTCGGCATCGAGGTACCGGTTGCCGGTGCAGCCTTCGGCGTCGGCGTAGGGCGCTCGCAGCGCAGCGGAGCGGGATCCGATCGAGCCGTCGACGAAGAGGTCGCCCGCCAGGCCACAGGCACCGGTTGTGGCCAGCAGCTCCCGGACCTGCCCGGGCGTGGTCACCGCCTCGCCCCAGTAGCCGACCACCTCGGGGCCGGGCCGGGCGAGCAGCTCGGCCAGGTCGGCCGCCGAGGAGATGTCGGGACCGGCGCATTCGTGGACCACCGCGACACCGCGGGCCGCGGCGGCGGTGAGAAAGGCGCTCTGGGCGGCGGCCCGGGCGACGCCGTCCACGGCCGTCAGCGCCGCCCGCCGGGCGAGGTGGTGTGCGTCGGCAGACAGCGGGCCGTCGGACCAGCCCGGGGCGCCGACGGCGGCCGGGGCACGGTCGAGCAACGCAGAGGACACGAGCGCGGAGTGCACGTCGATCCGGCTCAGGTAGACGGGGGCGCCGGCGGCGGCGCGGTCGAGCGCAGGGCGCGGGGGCGGCGGTTGCGGCCAGTGCTGGTCCTGCCAGCCGTGGCCCCAGACCAGCGCGCCCGGTCGGGCGGCGGCGCGGGCGGCGACGGCGTCGAGCAACGCCTCGGGGGACGCGCAGCCGGTGAGGTCGAGGCCGTCGACCAGCAGGCCGGTGGCGGTGGCGTGCACGTGGGCGTCGACGAACGCCGGGGTGAGCACCGCCCCGTCCAACTCGAGCACGGCCGCGCCCCGCATCCGCTCCCGCGCGTGCGCCACCCGCCCGACAAAGGTGATCCTGCCGTCGCTGATCTCGACGGCATCCGGTCCTGCCGGGCCGCCCGGGTCGAGGACCCGGGCGCCGAGCAGCAGGATGCGAGTCACCCCGCCTGTCTACCGCACTCAATGATCAGTAGGGCCGCTTCGGCATGATCACCCACAGCACGAGGTAGATCACGAACTGCGGGCCGGGCAGCAGGCACGACAGCAGGAACGCGAGCCGGACCACGAACGGGCTCCAGCCGAAGCGCTCAGCGAGTCCGGCGCAGACGCCGGCGATGACCTTCCCGTGTCGCGGGCGGGTCAGGGTCGATGCCACGAGGGGCTCCTTCCAGGTCGCGGCGACTCTCGCCGCTGAGGTCCAGTCTCCACTGTGGCCGGGGCCTGTGCTGGGTGAATGCCCCGGAGTCGCCCCTGAGATTCCACCCCCGAGGTACCCCGGATGGCTGACGGCACTCGCGGACGGTGAGACCGCGCTGCTCCGCGCGGGCAAGGATCGCCCGCTGTCCACAGTGCTCGGTGAACGCCCTGTCAGTTCTCGAGGACGAGCCCTAGCGTCATCCTCGTGATGCGATCCCGCTCCCTCCTCGCCATGCTCGCCGTTGCAGCAGCCGCGGCACCGCTGGGGCTGCTGGGCGCTCCGGCGGCCGCGGCCGCAGCGCGGCCCACCGCGGTGGTCGCCATGGGCGACAGCGCCGCGTCGGGCGAGGGCGCGGGCGACTACGAGTCCGGTACCCGGGGAGAGGGTGGCGACTGGTGCCACCGCTCGGCCCACGCTTACGTGCGCCGCACCGGGCTCGCCGCCGAGGCGGTCAACCTGGCGTGCTCCGGCGCCGCTGCGGCGGACGTCGCATTCGGCCCCGGCACCCACAACACCGAGGGGTCCCAGGCGCAGCGGCTCGTCGACGTCGCCGCCCGCTACCAGGTCACCACCGTCGTCCTGCAGGTCGGCGCCAATGACGACGCCGCACTCACCGGCACCGGCATCGCCTGCATCCGGGCGTTCCTCAATCCGCGCGAACCACCGTGCCGCGGCACCCTCGGCCCGCTCGTGGCCGACCGGATGGGGGCCACTGCTGCGAAGGTGGAGAGGGCGGTGCGAGACGTGCAGGAGGCCATGCGACGGGCCGGCTACGCCGACGGGAGCTACGAGCTCGTGCTGGCGTCCTACGCCTCGCCCGTCACCGAGCGGATGGTGCCGGTGCAGGGTTTGCAGGGCTGCCCCTACAGCAAGGCCGACGCCGGCTGGGGCCGCACCGCACTGTTCCCCGCTCTGTCGGCCGCGCTCGGCGGCGTCGCCCAGCGCACCGGCACGCGTTTTCTCGACATGACGCGCGCCACCGAGGGCTTCGAGGCCTGCAGCCGCGCTCTGAACAGCCAGGAGTGGCAGCGGCGGATCACCGTCGACCCGCAGGCGTTCGTCCACGGCGGCCTCGACGCGGCCGGCTACCACCTCGCCCAGGAGTCGTTCCATCCCACTGCCGGGGCGCACGCCGAGATGGGCCGGTGCGTCGGGGATTTCGTGCGGTCGGGCGCCCCCGCAGCTGCGTGCGTCGCGGGCGCCGACGGCAGGACGCACCTGGAAGGCACCGTGCTCGCCCCGGCTGCCTGAGCGTCTGTGAACAGGGTCATGGGCGGATGACGGTCAGTGTGAATCGTCCGTTGCTGTCGGCGGCGTGTGCGATGGCCTTGGCGGCATCGTCGAGTGCGAACTCGGTGACGTCGAATTGACCGAGATCGAGGAGACCGGATCGGGCCAGCTCGATGAGGCGGGTGTTCGCCTGCGGCGGGTACATCCACTGCCCGCGGACGGTAATGCTGTTCCGCATGATCCACGGATAGGGCAGGGCGAGGTCATCGCCGCCGAGCATGCCGACGCCGCCCATCAACACAACCCTGCCGTACTCCCGGACAGTCATCGCAGCGGCCCGCACGGGAGTCGTCCCCGCGGAGGGCGGTAGCAGGTCGAGGACGACGTCGATCGGGCCGGGCGCCGCCTGTGTCATCCGCTCACGATCTTGGTCCTCGTCGCCGGACAGCGACACGGTTCGGAGGCGCGAACCGAATCGGCGTTCGAGCTCAGTGAGCATGTCCTGGTTGCGGCCCGGCGCGACGACGCAGCCGGCTCCCATCGCGAGGGCGACGGCGACGCCGGCGCTGCCGAAGTTCCCGGTCGCGCCGCTGACGAGGACCGTCTCACCCGCTTTCAGGTCGGCCGCGAGCAGACCGCCGTACGGCACGAGACACAGGTTCAGCGCAGTCCACCGTCCCGCATGGGCCAGGTCGACCGAGCCGAGCGGGAAGGCGTTCTCTGTGGGGACCAGCAGTTGCTCTGCGAAGGAGCCCTGCCCGAAATGCCTCTGCAGGCGCAGGCCGCCGTCGCCGCGGGCGCTCAAGCCTTGCAGGGTGATGTCCGGAGTCAGCGGGTCGTCGCGCGAGCGCACGGTCGGGTCGCACAGAACCCAGTCGCCTGCGGCCAGTCGGGTCGCGTCCGGCCCGACGGCGCGTACGCGGCCCACCGCCCCGGCTCCGGGTGCCACCGGCAGGGTGAGGAGGTGCCGCCGCTTGCCGCTCAGGACGTCAGCCGCATAAGGCAGCACGCCTGCCGCCACGACGTCGACGATCACCTCGCCCGTTCCCAAGGTCGGGTCCGGCACGCTCTCCACGGAGAGTGGCGAGCCGAATGCGCTCAGAACTGCCGCTTTCATAGTTGTTCCTGCTCCTCGTGCCGGCCGTCTCGGTGCCGGACCGATCGTGGGCAACCGGCGGCGCCGTATCCAGGCCTAGCGTCGTCGTAGGATTAGTCAGTCCCACCCAGACGAGAGGCGACGGTTGTGCCCGAGCCGGTCCGCAGAGGGCTGGGTGACTTCCTGCGATCACGGCGGGAAAGACTCACTCCTGAGGTGGTCGGTCTGCCGACGCGGCGCAAGCGCCGCACACCCGGCCTCAGACGCGAAGAAGTCGCCGAACTCGCCGGCATCGGAGTCGACTGGTACGTCCGCCTCGAACAAGGGCGAACTGTCAGCCCCTCGACCACCACGATCGACGCCTTGGCCCGCGCGCTTCGCCTCGACGACACCGAGCGGATTCATCTGCGGGCACTGGCGGGCAACCCGGCTAAGGCCGCCTTCGTCCGCGAGCGCGTGCCTGGCGCGATCAGGCACCTCGTCGAGAGCCTGAGTCAACCTGCCTACATCACCGGCCGTCGATGGGACCTGCTGGCCTGGAACGCCGCCGCGGTCGATCTGTTCACCGACTTCGGTCGTGTCACCGACGAGGACCGCAACGTCCTCGTCTACATCCTGCTCGACCCCGATGCCCGACGCCTCTTCGGCGACGGCTGGGCCGACCAGGCCGCACACGTCGTAGCCCAATTCCGGGCAACGCACGATCTCTGGGCACCAGATCCGGCATTCGAGGAGCTGTCGGCCCGACTCCGCCACGGCTGTCCCGAATTCCACAGGTGGTGGGGACAGCACGACGTTCTGGGTAGCGGCGCCGGCCAGAAGATCCTGCACCATCCCGCCAAGGGCACGCTCTGCTTCGAGTACGCGACCTTCCAAGCCAATGACGACCCCGCGCTACGACTGACGATCTACACGCCTGCTGACTCGACACCGCCGGTCCGGCCGTGAGCTTCCCGAGCCTGGCCGCCTCTGCCTGAGCCTGGAACCGATTCGGTACAGAACCGGCTGTCATCGCCCCTTTCGGGCGTGTTCCGGCCGGCCCTCGCAGGGCCCACGGACGGGCCCTGCGAGGACGGGGTCAGCGCGCAGAAGGCGCGGTCAGAGCACCGCGAGGTCGCGGGGCCGGGTGTTGAGCCGCTCGCAGCCGTCGTCGGTCACCACGACGATGTCCTCGATCCGGGCGCCCCACTCGCCGTCCAGGTACACGCCGGGCTCCACGCTGAACGCCATACCCGGCTCGAGCTGCAGCTCGTTGCCCCCCACGATGTAGGGCTCCTCGTGCACGTCCAGGCCGATGCCGTGCCCGGTGCGGTGGACGAACCGCTCCCCCAGTCCGGCCGCCATGATCGGCTCGCGGGCAGCGGCGTCCACCTGCTCGGCGGTGACACTCGGCCGGGCGGCGGCCACGGCTCGCTCCTGGGCGTCCTGCAGCACTGCGTAAGCCTCGCGCACCGAAGCCGAAGGCTCCTCTCCCACGGCGTAGGTGCGCGTGCAGTCGGAGTTGTACCCACTCGGCAGCGGGCCCCCGATGTCGATCACCACGACGTCCCCGCTCTCGATCACACGATCGGACACGCCGTGGTGGGGGCTCGCCCCGTTCGGCCCGGAGCCGACGATCACGAAGGCCGCCTGCGTGTGGCCCTCCTCGATGATCGCCGCGGCGATGTCGGCGCCCACCTGCTTCTCGGTGCGGCCGGGCTTCAGGAACTCACCCATCCGGGCGTGCACGCGGTCGATCGCGGCACCGGCCGCCCGCAGTTCGGCCACCTCGGCTGTGTCCTTCCGCATCCGCAGCTCGCGGATCACCGGGCCGGCCAGCTCCTGTGTCACCTCAGGGAACGCGTCCCGCAGACCGAAGACATGGGCGGCCGGCATGGAGTCCACCAGCCTGATCCGGGTTGGCCCGCCTGCCAGATCGCTCACCAGGAGATAGGGGTCGTCACCATCGGTCCAGGTGACGATCTCCACACCCAGCTCCTCGAGCGGCAGCCCGGCGAGGCCCGGCGCCTCCAGCCGTGGCACGACGAGCGCAGGCGGGGCCCGGTGCCCGGCGGCGGGCAGGACGAGGCAGGTCAGACGCTCGTGGGACGAGCCTTCGGCGCCGATCAGGTAGCGCAGATCGGTACCAGGCGTGACGAGCAGCAGGTCGGTGTCGTGAACCGCCGCCACCTCTCCGGCGCGGCGGAGGCGGTCGGCGAACAGCGCGCTGGGAACGGCCGGTGTCATGGAGAGCAGGGTATTCCGGCAAGCTGTGCCACCGTGACCGTGCCTGCACCCTCGTTGATGCTGCTGGACGCCGCGAGCCTCTACTTCCGGGCCTACTACGGGGTGCCGGAGTCGATGACGGCCCCGGACGGCACCCCGGTCAACGCGGTGCGCGGGTTCACCGACATGGTGGCGCGGCTGATCACCGATCGGCGGCCCACCCGGCTCGTCGCGTGC
Source organism: Pseudonocardia sp. (assembly GCA_035695525.1). Lineage (GTDB taxonomy): Bacteria > Actinomycetota > Actinomycetes > Mycobacteriales > Pseudonocardiaceae > Pseudonocardia. The sequence continues at coordinate 10,913 of DASRSC010000313.1, read as the reverse complement.
CTGGACCTGGACTGGCGCCCTGCGTTCCGCGTCGAGGCGTTGCCGTCCTACAAGGCACACCGGGTGCCCGGTGAGCCCGAGGTCGCGCCCGCCGGGCTGCCCGAGGAGGTGCCCGACACCCTCGCGCCCCAGGTCCCGGTGTTGCTCGAGGTGCTGGCCGCGGCCGGCATCGCCACCGCGGGCGCCGAGGGCTATGAGGCCGACGATGTGATCGGGACGCTCGCGGCGGCCGAACGGGAGGACCCGGTGCTGGCCGTGAGCGGCGACCGCGACATCATGCAGATCGTCCGCGACGAGCCGGTCCCGGTACGGCTGCTGTACGTCGGCAGAGGGCTGGCGAAGGCCGAGCACCTCGGCCCGGTCGAGGTGGCCGAGAAGTACGGCGTGCCCGCCGCACGGGCCGGCGAGGCCTACGCCGAGATGGCGATGCTGCGCGGCGACCCGTCCGACGGGCTGCCCGGGGTACCTGGCGTCGGCGCGAAGACCGCAGCCACGCTCGTCGGGCGCTTCGGTTCGTGGGCCGAGCTTCGGGCCGCCGTCACCGACCGGAGCGACGTGCGGATGAGCCCCCCCGTACGCACCAAGCTGGCTGCCGCGGCGCCCTACCTCGCCGTCGTCGAACCCGTGGTGCGGGTGGCGCTGGACGCCCCGGTGCAGCTCGACCGGCCCGACAAGAAGCCCAGCTCCCCGGCCGACCCCGACCGCCTGGCCGCGCTGGCCGAGCGCTGGGGCGTCGGCAGCTCGATCGACCGGCTCCTCACCGCGCTCGCCCGGTAGCCACCTGCGGGTCTCAGAAGTGGGTGCCGCACCATGGCGTGACGGACGTCGTGAAGGCGGCGTCCGCGCGGTGCACCGCTGCGCCGTCGTGCGCGCGCCACCAGCCGGTGGCCACGAGCTGCGACGGGCTGCGGTCCCCGAGGTAGGCCATCGCCAACGCCGCCACGTCGCACTCCAGCTGCGGTTGCATCGGACTGCCGAGCGGCGCGACGCGCTCCGCGCCGCCGCCGGCGATCCGGTAGACGCCGGCGTTCTTCTCCAGCAGTGGGTCATGCACGGCGAGCAGCACGGGTTCCGCGGCGCCGTATGAGCGGGCGGCCAGTGCTGTGGGCACGTCCACGAGACGAAGCCAGGTCTCGTCGTGGTGCCCGGTGACGGCGCACGCCCGCGGGTCGGACAGCAGGAGCTCGAGGGGCTCGTCGAGCGGCCGTAGCTCGGCCTGCACCGACGAGACCAGGTCGATGTCGAGCAGGAACCGCCAGAGTCCCGCCGTCGCCTCCATGTCCGCGGCGTGCAGGTCCGCGACCTCGAGCGTCTGCTCGGAGAAGCTGTCGGCGTCGGTGCGAAATGCGACGGCGAATCCGTCGTCCCCGTGCGCCCCCGTGTGCACGGCTGCGATGACGGGTTCGCGGTCCTCGACCCTTCGCCCGATCGCACCCCACCACCAGCTGTCCTGCCTGGTCATGCTCCCGGCCCGGGTCAGTGCGATGCCCTCGTGCACCTCCCGCAGTGTCGGGATGATGTCGTCGCGGTCGAGCAGCCGCACCGACCCGCCCTGCGCTGCATCCGGCCGCCATGCCGGGCGGCCGACCCGCACCCGCAGGTCGCGCCCGCGGGTGGCGACCCCGTAGCCGAACCGCCCGTAGATCCTGGTTTCGCTGGCGCGCAGCGTCGCGACCGGTTCACCACGGGCCGCGACGTCGTCGAGCTGGGCCCGCATCATGGCCGACAACAGGCCGCGCCGCGTGCAGTCGGCCCGCACCCCCACCCGCGTGACCGCGGCCATCGGCAGCACGCCGCCCCCGGGCACGACCAGCCGGCTCGGGAACGCCATCGCCGTGCCCACCAGCGCGCCCCCGTCGTGGATCCCGACGGTGCGCCCGGGGCTGTAGCTGGTGGCTGCGCGCGACCACCATTCATCGTCGACCGGACCCCGGTGGATCGTGGAGCCGAAGAGGATGTGCGCCGAGCGCAGCTGGTCGGGATCGAGGGTGCGGACGTCATGGGTCACAGGGCGGATGCTGCCCGATCACCCGGCGCGGGCGGCAACCCCTTTGCGTGGAAGCGACCTCAGCCCGGGCGGCCCACCTCGTAGGCACCGTCGGAGCCGGTGATCGTGACCGGGACCTTCACCGGAGCGGCGTCCACCGTGGCGTCGCATTGGAATGTGGCGCCCTGCTCCACGCGGATCCCCTCGCTGCAGCGCACGCCTGCGACGTTCGCCAGGCCGTAGTCCTGGGTGAGGACGCGCTGCACCCCGTCCTGCAGAGCGGCCGTGTCGAACACCCTGGTGACGAAGAAGCCGGGCGCGACGAACCCGAGCACTGCGATCACCGCAACGACGACCACGGCGCCGCCGATGATGAGCGACGATGAAAATTTCTTCTTCCCGCTCCGGCTGGGCTTCGCCGGCTCCGGGCCCTGTCCCCACTGCTGCGTGCCCTGCGGCTGACCCGGCCACTGCTGGGCGGGCGCGTACTGGCCCCAGCCCTGCTGCTGCCCTGGCCACTCCGCGCCCCGCGGTTGGCCCGGCCCCGTCTGGCCATACTGCGGTTGGCTCTGTTGGGGCCATCCGTACGGCTGCTGGCCGTAGGCGGGTTGACCCTGCTGGGTCGGCTGGTCGTACTGCGAGGGGTTCTGGGGTTGCCCCTGCTGAGGCGCCTGGCCATACGGCGGGGGGCCCTGCTGTGGGTGGCCGTACTGGGGTAGGCCCTGCTGGGGCGGCGGACCGTACTGCGGAAGGTCCTGTGTTTGCGAACCGTACTGCTGCTGAGAGTTTCCGTTCGGGTTCTGGTCGGCGTAGCCGGGCTGGGCGGCCCCGGGTCCGCCATGCGTCGGGACGCCGCGCGTCTCGTCGGGATCCCATCCCTGCTCGCCCTGCTGCCCCCAGCCGCCGGGCGGCTGCTGGCCCCACGCCGGTTGCTCCGCCGGCTGCCCGTGCGGTGTGCCGTTCGGGGGGTTGGGGCCCTGGGGCGTGCTCATCGTCGACCTTTCTGCCACCGTGCGGTGCGGCGATCAAAGCACAGCCAACCGCCCACGCACAGCGAGACCGCTCAGACGGTACCAACGGCCACGACGCCGCGTCGGATCGCCGTGCCGGCCTGCGCCGCGGCGCGGCCCACGCCGCTGGAGCGGCCCATGACCCCGGCGATCTGGTCGAGCAGGTCGAGCACCTGACGGCACCAGCGCACGAAGTCGCCCGCCGACAGCTCGGCGCCATTCTGCTCGGCTGCCGTCAGCACGACCGACAGCGACTCCCCGCGTGCCCAGCGGTGGATCGGCCAGGCGAACCCGAGATCGGGCTCCCGGGTGCGGTCCACCCGGTGCCTCCGCTCGTCACCCTCCAGCTCGGCCCAGAGCCGCACCGTGCTCGTGAGTGCCTCCGACACGGCGCCGGACGGCACCCGTGGCATCTGGCCGTTGTCCCGTCGGGACTCGTAGACCAGCGCCGAGACGACCGCCGCCAGCTCCGGCGGCTCGAGCCCCTCCCAGATGCCGTGGCGCAGGCACTCCGCGGTCAACAGGTCGGACTCGCCCCAGAGGCGGGCGAGCCGCTCGCCGTGTTCGGTGATCTCGTCCCCGTCGAGGTAGCCCCGCTCACCCAACAACGACCGGATCCGGTCGAACGCCCTCGCGAGGGAGTGGGTGGTCGCCCGTACCTTCTGGCGCAGCTGCTCCGTCTCGCGCTCCAGGCGCGCGTACCGGTCGGCCCACCGGGCGTGCGCCTCCCGGTCGTCGCAGCCATGGCAGGGGTGGGCGCGCAGGGCCCGGCGCATCGTCGCGAGCTCCGGATCGTCGACATTCCCGCCGCGCGAGCGCCGCCGCGGCGTGGCGGGAGCGACGATCCCGGTGTTGCGCAACGACGACGCGAGGTCACGGCGCACGCTCGGCGTCCGATGGTCGACGCGCCGGGGCAGCCGCATCCGTCCGAGCGGCTCGACGGGCGTGGGGAAGTCGGCAGGCGAGAGCCTGCCCGCCCACCGGTCCTCGCTCAGCACGAGCGGACGCGGGTCGGCGTCCTTGTCGAGGCCGGGGTCGAGCACCACCGCGAGACCTGCCCGGCGCCCACCGGGAACCGCGATGACATCGCCGGGCCGCAGCGAGCGCAATGAGTCGGCCGCGGCCTCGCGGCTGTCCTCCACGCCCTGGCGGGACAGCGCCTTCTCCCGTTCGCCGACCTGGCGGCGCAGCGCGGCGTACTCGGCGAAGTCGCCGAGGTGGCAGTGCATAGACTCGTCGTATCCGGCCAGGGCCTCGGTGTTCCGCTCGATGCGCCGGGCCAGTCCCACCACCGAGCGGTCGGCCTGGAACTGCCCGAACGACTGTTCCAGCAGCTCGCGGGCGGCCTCCGTGCCGAGCCGTCCCACGAGGTTGACGGCCATGTTGTAGCCGGGCCGGAACGAGCTGCGCAGCGGGTAGGTACGCCTCGACGCGAGCCCGGCGACCTGCACCGGGTCGACACCCGGCTGCCAGACCACGACAGCGTGCCCCTCGACGTCGATGCCACGGCGGCCGGCGCGGCCGGTGAGCTGCGTGTACTCGCCAGGTGTCAGCTCGGCGTGCGCCTCGCCGTTGAACTTGACCAACCGCTCCAGCACGACGGTGCGCGCGGGCATGTTGATCCCGAGTGCGAGGGTCTCCGTGGCAAAGACCGCGCGGACGAGACCACGGACGAAGAGCTCCTCCACGGTCTCCTTGAACGCGGGCAGCATCCCGGCGTGGTGCGCCGCGATGCCGCGCTCCAGCGCCTCGAGCCACTCCCAGTAGCCGAGGACGGCGAGGTCGCCCTGCGGGAGGTCGGCGGTGCGCCGCTCGACGGTGCGCCGGATCTCGAGCGCTTCCTCCTCGGTGGTCAGCCGCAGGCCCGAGCGCACGCATTGGCCGACCGCGGCGTCGCAGCCCGCCCGGCTGAACACGAATGTGATCGCAGGCAGCAGCCCGTTGCGGTCCAGACGGTCGATCACCGTGGTACGTGACGGGGGGCGGAAACGCGTGGAGGAACGACCGTTCCCTCCGCCGCGCGACCCCCGTCCACGCCCCCGGTCCCACACGGCGCTCTGCCGGTCGAGGTCGCGGGTGTAGCGCACGAGGTCCGGATCCACCTGCAGCTCGCCCGCGGCGTCTTCGCCCGCGAACAGGTCGAGGAGCCGGCTACCGACCATCATGTGCTGCCACAACGGCACCGGCCGGTGCTCGTCGACCACCACGGTGGTGTCGCCGCGCACGGTCACCAGCCAGTCGCCGAACTCCTCGGCGTTGCTCACGGTGGCCGACAGGCTCACCAACGCGACGTGCTCCGGGAGCTGGAGGATGACCTCCTCCCAGACCGCGCCGCGGAAACGGTCGGCGAGGTAGTGCACCTCGTCCATCACCACGAAGCCCAGCTGCTCGAGCTGTCGTGACCCGGCGTAGATCATGTTGCGGAGCACCTCGGTGGTCATCACCACCACCTGCGCGTCCCCGTTGACGACGGTGTCGCCGGTCAGCAACCCGACCGCCTCGGCGCCGTGGCGCTCGACGAGATCGGCGTACTTCTGGTTCGACAGCGCCTTGATCGGCGTCGTGTAGAAGCACTTGAGTCCCTGGGCGAGCGCGAGATGCACGGCGAATTCACCGACAACGGTCTTCCCTGCGCCGGTGGGGGCGCACACGAGGACCCCGTGCCCGTCCTCGAGCGCCGAACACGCGGTGTGCTGGAACCCGTCGAGCTCGAAGGGGAGGTCCGTCGCGAACTCCGCGAGACGGGGACGTGCGGCACGGCTCCTGGCGGCGGCGTATGCCTCCGCGGGAGCGGGATTGCTGCTGGCCACCGACCCAGGTTTCCACATCGCCGTGAAATCAACCCGCCCTGCCCATCCACAATGACACGGCACCTGGTCATGGCACGCTCACCCCATGCCCTCCACCCTCCCCGACATCGCACCCGCGTTCGTCCAGATGGCGCATCGGATCGTGTGGGCCACGGCCGCCACTGTGGACGAGCGGGGCAGGCCGTGGACCCGCGTCCTACACCCGATCTGGCAGTGGGACGGCGAGCGCCTGACCGGGTGGATTGCCACCGGTCCGACGCCGGCCAAGCGCGCGCACCTGGCCGCCCACCCGTACGTCTCGCTGACTTACTGGGACCCCGCACAGGACACCGCCAGCGTCCACTGCCGCGCGAGCCTGCACACCGACGACGAGACGCGGACCGAGGTGTGGGAGCGCTTCCGCACCGGGCCGGAGCCGGTCGGCTACGACCCGGCCATCATCCCGGCCTGGGACGGTCCGCTCTCCCCCGGCTTCGCTGCGCTGCGGCTGGAGCCGTGGATGCTGCGGGTGCAGCCGGCAGCGGTGCTGCTCGAGGGCGCCGGCGACCAGATCATGGTGTGGCGCGAGGAGACCTGAGCTCGAAGCATCGGCTTACCTCGCCGGTCATCGACCAGCGCCCGACCGGCGTCCACGCTGGTGTCGACGGTCGCAGAACTCCGGCCGCGAACCGGGAGGACACCATGACCACCTACGCCGTCGCCCACATGCGCGAGGTCACCGTCGGGCCGGCGATCATCGAGTACCTGCAGCGGATCGACGAGACTCTGGAACCCTTCGGTGGCCGGTTCATCGTGCACGGGGCCGAGCCCACGGTGCTCGAGGGCGACTTCCCCGGCCGCCTCATCGTGATCGCCTTCCCCGACCGGGAGCAGGCACAGGGCTGGTACGACTCACCCGCGTACCGGGCCATCCTGCCGCTGCGCACCGAGAACTCCCTGGCCGAGGCGGTGCTGGTCGACGGAGTGGGGGACGACCACCGTGCCACCGACGTGCTCGCTCCCGATATGCGGGCGCACCGGTAGCGGGCTCAGGTGGCGTCGTCGACCCGACGGGCGGCATCGGAGGCAGGCAAGGTCTCGATCGGGCTGGGGCTCTCGATGGGGCTCGGGGTGGTGTCGACCTGGCTGGGCGTGGTGTCGATCTGGCTGGGGCTGGTGTCGATCGGGCTGGGGGCGTCGGGGTCCCACTCGTCCCAGCCCTCCGCGGCGCGTCGGGCCGCGCGGCGCCGATCGTTGACCCTCGTGATCTGGATGGCGATCTCGAACAGCAGCACGAGAGCGAGCGCGAGCGCGAGCATCGAGAACGGGTCCTGCCCCGGGGTCGCGATCGCGGCGAACACGAAGAGACCGAAGATCAGGCCGCGGCGCCACGCCTTGAGCTTCGCGTAGGAGATGACGCCGGCGAGGTTGAGCATCACCACCAGCAGGGGGATCTCGAAGCTGACCCCGAAGATCAGCAGCAGCGCGATGATGAAGCTGAAGTAGTACTCGCCCGTCAACGCCGTGGTCTGGACGTTGTCGCCGATGCTGAGCAGGAAGCTCAGGCCCTGCGAGACCACCAGGTAGGCCAGCACCGCTCCAAAGACGAACAGCACCGCGGCCACGGAGACGAAGCTCAGCGCGTAGCGCCGCTCCTTCGCGTAGAGACCCGGGGTGATGAACCCCCAGAGCTGGTACAGCCACACGGGACATGCGAGCACGATGCCGGCCGTCATCGCGACCTTGAGCCGCAGGTTGAACTGGTCGAACGGGCCCGTCGCGAGAAGCGTGCAGGCGTTGGGATCGGAGCTGAACTGGCCACGTGAGGTGGCGGGGATGGCGCAGTAGGGCTCCTTGAGCAGGTTTCCCAGGCTGGGCAGGCCGAAGAAGCCGGTGCCGTACCAGATGTAGCCGATGATCGTGGTGAGGGCGATCGCGATGAGCGCGATCGTGAGACGGTTGCGCAGCTCATAGAGATGCTCGACGAGCGACATGGTGCCGTCGGGGTTCTTCGGCCGCCTACCGCCCCGCCGCAAGGAAAGTCTGGCCACCGGGCTGGGCTACTGCCCTGTGCTGCTGGAGCCCGGCTGCGTGGCGCGGGTGGGCTCCGCCTTGGTCTCCTGGACCTGGGCGGGCTGCGTTGCGGGAAGCGCCGCGGGCGGCGCAGACGCATCGGCGGGCTTCTCGGCCCTGGCGGCGTCGCCCCCTGCTGGTGCCTCCTCGCCCTTCAGGCCCTTCATCTCGCCTTTGAAGACGCGGGCGGACTGTCCGATGGAACGGGCCATGTCCGGGAGCCGCTTCGCGCCGAACAACAGCACCAAGATCCCGATGAGGATCACGAACTCCCAGCCGCCGAGGCTCGGCATGATTCTCGTCCTTCCCGCCGTGGTCACGTGTCGGGCACTCTACGCCGCCCGGGGCAGCCGTCCGGTGCACGGGCCGCCGCGGCGAAGACGTCGTCACTCATTCGTGGCTGCGTCGCCGCGAGTTCACCAACGCGTGCAACGAGGTGGCGCGCTCGCCCGTGTCGAGGCGCAACGCCGCGCTGGCGCGGCGGACCCGGTGCACGGACCTGAGCACCAGCAGCAGCACGAGCACGAGCAGTATGAGGCCGACCGCGGCCGTCACCAGCGCGGGCAGGAACTCACCCATGGTTCATCCCCCACTCTGCTCAACCGTGTCACGATCGCCGTGCCCGCCGGCCGCTGCCAGCGCCTCCCGCGCCCTGCTGCCGACGGCGTCGACCAGCTCCGGCGGTTCGAGCAGCTGGGCCCGGCCACCGAGCCCCAGTACCAGCCGGACGAGCCACGCCGGGTCGGCGTAGCGCAACAGCACCCTGGCCCGGTTCCCGTCGAGCTCCACCACGTCGTCGACGGGGTAGTACTCCGCCACCCACCGGGCCTCGCGCTCCAGCAGCAGGACCGCGAACCGGTGCTCGGCGCTCGGCTGGAACAGGCCCTCTGACACGTCGGTGGGTTCGGCCTCCGCTGGTGGGGCGGCGGGCTCGTCGAGCACCTCGACCTCCTCCACCCGGTCCAGCCGGAACATCCGCACCGCCTCAACCCGCCGGCACCACGCCTCCAGGTAGCCGCGCCCCTCCACGATCAGCAACCGCATCGGGTCGATCGTGCGCTGCGAGACCGCGTCGCGACCGGCCGTGTAGTAGACGATCCGCAGCGCGCGGCCCACGGCCAGTGCCTCGCGCACGGCCGCGGTGGTGGCCGCCTCCTCGCGGGACAGGTCGACGGCCACGCCGACGAGCCCGGCGTCGCCGACGGCCCGCTCGATCTTCGCGGTGGCCCGCTGCACCGCCGCCGTGTCGACCACGCCGGGAACGTCGGCCAGCGTGCGCAGCGCCACCAGCAACGCCGTTGCCTCGGCCGTGGTGAGCCGCAGCGGACGACGCATGCCTGCGTCATGGGTGACGGTGACGGTGTCACCGGAAAACGACAGGTCCACCAGATCACCCGGCCCGTAGCCGGGAAGGCCGCACATCCAGAGCAGCTCGAGATCACGGCGCAGCTGCCGTTCGCTGACCCCGAAGTCAGCCGCCGCCTCGGCGACCGGGATCCCCGGTCGCGCGAGCAGGTAGGGCACCAGAGAGAGCAGCCGCGGCAGCCGCTCGGTGACCCCGCCGGTGCTCACGGCCCGATCCCCGCGCGGCCCGGACGTACCACGACGTGGTGGTCGGACACCGGGAAACGGCCGTCGGCGTGCAGGTCGCGGGTGGCGTGGGCCGCCGCCGCGGCCGCCCAGTTGGCGCGGACCGCCGCCGCCAGGCTCTCCGGGCCCAGCACCGCGACGTCGGGACCGTGGCCGGCGAGCCACCGGGCCACGGTCTCGACGTTGCGCAGGTCGAGCTCCAGCTCGTCGCCGGGCCTGCCACCGTGCGTGTACCGCCCGACCGCCCGAGCGAGCCGGCGCAGGCCGTGGGCCCTGCTGTCGGCCACCCACACCCTGGCCGTGCCGGTGACCGCGGGGGGATCGACGTTGCGACGCACCATCGCCATCAGGTCGACGTCGGCCGGCACCGTGACGGCGCCGGCCGGGCCGATGGGGGTGACGGCCTCGCTGATCCGGGACACCCGGAACGAGCGCGGCGCATCGCGGTCCCGGTCGTGCCCCGCCAAGTACCATCGCCCCCGCCAGGACACGACGCCCCACGGCTCGACGGTGCGGCGCTGCACCACGCCACCCGGGCCGCCGCGGCGGTGCTCGAACGTGACGGCCCTCGCGGCCCGCACGGCGGCGAGGAGGGGTGCGAACGCCGGCTCGGTGGTCCGCACCCGCGGCTGCACGCGGCCCTGGTCCTCGTCGACCTCGACCCCGGCGGCGCGCAGCTTGACCAGCGCGCTGTGCGCGGGCACCGCGAGATCGGGGGAATCCCACAGCCGGGCTGCGAGCGCGACAGCCGCCGCCTCGTCCGGCTCCAGTTCGATGTCGCCGAGCTCGTAGTCCTGGCGGGCGATGCGGTAACCATCGACGGTGTCGAAACTCGACCGGCGCCCGGTCTCCAGCGGCACACCCAGCTCGCGCAACTCGTTCTTGTCGCGCTCGAACATCCGGAAGAACGCGTCGTCCCCGCGCGCGTCGGCGTAGCCGGGCACGATCTGGCGGATCCGCTCGGCGGGCAGGAACTGCCGGGTGGACAGCAGGCAGAGCACCAGGTTCACCAGACGCTCGGCCCGTGCGGAGGACACGCCAGGCATCGTACGACCGGCACGGTCGTAGCCGTGGCCGACCGGCGCAACCGACCGGGTGTCTCAGCTTGCGACACCCCGGCCCTTGACCGTGCCAGGGCCCCGCGCCCACGCTCGGCAGACCGCCGGATCGGGAAGAGGCACCGTGGACGACAGCATCAACGTGAACGAGAGCGTCGAGACGTTCAACCCGTGGACAGTGGTCAACCTCGTGTTCCACCACCTCGCCGACCACGGGCTGCACCCGGTGCTGGGCGAGGCGGGCGACCCAGCAGTGCCCGCGGCGGCGCTCCTGCGGTCGTTCGGTATCGAGCCGGGGCGCAACGACGAGAGCGTGACCTCCCCGGCGGTGCAGCACGAGCTCGCCCAGATCCGCGCGCGGATGTTCGGCGAGCCGTAGCGTCGAGGGTCGTGCGCGGATACGAGT
>DASRSC010000312.1:0-7081 GCA_035695525.1 Pseudonocardia sp. | reverse complement strand
GTCTTCCCCGTGGCGATATCGGCGGCCAGCAGGCTCCAGCTCGCCGTGGCGTAGCGGGGCTTGTTCATGATCGCGGTGATGGCGTCCGGCAACGATGACGGTGTCGGGGCTCTGGTGGGGTTCGAGCAGGCCGTGGCGACGACCGTCAGACCTCGTCGGGAAGCACTGGCTGCGGGTGGCGGCGGCGCGCCGTCTGGGCCACGTGCAGCGCCAGGTCGCCCATGCGCTCGATGTCACCCGCCCCATGGATCGCCGAGACGACGATCCGGAGATCGGTGGCTACCGGAGCCTGCAGCGCGAGCAGCGCGAACGCCCTCTCCTCGGCCGCTGCGCGGATCTCGTCGACCCGGACGTCCTCGGAGATGACCTCCTCGGCGAGGTGCAGGTCGCACTCCAGTAACGAGCGGGTGGCCTTTCCCATGGCCTCCGCCACTTCGGTGCACATGCCGGCCAGGGCATCGGCCAATTCGTCGAGTTGCTCCTGGTAGGCGTCACGCATGCGTCGAGAGTAGAGGTGAGCCGGACATTTAGCCTGATGACCGGGTGAACCGCTGGTGAACGTCGCTCACCGGGTCACGGACATGTTGCGGTAGTCGGGGTGACGGACGGTCCGTCGGCCTGGAGGGCGATGGGTTCGGCCGGTGCGCGGACGACGTCATCGAACGACTTGCCCAGCACGAGCTGCAGCACCCCGGTGGTACCCGGATCGGGCACCGAGGTCGCCGAGGGAACGGTGGTCGCGAGCAGCGCGGCGGCCGCGGCCTCGTCGGGGGAGAAGCGGATGACGGTCTGCGGCGTCGGTTGATCGGCGTTGCCGACCTGGCCGACCCCGAACCCCAGGGAGCTCAGCGTCTCACCGACCTGACCAGCGAGCCCGGCCCGGGCCGATGCGTTGAGGACCTCGACCTTGACATCGGCCGGTACGGGTCCGCTGTCGGCGGCACGGAGGTCGCGGGCCTGCTCGGGCAGCGGGGAGCCCTGCCGCAGGGCAGTGAACAGCTGCGCCGCATCGGCGTCGCGGAGCACCGTCTGACCCGGGTTGTTGGCGTCACCCGCCGTGGGCACCGCCGCGAACGTGACCCCGTTGGCGTCGAGCCTGCTCAGGGACGTCGCCACCGCAAGCACCTCGTCGAGCCCGGCGCCGTCGGTCACGATGGCTCGGCCGAGCGCGGGGCGCAGGGCGACGAGTTGCGCAACGTCGAGCAGCGCGGTTCCGGAGACCGCCTTGTCCAGGACCGCGGCGAGCAGCTGCTGCTGGCGCTCGATCCGTCCGTAGTCCGACGGTGGGTCACCCTGCACGTCCGTGGCCCGCGCGAAGTCGGCGGCGCGCACGCCCGAGAGGGTGGTGGCACCCGGATCGGGCACGACCGGGCCGAGCGCACCGTCCACCACCGGCTTCGTGACACAGACGGTCGCGCCCCCCACCGCGTCCGCCATCGCGCTGAGGGCGTCCAGGTCGATCCCGACGTACTTCGTGATCGCGAGCCCGGTCAGCTGCTGAACGACCCTCGTGACGCAACGGGGCCCCCCGACGTCGAGCGCCGAGCGCAGCTGCGTTCTGGCCTCGGCCGGCACGCTCTGGTCGAGATAGGACGCCGCGGCGGGATCCCACCGCTCGCACGGAGGCCGGTTGATCTCCAGGCCGTCGGGGACGGACAACACGACGAGGGGGCCGCCACCGGCCGGGATGTGGGCCACGGTGACGCTGTCCGCGCTGGCTCCGGTGCCGCCGGCAGTCCCGGCCCCGGCGCCTGGGGCGCTGCCGGCGTCGGTCGCGACGATCAGCACGTTCTCGTCGCCGAGCTGGGCGGCGGCGTCGACGATCGAGCCGGACTGCGGGTCGAGCGCCGCCGCGTTGCGGATGCTGGACTCCAGCCAACCCTCCGCGCCCCAGCCGAACGTCGTCGTCGCGAACACCAGCAGGGCGAGCGCGCCGGCGAGCAGCCGGCCCGCGGTGAGGCGGGGGCGCCGTTTCGGTGCAGGGGGCGGCAGCTCGGGTTCGTCCCCGCCGTCGCGCCTCGGCAGGGTGAGGCCGGCATGGGCGGCGGTGAGCCGGGTCAGGGTTTCGTCAATGTGTGAGGCCCGGTTTCCCGTGCCGGACTCACGCTCCGTCCGGCGCGTGCGCTCGGCCTGCTCGCTGCGGTCCAGTGCCCGGCTGGAGCCCGCCGCGGAGTCGGATTCTGCGGCGCGGACCCGGGTCGTCGCTTCGGCGTTGCCGACTGCCGTCTGGGCGTGTAGCGGGGCGCCCACATTGGATGTGGGCGCTTGGGCTCGGCGGCGTCCGGAGGTGGAGATGGCTGCGTCGGGGTCGTGGCGTGGGGTGGTGGTTCGGCTGCGTGTGGTCGGTTGATCGGTGGTGAGGGTGGTGGGTTGGGCTCGGCGGCGTCCGGAGGTGGCAGGGGCGGCGGGGGCGGCGTCCGGCTCGCGGCGTGGACGGGAGGCTCGGCCGCCCGCGCGGGCCGGTGCCTCTGGTGCCGCTGACTCACGCGACGGCGCGCCGGACTGGGTCCGGGAGGTGGCGCGCTCGGAGTTGGCCGCGATGGAGCCTGCCGGGCGGCGGCCGGACATGCGCGACGCCGACGCGTCCGGCGCTACCTGACCGTGCGGACCCGACCGCTCGGATCGCGAGGGCGGGGGCGGGGGCGGGGTTGCCGCGCGCCCGGCACCGAGGTCCGGGGCCGCTGCGCGGGAGGGGCGGGACGACGAATGGCGCCCTGGCTCGGGCTGCGCTCCGGGTGCAGGTCCGCCGGCTGGCATGGTCGGGTTCGCCGCCCGTCGACCTTTCTCCTGCGGCCCGCCATCGTGGCGCCCCCGTGTGGGTCCGTCGGAATCGACAGCGGGGCGGTGGCGCGTCGGCGCCCGTGTGTCTCGCTCCGGATTGCGCGGGACAGCCGTCCAGGGGGCATCGCGTCCTGGGTCGGAGGCCGGCCCACCGCGCAGGGGCGGGGGTGTGGCGCGCGGGGGGACGCCGGTCGGGGACGAGTGGCGGCCCGACTCGCGTGGCGGGCCGGCCCGCCACGGGTCGGGGTCGGGGGCGGGCCGGCGGGGCACGCGAGGCGTCGCGGTGACCGGCGGAGCCGGATACCCATGGTCGGAGGCCGGTCGGATGGGGCCGGCGGCCGATCGGGCAGGGCCGGCTCCGCGGGCCGAGCGACCCGGGTCGCGCGTGGGAACCTGCGGGGACGGCACAGCGGCGTCGAATCTCGCACCCCGAGCGAACGGCGCGGCGGCACGAGGATCGTCAACCGGCGGACGTGCAGCTGCCTCGCGTTCCTCGGCAGCGCGTCGCCGCGCGGCCCGGCCCCCTGTCGGGGCGGGGGGGACATCCTCGTGGGATGGGACGCCGAGCAGGCCATGCCGGGTAAGAACGTCGTCGGGCGCCTCGGGGGCCCGTCTGCGGCCGCCGGGTGCGGTGGAGCGCCGAGCACGGTTCGGACCGTCCTCCACGCAACCTCCTTGGCACGAGCAAGGGGCGGGCACGGGTGGTGACCCGGTCCCGCCCCCTCTGACTCCAAGCCGAGCTTACGGAGGGGATCGTTTCCATCACAAGCGGGTGTCGGTACGCAAACGGCGCCAACGGATCGAGCGCCGGCCGCCGGCTGGTCCCGCGAGGCGCACCGATCCATTGCGCTCGTCCTGGTACGCGACGGCGTTGCGGCCGGAGTGCTTCGCGCCGTACAGCAGCGCGTCCGCCATCCCGACGAGCCGCTCCAGCCCGGTGACGGGCCCCGACGTGTGCGCCACCCCGATGCTCACCGTCACCCGTAGCCCAGGATCCAGCTCGTGCCATGGGTGACGGTCGATGCGGTGGCGCGCCGCCTCGCAGATTCGCACGGCGTCCACCAGGTCGTGCCCGGGCAGCACCAGCGCGAACTCCTCGCCCCCGTAGCGGGCGCAGAACGCGCTGTCGGGCAGCCCGGCGTCGAGCTCGGTGACGAGCCGCTGCAGCACACGATCGCCGAACGGGTGGCCGTAGGTATCGTTGACCTGCTTGAAGTGGTCGACGTCCACGAGCGCGACGGATATCCCGGCCGTGCCCCTGCACAACGGATCGTCGAGCAGCGCGACCAGCCGCTCGTCGAGGTAGCGCCGGTTGTAGCTCGCAGTGAGGGAGTCCCGGAGGCTCTGCTCACGTGCCTCGGCGTGCTCGCGGCGAAGCCGGTCGAGCTCGTCGGGGACGGGCTGGCCGTGCAGGAGCCGAACCGCGGTCCGCAGGTGCTGGTAGGCCTGCTCCCACCGGCCGGCTCCGGCGAGCTCCTCGGCGAGGGCGGTGTGCCGGGCCGCCGCATTGGCCGTGGCGGGCGGTGTTGCAGAGTGCTCACTCGGCCGTGACGCTTCCCGGGGCGGAACCCCGTCCCGCGTGTCCATGGGTACAGCCGCGCGCACCGTAACCACCACTCACCTCCCCTGTTGCCAGTGGTGTCGACGGGACGGTAGTGACCCTTGAGTTGATCGCACCCGTTCGCGGGAGCATCCACCCGACCGGGACGCTAGCCGTGCGTGATCATGTCATTACCCGTCGGTGCATCAACCGCCGGAGTGCTCCAGTTCGGCACCGAGGGGAACCGACGCGTCGTCGGGGTCGTCGAGCCAGTGTTCGGGCAGCACCACACGCCCCGGCGACCCCTGGCGTCCCCGAGGTCCGTCGGCTTCGGCGGGGAACTCCTGGTGCGCGTCGAGCTGTGCGAGCAGCGCGTCGAGCTCGTCGAGGCTGCCGACCAGGCCGAGCTTGCGGCGCAGATCGGAACCGACCGGGAAGCCCTTCAGGTACCAGGCGATGTGCTTGCGCATGTCGCGAATGCCCTTGTCGGCGCCCATGTGTTCCTGCAGCAGGACGGCGTGGCGGCGCATGGTGGCTGCCACCTGCCCGAGCGTCGGTGGGACCGGCAGCGGGCGGCCGGCGAATGCAGCTTCCAGGTCACCGAACAACCAGGGACGGCCGAGGCAGCCGCGCCCGACGACCACCCCGTCGCAGCCGGTGGCCGCCACCATTGCGAGTGCGTCGGCGGCGCAGAAGATGTCGCCGTTGCCGAGCACCGGTAGCCCGGCAGGCAGGGCGTCACGCAGTCGGGCGATCGCTGACCAGTCGGCTGTGCCGGAGTAGCGCTGCGCGGCCGTTCGGGCGTGCAACGCGACGGCCGCAACGCCGGCGTCGGCCGCCCGGCGTCCGGCGTCGAGGTACGTGCGGCGCTCGTCGTCGATGCCGATGCGCATCTTGACGGTCACCGGGATCCGACCCGCGTTGTCCACAGCGGCCCGGACGATAGCCTCGAACAGGCGCCGTTTGTACGGCAGTGCTGCCCCGCCACCGCGTCGGGTGACCTTCGGGACAGGGCAGCCGAAGTTGAGGTCGAGGTGGTCGGCGAGATCCCGCTCGGCCACCATGCGCACCGCAGCCCCGACCGTCGCGGGGTCCACTCCGTAGAGCTGCATCGACCGCGGGTGCTCGTCGGGATCCATCGCGATCATCCGGAAGGTCAGCGGGTTGCGTTCCACGAGGCCGCGGGAGGTGATCATCTCGCAGACGTAGAAGCCGGCGCCCTGCTCGCGACACAGGCGCCGGAAACCCGCGTTCGTGATGCCGGCCATGGGCGCCAGCACAACAGGTGTGTCGGACGCGTACGGGCCGATGCGCAGCGGCTTCGCGGCGACGGGGGTCGGGGCACTCACGATGCCCTATTGTCCTCGCCGCTAGAACTCGACGGCGACGCAGGCGGCCCGGGCGCCCGCCGTACCGGCCACACCGGGCCCGGGCCCCGTCGGCCTGGCGTGGATGACCACCGACTTCGGCCGCCGGTCGGGCGGGATCTGCCAGGCCACCGTGGTTTCGCCGGTACCGGCGCCCGTCTCGTCCGTCCTGAGATCGAGCCAGATCTCGTTCTGCGGGTTGGCGAACCGCGGGTCCACACTCGGCTGCACCGGATCAACCACGTTCTGGAAGTGCGGACCAGCGTCCGCGCCCTTCTCGCCGCACGAATCGCTGTGTACGTGAGCGCCGTATCGCCGCTCGGGCTCGAACCCCCGCACCACCAGGGTGACAGTGGTGATCCCGCCCTCGGACCGGGAACTCACCGCGGCGTGCGAACCCGCCTTGACAAGCCTCCGGTCGTAGGTGACCGCCGTGCTGAGCGCTTCGGTGAACGTGGCACTGACCTCGACGTTGCGCACCATCGACCGGGACGGCTGGAGTGCGACGGTGGCCGGGGTACAACCGGGCAACACCAGTACGCCGATCAGTCCGGCGAGAACCGGGTATCGGGAGCGCATGGCTTGAGGATGGAGCTTGACATCCCGTAGCGACGACCGGCCTCCGCAGCCACGACAGAGTGACGAGCACGACCGGAGACGGGAGCCGTAGGGTGGTACTGCGTCGCCCGGCCTACGGGGCGACACCGGGGCCTCTAGCTCAACAGGCAGAGCAGCGGACTTTTAATCCGCGGGTTCGGGGTTCGATCCCCCGGGGGCCCACCCACATTCTGTTCTTCGGACTAGCAGGACTAGCAGGACCCGCCGACGAAGGGTGTGTGCGCGGTGTGTGCGTAGCCGTTCCCGCTGCCGCCCTCGGCGCCATCGCTGGGGCGGCCTCCGCGGCCGCCCCAGCGACCGTTGGGGAAGACGGCGATCGCACTCGACGAGCCCCAACGTCTCCTGCACCACCTTCATCCGCACGCCAGCCGCGATGCTGGTCAGCGGCCTGGTGGCACCACGCTCCAGGTGCCTGGTGACTCCTGCCTACTTCTCCTCTGCGTGTGCGCGGCCAAGGTCGGGATCCCCCGGCCACGGGGAAGCCCGGTTCTGCCGCTCCGCATCGAACCCGGTGTCGTTCACCCGCTGCTCGGGTCCGTCCAGCACGTCAGCGTCAGCACCGGTGCAGGTGCAGGTGCGGCTCAGGCCAGGTTGGCCGAAGCCTTACCTGAGATCGTCGTCACACTGCCGGTAAGGAGCCGGCCAGCGGGGCGAAGCGTCCCAGGTGCGGACGGATCACGGCGTCCACGCTCCAGGTGGCGCCTGCCGCCGCGGCGAACAGCGCGAGCGCGGCGAAGACGTAGCCGATCGACGGACCCAGGTCGGTGTTGCCCGC